>JBARRQ010000130.1:0-23001 GCA_049644305.1 Gaiellaceae bacterium
GCGCTGGCAGAGCTCACGCCGAACCAGCAGCGTGCGATTCTGCTGCGCGAGTGGCAGGGGCTCTCCTACAAGGAGATCGCCGACGAGCTCGAGCTCAGCGAAGGTGCCGTCGAGACCTTGCTCTTCCCCGCCCGCCGCTCCCTTGCCCACAAGCTCGACCGCTCGCGCGGACGCGTGTGGGCGCTGGATCTCGGCTCGCTTCTCGCGTGGGGCAAATCGATCTTCGGCGGAGTAGCGGCGAAAGTGGCGGCGACTGCCGTCGTCGTGGCAGGCGTAACGGCTGCGACACCGGCGCTCCGGCACGAGCTCACCCGAGCACTCGGCCCGGGTGGAACGCCTGCCTCCGGCCCGGCCTTGATCCATCATCCGGCCCAGGCGGGCCCCGTGGTACAAGCCCCGCCGATGAACCGAGCCGGCAGGCACAAGCCCGCTCGGCAGACAAACGTGGCTTCACGGGGCGCTGTCCGAAACGGCCATGTCCCGGGAACACTCCCTCGGACGGGTCCTGCGACCTCGACGGCCCCGGCGCCCGGAACGGCCATGACCCCCGTGACAACGCCGGCGACGGTGACGTTGCCGGCGGCGCCGAACACGCCGTCCACGCCGTCCGTGCCGTCCACTCCCTCGGTCCCCCTGCTGCCGCAGGCCTCCCAGCTGCCGCTCCCGGTGGCAGTGCCCCCGCCTCCGTCGCTACCGGTTCAGCTGCCGGCCCCGCCGGTCACCGTGTCTCACCTGCCGGTCGTCCAGACCCCGCCGCTCGCGCCGCTTCCGTAGCCGCCTCGAACCGCTCACGGCACCCCGGCCCACAGAAGTAGTACGTCCTCCCGTTTCGCACGCTCGTAAGAGCCTTCGACCGGTCGACCGTCATCCCGCACACGGGGTCCTGCGCCCCCCGGCGGAGGGTCAACCACACGAGCCCTGCAGCAACGATCGTGAAGAGGATGTCGAGGTAGGTCGTGTAGTTCCACGAGATCCCGCGGCCGGTGATCGAGTCGATCGACGGCCTGTGCTTGGGAATGAGCCCGGCCCCACTGAAGATCCCGTCGACCGCGAGCGCCGCGGCAGCCATCGCCGTGAACATGATCCCGACGAGCAACGCCGCCAGCCGCAGGCCGTAGTACCGCCGGTAGACCACGATCAAGGGAACGATGATCAGATCGGCGTAGATGAACGCGATGACGCCCGAGAAGGAGATCCCGCTCGCCCACAGGACCGCCGCAAGCGGGACGTTTCCGACGGAGCAGACGAAGGAGAGCACGGCCACGAGCGGCCCGGCCACCACGTTTTCCAGCAGCTGGGCGGTTCCGCCGGTGCGGGTGAGGAAGAGGTCGTTGAAGACGCTTGACGGGAGCAGCGCGACGAAGCCCGCGATCAGGAAGCCGGCCGTGATCTCCTTCCAGAGCATCTCCCAGTCGCCGCGGAAGTTGTGCGCCACGTCCGACCAGGCTTCGAGCGAGAGGACGCGCGGCGAGCCTTCGGCCGAATGGTGCTGGTGGCCGCTTTCCGCGGCCTGGGCGTGCTCGCGTGCCTCCTCCTCCGCCCGCCGCGAGACGAACAGCCGGATCGCAAGCCACATCAGCCCGATCAGGAACAGGCCGCCGACGAACTCCGCGAGCGTGAACTGCCAGCCGATGAAGACCCAGATCACGATCCCGATCTCGAACACGAGATTCGTCGAGGCGAACTGGAACGCCATCGCCGCGGCGAGGCTCGCCCCCTTCTGGAACGTCGACTTCGCGATCGCGACGGCCGCGTAGCTGCACGAGGAAGAGGCGGCCCCGAGGCCGGTGGCGAGAGCAATCGTCCGGAGCCCCCGCCCGCCGAGCGCAAGCTCCATCCGGCTGCGAGGGACCCACGCCTGGACGATCCCCGAGAGCAGGAAGCCGAGCACGAGCGCCCACCAGACCTCCCAGAACATCTGGAAGGCATTCCAAACCCCCTGGCCGATCTCGTCCAAGACGCCCACCACGTGAGGGTAACCATGGCCCTACGCGGGTACAGAGGGGAGCATGGCGGGCAAGAGCACGGTCGCGGTCGTCGGGCTCGGCGGGATGGGTAGCCGCGTCGCCCGGCGGCTCCTCGCTGCTGGACACGAGCTCGTCGTCTGGAACCGGACCGCGGCGAGCGCTGACGCTTTGGTAGCCGAGGGCGCCGCGGCTGCCTCGAGCCCGGCCGACGCCGCGGGGCGCGCAGAGGCAGTGATCACGATGGTCGCCGACCCGCCGGCGCTCAGAGCCGTCACCGAAGGGCCGGACGGTGTCGCCGCCGGCGCACAGGAAGGGACGACCGTGATCGAGATGTCGACGGTCGGACCGGCGGCCGTCGAGCACCTTTCATCCGTGCTGGCGGCCGGCACCGGCCTTCTCGACGCCCCTGTGCTCGGGAGTCTGAGCGAGGTCGAGTCGGGCACGCTCGCGATCTTCGTCGGAGGCGATGCCTCTCTGTTCGAGCGCTGGCGGGAGCTGCTCGGCGTGCTCGGCACGCCGCACTACATGGGGCGCACGGGGGCGGGCGCAGCCGCGAAGCTCGTTGCGAACTCGACCCTCGTCGGCGTCATCGGCGTCCTCGGCGAGGCGCTCGCCCTGGCCGACGCGCTCGGCCTGTCACGAGAGAAGGCCTTCGAAGTGCTGTCAACGACGGCTCTGGCCGACCAGGCGAAGCGCCGCCGCCCGGCCGTGGAGGCGAACGACTACCCGCCGCGCTTCCCGCTGCGCCTTGCCCGCAAGGACGCCGACCTGATCGCCGAGCTCGGGCTCGACCTGCGCGTCACCCTGGCTGCGCGCTCCTGGCTCGCCGATGCCCAGGAGGCCGGCGACGGCGACCTTGACTACTCGGCGGTGCTGTCGCGGATCGTCGAGGCCGTTACTCGACGGTGACCGTCTTCGCCAGGTTGCGAGGCTGGTCGACGTTCAGATCGCGCAGCCTCGCGATCCGGTAGGCCAGCAACTGGAGCGGGATCACGGCCAGCACGGCCTGCAGGAACGCCGGAGTCCTGGGGACGAAGATGACGTCGTCTGCGTGGTGCTGAATATCCTCGTTGCCGTCCGTGGCAATCGCGATCACGTGTGCGCCGCGCGCCCTGGTCTCCTGGATGTTCGAGATCACCTTGTCGTAGATCACCTTCTGGTCGATCGCGACGCAGACCACCGGAGTGCCCTCCTCGAGGAGCGCGATCGGCCCGTGCTTCATCTCGCCGGCCGAGTAGGCATCTGTCGGGATATAGGAGATCTCCTTCAGCTTGAGCGCGCCCTCGAGCGCGACCGGCAGCCCGATGTGGCGGCCGAGATAGAGGAAGAACGGCTTGTCGTAGAACCGCTGCGCGATCTCCTCGATCGGATGGCTCCCGTCCAGGAACTCCTCGATCTTCTCGGGCAGCTCGTAGAGCCGGTCGAGAATGAACTCGATCTCCTCCGGCGGCAGGGTCTTCCGCACTTGGGCCAGCTTGAGCCCGATCAGCGCCAGCAGCGCGACCTGCGCGGTGAAGGTCTTCGACGCGGCGACGCCGATCTCCAGGCCGCAGCGCGTGTAGAGGACCGACGCGGCCTCTCGCGTGATCTGCGACCCCATCAGGTTCGTGATCGCGAGAGTTCGGCCGCCGAGCTCCTGAGCGAGCTTGATCGCGTTGATGGTGTCGCGAGACTCGCCGGACTGGGAGATCCCGATCACGAGCGTGTCTTTGGAGAGAACCGGGTTGCGGTAGATCCATTCGCTCGCGATGTCGGGCTCGACCGGGATCCGCGCCCACTCCTCGATCATGTAGCGGCCGACGACGCCGGCGTGGTAGGAGGTCCCGGCTGCGACGATGACGATGCGGCGCAGGTTGCGGATCTGCTCCTCCGTCATGCCGAGGCTTTCGAGCACGAGCCGCCCGTGGCGGACGCGATCGCCGAGCGTCTCGCCCACGGCCTCGGGCTGCTCGTAGATCTCCTTGAGCATGAAGGTCTCGTAGCCGCTCTTCTCGGCGGCCTCGAGGTCCCAGTCGACCTCCACGATCTCGCGCTCGAGCTCGCCGTCCTCGACCGAGACGAAGCGGGCGCCCTCTGGGGTAATCGAGACGACTTCGCCGTCCTCGATCAGCTGGATCGACTTGGTCTCGCTGAGGAAGGCCGCCGCCATCGAGGCGAGGAACATCTCGTGCTCGCCTACGCCGACGAGCAGCGGGCACTGCCTTCGGGCGCCGACGAGCTGCCCCGGATGGTCGTGGTGGATGACCACGAAGGCGAAGTGGCCCTCGAGCTCCTTGTAGGCGGCGCGCACGGCCTCGGTGAGATCGCCCTGGTAGTGGCGCTCGATCAGATGGACAATCACCTCGGCGTCGGTCTCGGAGCTGAATGTGTGTCCGTCGGCCTCGAGCGACGTCTTGAGCTCGCGGAAGTTCTCGACGATCCCGTTCAGGACGATCGCGAGCTTTCCGTCGTCGCATCCGGTCAGCGGATGGGCGTTTTGCTCGGTGACCGCGCCGTGAGTCGCCCAGCGCGTGTGGCCGAGCCCGGTCGTCGACAACGACCCGTTCGAGCCCGCAGCGTCCTTGAGAAACTGGAGGTTCCCGACGGCCCGGACGTAGTCGAGCCGCTCATCCTCGTGAAGCGCGAGCCCGGCCGAGTCGTAACCGCGGTACTCGAGCCGTTGCAAGCCTTGGAGAAGGAGATCCTTACAGGGCCTGCGCCCGACGTAGCCGATGATTCCGCACACGCCGAAACCCCCTTAGAACGCGAAAGGCCCGGCTGACTCCCCACCCCGCCGTTGGGGTGGTTCAGCCGAGCTCTCGTGTCACGAGAGCGCAGATCGTAGCACAGGCGGCCTCCGCTTCCTGCGCGGATTCGGCTTCGGCGAGGATCCGGATCAACGGCTCCGTACCGGATGGGCGAACGAGTACGCGCCCCTTGCCGTCTAGTTCCTCGTTGAGGCGCGCGACTGCATCCGTGACGGTCTCCGGAAGCACGCGCCGGGCGACCCGAACGTTGGACTTCGCCTGCGGGTAGCGCGGCATCACCGCCGCCGCCTCCTCGAGCGTACGCCCCTGGAGCGCGCCGCAGAGCAACAGCCCCGCTGCAAGGCCGTCGCCCGTGACGTGGTCGCGGAGGTAGATGATGTGGCCCGACTGCTCGCCGCCGAGAAGCCCGCCCTCGCGGCGCAGCGCCTCGAGGACATAGCGGTCGCCGACGTCCGTGGTGACCACGCGAATACCCCGCTCCTCGGCGAGGCGGTGGAAGCCGAGATTCGTCATGACCGTCACCGCGACCAGGTCGACTTCGAGGTGGAGCATCAGGACGGCGACGATCTGGTCGCCGTCGACGACCTCGCCACGTGCGTCGACCGCGAGCATCCGGTCGCCGTCGCCGTCGAAGGCGATCCCGAGGTCAGCTCTCGAGCCGGTGACGGCCGCTTGCAAGGTCTCGAGAGCGGTCGCGCCGTAGCCCACGTTGATGTTCCTCCCGTCCGGATCGGAGCCGATCGCAGTCACCTCGGCGCCGAGCTGCTCGAAGGCCGTCGGCGCGATTCCCGAGTAGCTGCCGTTCGCACAGTCGACGACGAGGCGCAGGCCCGAGAGATCGGAACCGAAACGCTCCACGATGTGCTCGAGGTAGCTATCGGTCGCGACCCCGACGCGGTCGACGGTGCCCGGCTCGCCCACGAGGGGCGCGTCGAGGAGCGCCTCGATCTCCTCCTCGGCCGCGTCCGTCAGCTTCTGCCCTTCACGGTCGAAGAGCTTCACGCCGTTGTACTCGGGAGGGTTGTGCGAGGCGGAGATGACGGCGCCGAGGTCGAGCGAGAGCAAGGCCACGGCCGGAGTCGGAAGCACTCCGGCCAGCACCGCGTTCCCGCCTGCGGAGACCACCCCGCGCGCGAACGCCTCCTCGAGCTCAGGGCCGGAGCTGCGCGTGTCGCGCCCGACAAAGACCCTGCCGCCCTGCGACCAGAGCGTGGCCGCGCGGCCGAGCCTCTCGACGAGCTCGGGCGTCAGGTCCTCGCCGACGACACCCCGGACCCCGTCGGTCCCGAAGTAGCGGCGCGCCAACTTAGTGCCCCTCCCAGCAATGGACGGTCGCCTCTCGCCCGCAATCACGCAGCGCCAGGGGCCACCCTCGCCCTAGCGCAGGCGACCAGCCTGCGCCGCGGCCGAGTGTGGCCCCTGGCTTGGTGCTAGCAACCGAGAGCCGGACCACCAGTACTGGAAGGGGCACTAACGCTTCGAGAACTGCGGCGCCTTGCGCGCCTTGTGCAGGCCCGCCTTCTTGCGCTCGACGATTCGCGCGTCGCGCGTGAGGAAGCCGGCCCGCTTGAGCGGGACGCGCAGCTCCGGATCGGCATCCACGAGAGCCCGGGCGACCCCATGCCGGACAGCACCGGCCTGGCCGCTCGGACCGCCACCGTGCACGCGGACGCGGATGTCGAACGTCCCTTCGACGCCGGCGACCTTGAGCGGCGCGAGCGCAAGCTCGCGGTGCGCGGCCCGCGGGAAGTAGGCCTCGATAGTCCGGCCGTTGAACCACGTCGTGCCGTCGCCGGGCCGGAGGATCACGCGCGCGACCGACGTCTTGCGCTTGCCGGTGCCGCGGTACTGCGCCAGCTCACTCACGTCGTCAACTCCAGCTGTTGGGGCGCCTGCGCTTCGTGCGGATGCTCGGGCCCTGCGTAGATCTTCAGCTTCCGGATCTGGGCGCGCGAGAGCCGGTTGCGCGGGAGCATGCCCTTGACCGCCTTGCGAAGTACCTCGGTCGGCCGGCGCTCGAGCTCGTCGCGGAGCGGCCGGCTGCGCAGGCCACCCGGGTAGCCCGAGTGGCGGTAGTAGAGCTTGTCGTCGAGCTTCTTGCCCGTGACGGCGATCTTCTCGGCGTTCACGACGACCACGAAGTCACCGGTGTCGACGTGGGGCGTGTACTCCGGCTTGCCCTTGCCACGGAGCATGTCGGCGATCTGCGTGGCGAGACGACCGAGCGTCTTGCCCTCGGCGTCCACGAGGTACCAGCGGCGCTCGACCTCGCCCGGTTTTGCGTTCCACGTCTTCATGTGACAGAAAAGAGGCGGACTCGCCGTCCGCCGGCCCGGAATCGTAGCAGCCCGGCGCGGAAATCCGCTGCCCCGCCGTGGCTTGGATGGCGGATATAGGGCCCGCCCAGCACGGCGTGTGCGAGACGGCCAACGGCGAGCGCACGGCGGCCGCGCACGAGCTCCCGAAGGAACGGCGCTGCTGCCTCGATCTCTGCGCGCGTCGGTCGCCGGTTCGTGTCAGGCCGTCCGGGATGGTGCGGATGCGTGGGCACGGCGTTCCAGCAGAGCGTCTCTTCTTCGAGCTCGAGCTCGGCCAGCACACGGTGGACGATCGTCGCTGTCGCCTCGGCCGGCCCCGAGCCGGTCAGCTGGCGCTCGGACGTGAACGGGATCCCCGAGACGCGCGCTCCGCGGTAGCCGGCGGCCTCCCCGACGAGGAGCAGCCGCGCCTCGCGGTAGTCCGAAAGGCGGCGACGTCGCACCGCAGCGCCCCGGCCGTCACGATAGAAGTTGAAGGTCTCGCCGATCGAGGCGCCGACCAGTCTCGCAATGAGCTCCTCCATCCGGATCCGAACTCTGACGGACGGCGGCCAGCAGCCGCTGGAGATCGCGAACCTCGTCGCGGAGTTCCTGGGCGCGGCGAAGTCGTCCCTCGACCTCGCGCAGTACGACTTCAACCTCGGGCCCGAGACGCGGGAAGTGGTGGCCGGCGCGATTCGGCAGGCCGCCGCCCGCGGAGTCGCGGTTCGCGTGATCTACAACATCGACCACGGCAACCCGATCCCGGTGCCGGCGCCGCCCGAGCCGGACGTGGAGCTGATCTCTTCGCTCGGCGTCCCTTCACGGGCAATTGCCGGGGTGCCGGACCTGATGCACCACAAGTACGTGATCCGCGACGGTGAGTCAGTCTGGACAGGATCGACCAACTGGACTGATGCCTCGTGGTCGCGGCAGGAGAACGTGATCGTCTGGGCCGACTCGCCCGAGCTCGCTCACGCGTTCAGGCTGAACTTCGAGGAGCTCTGGGAAGGGGGTGTGGTCGCGCGAAGCGGCTTCGTCGAGCCGCGGCCGGTGGACGTCGCCGGCACGCGAGTCAGGCCGTGGTTCGCGCCCGGCTTCGGTGAGGCGCTCTCGCACCGGATCGCGAAGAAGATCGGGCAGGCACGGCACGTGCGGATTTGCTCTCCCGTGATCACCGCGGCTCCCGTGCTCGCGACGCTGGCCCAGCTGCTGGCCGACGGGAAGGCGGACGTCGCGGGTTGCGTGGACGCGACCGAGACAGACGAGGTGGTGCGGCAGTGGCGCGCCGAACCGAACGTCGCATGGAAGCTGCCGCTGCTAGAACACGTGCTGCGGGGGTCCTTCTCGGGGAAGCGCTCGGAGCCTTGGGACCCGATTGGCAGCGTGCACGACTTCATGCACGCGAAGGTCGTCGTCGCCGACGAGGTGGTCTTCGTCGGCTCCTTCAACCTGTCGCATTCGGGCGAGCAGAACGCCGAGAACGTGCTCGAGATCCCCGACGCCTCGCTCGCCGAGCGGTTGAGCACGTACGTCGACGAGGTGCGTCGCCGCTATCCGGCGGCTTCGGCCGCGCCCTGATCGCGGCGCGGCGCGCCTACTCCCACTCGATCGTGGAAGGCGGCTTCGACGTGATGTCGAGCACGACCCTGTTCACGGCCGGGACCTCGTTCACGATCCGGCTGGAAATGCTCTCCAGCAGGTCGTAAGGCAGCCTTGCCCAGTCGGCCGTCATGGCGTCGTCGCTCGTGACGGCCCGGATGACGACGGGATAGCCGTAGGTCCGCTCGTCGCCCTGGACGCCGACCGACCGGATCGCCGGCAGCACCGCGAACGACTGCCAGAGCTCCCGGTACAGGCCGGCGCGGCGAATCTCCTCCTGCAGGATGGCGTCAGCGTCCCGCAGGATCTCGAGCCGCTCGCGGGTGACCTCGCCGATGATCCTGATCGCGAGCCCCGGCCCCGGGAACGGCTGCCGCCAGACCATCCGCTCGGGTAACCCGAGCTCCTCGCCGACCCGGCGAACCTCGTCTTTGAAGAGGAGGCGGAGCGGTTCGACGAGCGCCATCTCCATCTCGGCCGGCAGTCCGCCGACGTTGTGGTGGGACTTGATCTTCGCCGCGACGGCCGCATCGCCGCCGGACTCGATGACATCGGAGTAGAGCGTTCCCTGGACGAGGTGCCGGATCTTGCCGAGCCTCAGCGACTCCGCCTCGAAGACGCGGATGAACTCCTCGCCGACCGCCTTGCGCTTCTCCTCGGGATCGGCGATCCCCTCGAGCCGCGCGAGGAACCGCTCCTGCGCGTCGACGTGCACGAGCGGCACGTGGAAATGCCCCTCGAACGTCTCGACCACCTGCACCGCCTCGTCCTTGCGCAGCAGCCCGTGGTCGACGAAGACGCAGACGAGCTGGTCGCCGACCGCCTTGTGCACCAGCAGCGCCGCAACCGCCGAGTCGACGCCGCCGGACAGTGCGCACAAGACGCGGTCGTTTCCCACCTGAGCGCGGATCCGATCGACCTGCTCTTCGATGACGGCGGCCGCAGTCCAGGTGGGCGGTGCGCCGGCCACGGCGTAGAGGAAGTTCTTCAGAACGTCGGTCCCGTGCGGCGTGTGCACGACCTCGGGGTGGAACTGCACACCGTAGAGACGCCGGTCAGGGTCCTCGAACGCCGCGATCGGGGCGGCGGGGGAGCCTCCCGTCACGTGCGACCCGGCCGGCGGCGCCGTGACCGAGTCACGGTGGCTCATCCAGGCGATCTGCTCCGCCGGCAGGCCGGCGAAGAGCTCGCTCTCTCCCTCCGCCCGCAGCTCGGTCTTCCCGAACTCCGAGACCCCGGTCCGCTCGACGCTGCCGCCGAGCTCCTGCGCCATCAGCTGCATGCCGTAACAGATCCCGAGGGTCGGAACGCCGAGGTCGAACAGCGCCGGATCGACACGCGGCGCGCCCTCCGCGTACACCGACGCCGGGCCGCCCGAGAGCACGAGCGCGCGCGGGTTCCGCGCCCGGGCCTCGGCCGCGGTGATCGAGTGCGGGACGAGCTCGGAGTAGACACGGCACTCACGCACCCGCCGCGCGATCAGCTGCGCGTACTGCCCTCCGAGATCGAGGACGAGGACCGGCCGCTCTTCCGGCCCCGGCTCAGCGACCGGAAGCCGGACGACCTCGCCCATTAACCCATCCCGATCCGCTGGGCCTGCTGGAGCGACTTGCCCTCGGTCTTGATCGCCGGCGCGAGCATCACCTCGGCCTTCTGGAAGTCGTGAATCGACTCGTAGCCGCAGGTCGCCATCGACGTGCGCAACGCGCCCATCAGGTTGAGCGTGCCGTCGTTCTCGCGCGCCGGGCCGATCACGATCTCCTCCAGCGTCGCGTTCTGCTCGACTGCCACCCGCGCGCCGCGGGGGAGTGTCGGATGGAACGTGGCCATCCCCCAGTGAAAGCCGCGGCCCGGCGCCTCTTTGGCCCGCGCGAGAGGCGAGCCGATCATGACCGCGTCCGCACCGCACGCGACCGCCTTGGCGATGTCTCCGCCGGTGCGCATGCCGCCGTCGGCGATCACGTTCACGTACTTGCCCGTCTCGAGCAGGTGCTGGACTCGCGCTGCAGCCGCGTCGGCAATCGCCGTCGCTTGCGGGACGCCGACGCCGAGAACGCCGCGGGTCGTGCAGGCCTGTCCGGGACCGACTCCGACCAGCACGCCCTCGGCGCCCGTCCGCATGAGGTGGAGCGCCGTCTGGTAGGAAGCGCAGCCGCCGACGACCACCGGCACCGGCAGCGCGGCGATGAACTCCTTCAGGTTGAGCGCCTTGCCGTTCGAGGAGACGTGCTCGGCCGAGACGACCGTCCCCTGGATGACGAGGACGTCGAGCCCGGCGTCGAGCGCCGTCTCGTAGTGGTCACGAACGCGCTGCGGTGTCAGCGACCCGGCGGCGAGCACTCCCGCCTCCTTGATCTCGCGGATCCTCGCCGCGATCAGCTTCGTGTCGACCGGCTGCGCGTAGATCTTCTGCAGCCCGGCGGTCGCCCGCTCCTTCGTCAGCTTCGCGACCTTCTCGAGCTCGCGGTCGGCGTTTTCGTAGCGCGTGAAAATCCCCTCGAGGTTGAGCACGCCCAAACCGCCCAGCTTGCCGAGCTCGATCGCGATCTTCGGGGAGACGACGCCGTCCATCGCCGAGGCGAGCAGGGGCAGCTCGAGCAGGTGCGGGCCGAGCGTCCAGCCGATGTCTACGTCTTGAGGGTCCCGCGTGCGCCGCGAGGGCACGATCGCGATGTCGTCGAACCCGTACGCCTGGCGTGCCTTCTTGCCCAGTCCGATCTCTATCTCCACGCTCTCAAGCCCCCTTCAACGCAAGAGGCCCAGGCGCCGCTCGAGGCCGCCCGGGCCGAAAAACCGTTCTTGCCGCCTTCTCTCAAGATGGGCAGCGATCGTAGCAGCGTTCCTGGACGGCACCACGAGCGGCTCCTCAGCGGCCGACCGGCTCCAGCTCTGTCACCTGAACGCCGGCGAGGAGCCGGCCGGCCTCGCGCGGCTCGAAACGGCCCGCGCCGAGCTCGAGCGTCGACGCCGCCCCCGCCGAGACCGCGGCGCGAAGCGCTTCCTCGCCGGAGCGATCCTCGAGCCGCGCGGCCACGAACCCGGCGAGCAGCACGTCGCCGGAGCCGACCGCCGAAACCGGATCGACACGCGGCGCCAGCGCGCGGTAGCGGCGCGGCTCTCGGTCGGGGCGGAGCAGCGCCCAGCAGCCAGACTCGCGCGTGATCAGGACGTTGCGGGCGCCAAGTTCCGCGATCGCCTCCAGACCGTCCAAGAAGTCGTCGTCGTCGTGGAACTCCTGGCCTACGAGCCCTTCGGCCTCCCGCTCGTTGGGGGAGACGAGGAACGGCTCCGCCTGGGTCCCGAGCCGCAGCGGCTCGCCCTCGGCGTCGAGCACCGTCATCACGCCGCGCCGGTTGAGGTCTCGGATCGCCTCCGCGTAGAACCCGTCGTCGATCCCGCGTGGCAGCGAGCCGGCGAAGATCACGTAGTCGGCGTCGCGCGAGAGATAGGCGAGCTTCTCGAGCAGCATCTGGAGCGCCTCGGGCTGGACGTGCGGGCCCCATTCGTTGACCTCGGTGTAGCTGCCGCCGGTGGGGTCGACGATCGCTGTCGACGTCCGGGACTCGTCCTCGATCCGGACGAAGTCGTTCAGGATGGCCTCGGCCGTCAGCTCCTCGACGATCCGCGTGCCGGTCTTTCCGCCTGCCAGGCCGGTCGCCACGACGGGAACGCCGAGGCTCTTGAGGGCGCGGGCGATGTTGATCCCCTTGCCGCCCGCGAGCGTCAACCCCGTCGTCGCCCGGTGCCGCTGGCCGCGCTGGAAGTTGGGGACGGTCACCGTCCGGTCGATCGCCGCGTTCATGGTCACCGTGACGATCACGTGAGGCTCACCGGAACCACCCCACCATGTGCTCCAGCGTACGCGTCGCGTACCACCCGACGCGGCCGGCCATGCCGGGACGGGCGACCGAGCGTTCGGCGACCAGCGGCACCTGCCCGAGCAGACGGCCGCGCTGGTAGATCCGGACCTCTCCAAGGGGCTCTCCCCGGGAGACGGGCAGGGAGACTACGTCCAGGGCGACGACACGACGAACGAGGGCTCTGGCGACCGGGACGGTCGGAGCGAGCGAGCGCTCGGCAACCAGCGGCAGCGGCCGCCGGCCGTAACCGAGCTTGGCGACCGCGTAGGCGCGGCCCGCGACGACCGCCTGGACACGGACGTACCGCGAGAAGCCCCAGTCGAGCAGCTTCACGAGACCCGCGTTGCGGGACGATCGGTCGGGGCTGCCGATCAGGGTCGCGTAGATCGAGAGGGCGCCGCGGCGGGCGGCCGCTACCTCCGACCAGCCGGCAAGAGAGGTGTGCCCCGTCTTCACCCCGAAGATCCCGGGGTAGCTGAAGAGCAGGTCGTTCCACGTGTGCAGCGCGCGGCCGCCGGAGATGCGCGCTGCCCGCTGCCGGACAATCTGCCGCACGACCGGCCGGTGCATGAGCAGGCGGGCGAGAAGGGTGACGTCTCGCGCGCTCGAGACATGGCCGGCGGCGTCGAGTCCGTCAGGACGGACGAAGTGCGTGTCCCGCAGGCCGAGGCGCCGGGCGCGCGCGTTCATCATCTCGACGAAGCGGGCCTCGCTGCCCTTGCCGACGTAGTTCGCCAGGGCGTCCGCCGCATCGTTCGCGCTCTGGATCAACGCCGCCTCGAGAAGCTCGCGCACCGTGAACCGTTCGCCTGCGCTAAGGTTCGCACTCGACTGGCCGACGTCCGCGGCCTGCCGCGTCACCGTCACGGAGTCATCGAGGCGCGCGTGCTCCAGCGTGAGCAGGACCGTCATCAGCTTCGTGATGCTCGCGACAGGCAGGCGCTCATGGGCGCTGTGGGCGAGCAGGACCTCGCCGGTGGCGCCGTTCACGACCACCCACGCGCGGCCCGCCGGCTGAGGGGGCGCGCCGAGGACGGGGGCCACGAGGACGAGAGCGGCGGCGGCGGCGGCGAGAAGCCCCTTCACGGGGCGCCGATTCTACAGCCGCCTTCAGCGAACACGGATCCGCTGGCCGACCGTCAGTGCGGTCGGCTTGATCCCCGGATTCAGCTTGAGCAGCTCGTCGACTGTCGTGTGGAAGAGAACTGCCACGTCGCTGATCGTCTCGCCGGCACGCAAGCCGTAGAAGCGCCGGGGAGGGCGACGGGCGGTTGTGTTCGTCCCCGTGTGCGACACGGTCGTCGCGACGGTCGTGGGGGCCGGTGTCGCCTTCGTCTCCAGGCCGGCGCGCACGAGCAGGACGGCGAGCGTGACCGCGGCGAGAAACGCAGCCGGCGCGGCGTAGCGCTTCAGCTCTCCCGGCCAGCCGCGTGCCACTACCAGCCGGAGACGGCCCAGACCTCGCGGCGAAGCCGTGCCGCCTCGAGTGCCGCAGCGGTGCGCCAGTCCTCGCCCGAGGTGCGGAACGCGTAGAGGACGCTCCGGGAGGCGTTGACGAGCGCGCTCGCGGGGCCGCTCGTGAAGGCGCGCGCGAGATCCGCGGGCGTGGCGCCCTGCGCACCGACACCCGGCAGAAGGAGCACCGCCTGCGGCATCAGCCTCCGCGCCTCGCCCACAGCCCGAGGGTGCGTTGCCCCGACGACCGCGCCGACGCTCGAGAGCCCGCGCTCGCCGACGAGCTCCTGTCCGAGCTCGTGCACGAGGCGCGCGACGTGCTGCCAGAGAAGCCGGCCGTCGGACAGGACGAGGTCCTGGACGTCGGCACCGCCCTCGTTGGACGTCTTGATGAGGCAGAAGAGCCCGGTCCCGTGCCGTCTGCAGGCCGCCACGAACGGCTCGAGCGAGTCGCGCCCTGGGTAGACATTGACGGTCATCGCGTCGGCAAGCGGAGGCTCCTCACCCCTTGCCTCGAGGTACGCCGCCGCGTAGGCCCGGGATGTGGAGCCGATGTCGCCGCGCTTCGCGTCGGCGAGCACGATCAGCCCGGCCGAACGCGCGTACCAGCACACGTCCTCGAGCGCGCGGAAGCCGTCCGCGCCGAGCGCCTCGAAGAACGCCAGCTGGGGCTTGACCCCCACGACGTGCGGGGCAACCGCATCGATGATCCCGCGGCAGAACCGGGCGCAGCCGTCCGCGGCCCCAGCGCGGTCGACTTGCGCGTCGCCGACCAGCTCGACCGGAAGCAGATCCGGCCGCGGATCGAGCCCGGCGAGTAGCTGCGAGCGCTTCTTCTCCACCGCTTCAGCCAGCCGGTCGGCGAATAACGTCGTCGCGACGGTTGGTTCAGCGCTCACGCTGGAGAGGCTACCTCGCGCTCCGGCGGCCTTCGAAAGCTGAGGGCCGCTCTCGCGGCCCTCGAAACTTAGGTCGAGCTCGGCTGGAGGTTAGTAGCCCCCACCCATCCCGCCGCCGCCGTCGCCGCCTGCTCCTGCTCCACCGCTCTTGACGGCCTGCTTGAGCGTGCTGCCGGCGGAGAACTTCGGCACCGTGGCCGCGGGGATCTGCACCTTCTGGCTTGGGTTACGCGGGTTGACGCCCTGGCGCGCCTTCCGGTGCTGAGTCGAGAACTTCCCGAAGCCGGTGAAGTTGATCTCTCCACCCTGCGTGAGGGTCTCGGTGATGGAGTCGAGAACGGCCTCGACTGCCTCAGCCGCCTCCCTCCTCGACATGCTCGCCCTCGATGCCACTCGATCCACGAACTCTTGCTTCGTCACGTCCGCTCCTCTCTGGGTTCGTTCGACCAGCGAAAGACCCTAACAGGTGTACGCATTCGGCTCAACCATGCGGTTTTGCTGCACTTTTGCGGCCTTCCGCGATCTCGGAGACGCGAAAAAGCGGCCGCAAGCTGACGCCGACGCGCCCCAGAGCCTCCGTCCCGCCCTCCTCGCGGTCGACCACGCAGACCGCGGTTCGCACCTCCAGAGCCGCCTCGCGCAGTGCCTCGACGGCCTCGACCGCGGCCCCTCCCGAGGTGACGACATCCTCGACCAGGCAGACCAGCTCGCCCTCTTCGAGCTCGCCTTCGAGCCGGTTGCCCGTGCCGTATCCCTTCGCCTCCTTGCGCACGATCAGGAACGGCAGGCCCGAGGAAAGCGAGGCTGCAGCCACGAGCGCGACGGCGCCAAGCTCGGGACCGGCGAGCCGTACGGCTGCGGGCTCCGAGCCCTGGACGGCCTCCGCGATCGCGTCTCCCAGCGGGCCGAGCAGGTCAGGCCGGGTCTCGAAGCGGTACTTGTCGAGGTAGTAGCTCGAGCGGCGACCGGAACGAAGGGTGAAGTCGCCCTCGAGGTAGGCGTGCTCCCGCAGTGCCGCGGCGAGCTCCGCGCGCTCCACCGCTAGCCGCGGGCGGTCGCGAGCAGCTCTCGGGCGTGCGCGAGTACGCCCTCGGCGCCGGGCGTGCCTTCCGCGAGCGAGATCATCGAGCCGTCGCCGAAGTAGAGCTCGACCCGCTCACGGTTCCGGGCCGCGCGACGCCGGTATAGGAGGGCGCCCAACGCCGAGCCGAGCGCGAGCAGGAAGCCCGTCAGGAAGCTACGGCTTCTCATCGTCCTTCTGCCTCCTCGCGCGGGGAGTCGCCCGCCTGGCGGGCGCGCGCCTCGGGCTCGCCGGGCCCGGCGCGGGCTCCGACCCGTCTTCGCCCAGGCCTCGCAGGCAGCTCTTGAGGTCGTAGAAGACGAGGCCGACGGTCGGCTCCGTCACCGTGGTGGCCGCGATCAGGCGGTCGCCGTCGGCGACGACGAAGACGCTGCCGTCGCGCAACGTCACGTCCAGCTGGGCGATCTGCTCCGAGGCCGTCGGCCGCGCGTCCTCCGCGGCCCGCAGGAGCTCGAGCGCGCTGCCGGCGAGACGCCCGGCACGCTCGTCGTCGAGCGTCGAGGCCAGCACGGTCCCGTCCCGGTCGAAGACCACGGCTGCCTCGATCTGCGTCGAGATCTCGGTCAGGTCGGCCAATGCCTGGGCTGTCGCCATCGCCCTGACGCTAACACCTTGCGCCCCTTGCCGCCCATACTCCCCGCCATGCCGGCTCTGCCCCAGCCGCTGGGGAAGTTCTACGCCGACCGCGGGCCGCACCTCGCGGCGATGATCGCCTACTTCGCCCTCCTCTCGTTCGTGCCGCTGCTCTTCCTGACGGTCTCGCTGCTCGGTCTTGCCGGCCGGCAGAACGAGTCGAGCTACCTGGTGACGGAGCTCAAGCGTGCGTTTCCCGGCAGCTCGGTCTCGAGCATCGTGCACGCCGTTCGAGAGATCCAGAAGCACGCGACCGCGCTGGGGATCCTGGGTGGCGTGGGGCTCCTCTGGACCTCGCTGTCGCTCTTCAGCGTCCTGGAATCGGCGCTCAACATCGTCTACGGCCAGCCGAACCGGTCCTTCCTGCGGGGCAAGCTGCTCGCGGTCGGGCTGATGCTGCTCTCGCTCGTGACGCTCTTCGTCAGCCTCCTTGTCGGCTCGATCGGCTTCGACCTGCTCAAGCGCTACGCGGCGGGGGTCGCCGTGAACTCGTACGTGGCTTACTCGCTCTCCGTCGCGGTCTCGCTGCTCGGCGTGTTCGTCTTCCTGGTCGCCGTCTACTACTTCCTGACCAACGTCGAGCACTCGCTGCGGCACGTCCTCCCGGGAGCGGTCACCTCCGCGATCGTGCTCGAGGCAAGCTTCCAGGGGCTTCCGCTCTACGTGCGCTTCTCCAACAACGTCGTCGCCTTGAAGGTCTTCGGCGGGCCGGCCCTGCTGCTCGTCTGGCTCTACCTGATGGCGAACGTGATCGTCTTCGGCGCGGAGATCAACTGGTGGCTCGCCGCGAGGCGGCGGCCGGAAGAGGCTCCGGGGCTGGCTTAGCGAAACGCCGACAGCAGGTCGGCCGCGGCGGCGGCCCGGTGCGAGTGGTGTTCCTTCCACGAATTGCCGAGCTCGGCAACGGTCCGCTCCTCGCCGCCGGGGACGAAGACGGGGTCGTACCCGAAACCCTCGGAGCCGCGAGGCTCGCAGGCGATGCGGCCCTCGAGCACGCCGGTGCCTCTCAGCTCCCGCCCTTCGGGCGAGAGGGAAACGAGCTCGCAGACATAGCGCGCCCGGCGGCCCTCGCCCTCGATTCCCCTCAGCTCCTCCAGAAGCTTCGAGACCGCCTCCGCACCCTCCGTGGCATAGCGCGCGGAACGGACTCCGGGACGCCCGCCGAGGCCTTCGACCTCGAGGCCCGAGTCCTCGCCGAGCACCCAGGCGTCGGGAGCGACCGTGCGGCCAAAGCGTGCCTTGGCGAGCGCGTTTTCGTAGTAGGTCTCACCTGTCTCCTGCGGAAAGGAGTCCGCGTCGAGAAGCTCGAGCTCCCAGCCCGGCAGCAGCGGCGAGAGCTCGCGGAGCTTGTTCTCGTTCCGCGAGCAGAGCAGCGCTCTCACGTGCGCCTCAGTGCATCCACTGCACGTCGAGCACGTCCTCGACGTCGGCGACCTTGGCGACGATCCCCGGGAGGTCGGCGTCCTTCGGCAGCGCGAGGTCCAGCGCAATCGTCCGGCGGTCGCCCTCCTGCCCGACCTCGACGGTGTGGAGGTGTGCGCCCAGCCGCTCGACCTCCGTGATCAGGGGACCCGGGCTGGTGCCGGTCGCAAGTTGCACCAAGAGCCTCCCCGACTGGGGCCGGAAGCGCGAGATGACGAAGTGCGCGGCAATCCGCAGCGGCCAGAGGGAGAAGAGCGCGAGCCCGGTTGTGAGCGCGGCTGCCGAGTAGTAGCCGGCCCCGGTCGTCAGCCCGATCGCGGCGACGACCCAGAGCGTCGCCGCGGTGGTGAGACCGCGCACAGACAGCCCGTGCCGGATGATCGCGCCGGCGCCGAGAAAACCGATCCCCGTGACGATCTGCGCCGCGATCCGTGTCGGGTCGGTTCTGACGAGGCTTCCTCCGTGCACCAGGAAGTCGCGGAATCCGTACGCGGAGGCGATCGTGAAGAGCGCCGACCCGACCGAGACGAGCAGATGCGTCCGGAAACCGGCCTCTCGCTCTCGCAACTCGCGCTCGATCCCGACGGCGCCCCCAAGCGCGGCTGCGAGCGCCAGGCGCAGCAGCGCCTCTTCCCACGAAAGCGACGGGATGCTAGACGCGAGCAGCATCGAGAGCCTGCGCCTGCGCCTCGCCGATCTTCTCGATCCCCGCCGCAGCGAGATCGAGCAGGCCGTCCAGCTCGGGCCGGCCGAACGGCGCCCGCTCGGCAGTCGCCTGCACCTCGACCAGCCGGCCGTCTCCGATCATGACCACGTTCAGGTCGACCTCGGCGGAGGAATCCTCCTCGTAGTCGAGATCGAGCAGCCATTCGCCGCCGACGATCCCCACGGACACGGCGGCGACCGAGTCCTGCAGCACCCGCCCGAGACCGGCCCGGTCGAGCGCCCGTGCGGCAGCCACATAGGCCCCTGAGATCGCCGCGCAGCGTGTGCCTCCGTCCGCCTGGAGCACGTCGCAGTCCAGCCAGAGAGTCCGCTCGCCCAGTGCCTCGAGGTCTGTCACCGCTCGCAGGGCGCGGCCGATCAGGCGCTGGATCTCGACCGTCCGGCCCTTCTGCTTCCCGGTGCTGGCTTCGCGCTGCGTCCGTTCGCCGGTCGAGGCAGGCAGGAGCGAGTACTCCGCAGTCAGCCATCCCCGGCCGGAGTCGCGCAGCCAGCGCGGCACGCCCTCGTCGAGCGAGGCGGTGCAGAGGACCCTCGTCTTGCCTTGCGCGTAGAGGGCGGCGCCGAGCGGCTGCTCGAGGTAGTCGAGCTCGATCTCGACCGGGCGAAGCTCGTCAGCGCGGCGGCCGTCGGTTCTCACTGTGGAAGCTCCACACGGTCGGCAGTCGCCGCCTCGAGGTCCGCGACATCCACCTGCTCGATCTCGCCGAGCGGAAGCTGCAGAAATCGCTCGCCGAGCTCCCGGAAGAGCGAGGGCTCGCCGGTCGTCAGGAAGCGGCAGCCTCCCTCGCGGCTCTCTCCGTTCTCGATCCCCTTGCGGGCCAGGGTGACGGCGACCTCCTGCGCGGTCTCTTCGGCGGAGAAGACGAGCGTCACGTCCCGGCCGAAGACGCGCTGGAAGATCGGCCGGATCAGCGGGTAATGCGTGCATCCGAGGATGACGGTGTCCACGCCCGCCTCCTTCAGGGGCGCGGCGTACTCGCGCACGGCCTCGGTCGTCTGCGCCGAGAAGGGATCGTCGCTCTCGATCAGCGGCACCAGGCGAGGACAGGCGACCGAGACGAGCTCGGCGCCGGCGTCGAGTGCCCGGACGAGCTCCGCGTAGCGGCCTGCCTCGACCGTCGCCTGCGTCGCCAGTAGGCCGATGAGCCGATTCCGGGTTGCCTGAACTGCCGTGTGCGCCTCCGGGGTGATCACGCCCACCACCGGCACGCCCAGCTCTTCCTGGAGCTGCGGCAACGCGGCGGAGGTAGCCGCGTTGCAGGCCACGAGGACGAGCTTCACGTCCTGGGCCTCGAGGTAGGTGCCGATCTCGCGGGCGAAACGGCGGATCTCCGGCAGCGGCCGCGGCCCATAGGGGAGACGGGCATGGTCGCCGAGGTAGACGAAATCCTCGTGCGGCATCGTCACGAGGCACTCGTGCAGGACGGTCAGACCGCCCACGCCCGAGTCGAAGACACCGACGGGCCGCGGATCCACGAAGCGATTGTAGGAAAGGCCTGCCCCGGAAAAGGAGATCGTGGTCAGAGGGTGGAATGGGTATTAACTATTCCCTTGGCTCGCGCGTCTCACCGGAGGACGGGTTTTCCGGCGGGCTCCAGACGAAGGAAGGGGCAATGAGGAGATCACTGCGCTTGTTGCTGGTCGCCTGTGCAGGGCTGGTCGTCCTTGCCCTGGCGGCGCCCGCGCTCACGAAGTACGGGCCGCCCAACGGGCCGACCATGACTGTCGAGCAGTCCAGCTACAAGCCAGGCGCCAAGTTCACCGCTGACTTCTTCGTCTGGGCCCCGGCAGACAACGACCCGACCTACAAGGTGACCACCTACTCGCCCGCGACGTTCAACGCGAACCTCGGCCAAGCGCCGGGCACGAAGGTCGGCACAGTTGTCGCGCTCGCCCACGCGAAGGCTCTCCAAGGTGCACCCGTGGCGCTGGCGGGCAACGTCGTCGTGGGGAACCCGGCCGACGCGAACCTGCAGGCAGCGGCGCTGCGATGCACCGGCTCGGCAACGATTCAGGAAGTCCTGGTCATGAACATGACGGTCCCGGGCACTGCAACGACGATCGCGATTTCCGACTTCGTGAGCAAGAGTGGATTCGTCGTCCAGCAGGTCTGCCTTGCCTCGTCCGACGTCGATCCGAGCGCCGGCGGGGCTCCTCTTGGCGCCCAGATCGTCTCCATGGACTACACGATCAGCGGCATGTTCTCGAACCCCGGCAAGAGCGACGGCTACCAGTGGGTGGCCGACTTCACGCCGTACCTCGCCGGCACGGGTACTCCGAATCCAGCCGGCGCGCTCGAGTGGCGAACGTACGTGGGGCTGCCGTCCTCGCTCACGTTCTCGGTCGTAAAGAGCACGTCGTCATCGGTGACGTTCACGGGCAAGCTCTCCGTGCCCCAGCTTGCGCCGAACGGGATTCGGCTCGATCTTTACGCGGGCCCAAAACCGAACCCGGCGCCGAGCGCGACATCGGGTGGGACCGGCAAGCACGTCGCGAGGACGAAAAGTCTCAAGCGCACCGGCCGGTACTCGATCACGTTGGCGAGCGTGAAGAAGCGGACGTTCTTCCAGATGCGCTTCGAGAACTACGGGCTCGCAGGCGGCTGTCCGAAAACACCCCCGTCACCATCCGGCTTGCCGCTTCCGTGCAACGGTGCGGACTTCGCGCCGTTGACGAGCAGACAGGTCGCCGTCTCGCCGCCGCCGAAGAAGAAGCGACACTAGGAGGGTTAGCGCTCCGCGGGCAATTCCGGGTGGCGCGACCACTCGTGCCACGAGCCTGGGTAGTTGCGGGCGTCGTAGCCGGCGGCCCGAAGCGCGAGCGCAGCCAGTGCCGAGCGGGAGCCGGAGTGGCAGTACGCCACGATCTCGGCGCCCTCCGGCAGGCCGACGAGCGCCCGCACAGCGCCGGACGGCAACGGCTGGCCGGGGGCAAGGAAGAGTTGCTGGTACTCGAGCAGCCGCGCCCCGGGAATGTGCGCCTGGCGAGGGTCGCAGGGCGAGCCCGCACGGCCCGAGTACTCCTCGGGCGTCCGGACGTCGAGGATCGTCAGGGCTGGGTCACTCAGACGGTCGCGCAGCTCCTCCCAGGTCGGCACGGCTTCGAGGCGCGGCTCCAGGCTCGTCTTCGTCTTCTGGAGCTCGACCGCCCCGGTCTCGATCTCGCGCGGCCAGGCCGCAAAGCCGCCGGCGAGCACGGAAACCCTCGGGTGGCCGGCAAGCATCGCCGCCTGAGCCGAGGCGGCCGCCCCGACACAATCGCCACGGTCGTACAGGACGAGCCTCTCGGTGCCGTCGACGCCGTGTCGGCCGAGCCGGCGCTGAACCTCGAGGGCGAACTCGCGCACCGTCTCCCGGTCCGCCAGCGGCGGCGGCGAGCCGAGCACGAGCGGGATCGAGCGCGGCAGGTGTCCGCGCTGGTGCGCGTTCGGCCCGCGGCAATCCCCGAGAAGGAGGTCCGGCTCCTCGATGTGCTCCTCCACCCACGCTGCGTCGACGAGCGGCGGCATGTCAGGCACCGGTCAGGAGCTCCGCGAGCAAGACGAGCCTCACAGCGCCGCGACGACCTCGCGTTCCGCGGCAACCGCGGGCCGCGCGGAGAGGCGCTCGAGCCAGCCCGCGAGCGCGGGCCCAAGCTCGACCTCGAAGCGCTCGACCGCGCGCAGGATCCACGGGACGTAGCCCACGTCGGCAAGCCCGTACTCGCGCCCCGAGAGGTACGCCTGCGCCTGGAGAGCGGTGTCCAGCTCGGCGAGCTTCGCGTCCAGCGCCTCGCGGGACTCGCCCCGGCGCAGCGCGTAGTACGCGTCTCCGAGGTGATCGTCGAAGCGTTCGAGCCAGAGGCGGCCGAGGGCTCGCTCGGCCGGATCGGGCGGCCAGAGAGCGGGCTCGGGATACCGCTCCTCGAGGTACTCCATGATCACGCGCGACTCGGGCAGGACAAGCCCACCCTCTTCCTCGTAGACGGGGACCCTTCCGAGTGGGTTCTTCTCATAGAGCCAGGCCGGACGGTCAGAGAGGTCGATCTCGACGGCGTCGTAGCCGAGCCCCTTCTCGGCCAGGACGATTCGCACACGCGCGGCGTAGGGGCAGCGCTCGGCGGTGTAGAGCGTCGGCGGCATAGTTCGAGCCTACCCGCGGCCCGCGGCCTCGAGCCCCATCACCTCGGCTATCTGCTCCAGGAGCTCCGGCGCCGGGGGGAGCTCCTCGGGAAACGCGGCGGTGCGGGCAACGGCGCGGACTCGCACTCGATCGGCGCCGGTCAGGCGAGCGACGACGGTGGGATTCGCCGCGAGCGCGACCGCGTCGCCCGG
>JBARRQ010000131.1:0-20471 GCA_049644305.1 Gaiellaceae bacterium
AGCGTCGGGGCGAAGCAGCTGAAGAAGAACGCGGTCACCAACCCGAAGATCAAAAACGGTGCCGTAACCGGCGCGAAGGTGGCGAACAACTCGCTCACGGGCGCAAACATTCTCGAGTCGAGCCTCGACAAGGTGCCGTCAGCGGCGAACGCCGACCAGGCGACGAGTGCCGACAGTGCCACCAGCGCGACCAACGCCACCCGCGCGACCAACGCCACCAGCGCGACCAACGCGACCGACGCCGACCAGCTCGGCGGAGCTCCAGCCTCCGCCTTCCAAAGCCGCGTGACCGGGACCTGCAGCAACGCTCAGGCGATGTATGTCATCCAACTGCAGGGCACGGCGCTCTGCTCATCGGGGATCTTTCCGATCGCCACGACGCCGTCGGCTGACGACCAGACGCATGACATCGCGGTTCCGTTTGGAGTGCACCTGGGACTTCGGGTCAACTGTCACGCTTCCGTCCTCGGCACGATCTTTAGCTTCTATACAACGGACGACACGGGGACGCTCAGCTGGCTGTACAGCGACGGCACGACGATCCACGTCGATAGCGCCGTGCTCACAACAAACGTCCTGAAGGAATTCTCCTTTGCGGGCAAGCGGATCGAGGGCCAGTTCATCTTCACGCAGCCAAGCGGGTTTGTGTCCGTGACGACCGTCAAGCTTCACGCCTTCGACGGCGGGTCGTTTTGCGAGGTACGGGGAACCGGCGCGTACAGCGAGAGGCCCTAGGGCACGCGAGCATCACAAAGTCCATCATCTCGCTGCCGATGACGGGTTCCTGGTTGCCCGTGCCGGCCAATGGCGCGTCGTCGGGATAATGTGGGACCGTGTCTTCAGTCGCCCGAAGGAATCGCTAGCCGTCGAGACCACGGAGACGGACACGCAACGGTGGTTGCGGGAGATGACGCCAGAGGAACGGCTTGCACTACTCCACGGCCCCGCGCTACGTGCGGTGGGGGACGACTAGCTTCCTACTTGCCTGCGACGCGCAAAGCCGCGTGCGGGGAGGCCTTCCGAGGTGGCCCGCTGCTAGCCGAGCAGCGGGCCCCCGCCCCCAGGGGCACCCCCGCTGGCGCTTGAGCTCGACGGGAGTCCCATCCTGGGGCAAGAATCAGTTTCGTGGAAGACACGTATCGCGGCACCTTGCTGGGTCTCGCGGCCGGTGACGCCTTGGGTACGACGCTCGAGTTCACACGGCCAGGCGCCCACGCTTAGTCGAGCACGGCTAAAGTCCAAGCCCTCGGTCGACCTGGCGGTTGCGGCGCGCCGCACTGAATGGAACTGAGAGCGCTAAGTAAGAGGGGGCGACTAGGCCAGCGGGCGGGTTTCCTACTGGTTTCCGTCCTCGCGATCTCGCTCGCGCTGGCCCCAGCGGGGGCGGCCACCAGGGCTGCTCCTGGAAAGGCGAAGCCGAAACACCCATCGATCTGCTGCTGGATGGTCGCCTACGACGCGATGGGCTCCACTACGACCGACTACGGTCCGAAACAGCCGGACCCGCCCAACCATCCTGCGGCGGTGGCCGGGACCGAGACACTCTCCTGGCACTGGTCTGTGCGCGTGATCGAGGGGCTCAAGTACGTCGGATCTACCGGCGGGATTTCTTCGTACGGGCTCGAGGCTCCGCCCCACGCGACTGAGGTCGAAAGCCACGCGTTCCCGGAGACCCAAAACGTCTACACCGTCCGCTTCAACAACACCCAATACGTTTGGTACGCGGAAAAGTGCACCTCGCCGGCTGCCGTCAAGCCTGGCCCATTCAAGCGAAACGACCTCAACCAACCCCCAGGCGGATTCACCCGTAAGACAGGGGTGACGGTCGTCGGTCCCGATGATCAAACCGGCATGGAGAAGCACTGCGCGTGGGGTGAGGATGGGAACCAGCACGCCGACTTTCACTTTCCGTACAGCGGCAACCCGGGTTCCGTGCCGGTCAAGTTCAGCTCCGGCAAGTCGTTCTTTGATCGGAAGAACGTCTCGAGTACCTGCACCGAGAGCTATGCCCATCCCTATCCCGGCCAGGGGCCGACCCACCACTCCTTCAAGACCTACATCTCGATTACCGCTCAGCTCACCTACTTCCCGGCCCCGGAATTGATCGCCAAGAACGACCAGATCCGCGACCTGAGCGAAGGCAAAGGGGTCATCCCGAAGAAGCCCGCAAATCTGAAGCCGCCATCCGGCTTCGATCAGAACCCGAAGACGTCGGCGCCTTGTTCCTTGTCCTATAAGGTAGCTGGGCTCGGCCGCTGGCGACCTCCCGCGTGTGAAGCGGGCGCTCTCCCGCTGGTGAAATACGCACCCGAGAAAAAGTTCGGAGGCGGAGCTCTCGGACGGTTAGTGCAGTTTCGGGGGCCGCTATCTCCTCTCCCGGTAGGCGGCTATCAGCACAGAAATACCCGCCGGTGCGTGGGTGAATGACCGAAAGATCGGTTCGAGTACGGGCGTTCGCTGTCACAGATCGCTCGCACCGGGCTTGCGATCGTGCCAAAGCTGCTTGAGCGGCTTACCTTCCCCCGGGAGGCGCTGTCGGGTCGAGTCTGGCTTGATCCCATCGAGCCATCGCCGAAGCGCTCCCCTGACGGACGGCGTCAAAGAGCCCGACCTCGTGGCTACGCTGCCGAAAGCATGTTCGTTCTCGCCGGCTCGGTTCTGCTCGCCATCTTTGTCATGCCGCAACCATGGGGCCAACTTCTCGTTGGCGGGGCGCTCCTGTGGGAGGTCACGGAGAAGCTGTTCCTATTGCGTTACAGCAAGCGGATGCCGCCTGTGGTCGGCCGAGAGGCGCTGATCGGGATGCCGGTAACGGCCGTCTCGGCCTGTCTGCCTGAAGGCTGGGTGAAGCTTCGTGGCGAGCGGTGGAAGGCGCGCTGCAACGAGGGGGCTGGCGCCGGCGACTCGCTCGTCGTCGAGGCCGTCGAACAGATCACCCTCGTCGTCGCTCAGCCGCCGTCGAATCCGGCTCGCTGACAGAAAGCAGAAGCACTGGCTGTCGGCGCCCACTGCACGCGGTGGGTTCAGGCACCTCATGGATCAGTGCTACGGCGACGCGAGCGGTCGGCTCGAGGCAGCCCTGTTCGGCGAAGCTGCCAGCGGTCCGCCAGCATCACCCGTCCGCGAGGCCGCTACCGTGTTCCGACTCGCTGCAGCCGCCGTCCATGCCGGCTCAGGACGCCAGGCAGTGGGCATACGCCGTCACGGTTGCCGCCAGCGCCGTGGTATTCCATGCGTCAGCACGCCAGGCGTTGCCTTCTGCCCTGGTCACCGCCAAGAAGGCGCCCTGCACCGAGCGCGACCCTCTGGGCGCTGGCACTCTGTCGGGAGCCATGCCACGCAGTCGAGCTTTGACGAGCACCGCCGGGGTGCTCGGATGTTTGGCCGCGGTCGTGAGCGTCGCGGCCGGAGGTACCTCGAAGCAGTCGCTCCCGCCGTTCCCCCGAGTGTCGCCACTGTGCCAACGAGCCGACTTCTGGAGCCAAGGCCGTACTGTGCGCGCCGCTCTTTGCCGCCCGCCCGGCTCCGTGCGGTTGCCTGCCGTCATCGTGCTGCACGGCTGCGGCGGCTTCGGGGGAATCGAGCAGGTGCTCGCCCGTGACCTCCCAGGCCAAGGAATCGCGGCGTACTACATCGATTACTTCGGGCTCACGCCTCAGCCGAGCAAGCGCGGCTTCTGCGGCGCGCACCAGGGCATCGAGGCCTCGTTCACCACCTGGCAGCGGATCGTCGTGGACGCGACGGATGCTCTGAAGCGGATGACGGGGATCGATTCAGGCCGCGTTGGTGCGCTCGGCTGGTCGCTCGGCGGCGGTCTCGCGCTGGTGGCGGGGGAATACGGCGCAGGTACGACGCCGCTCCGGCACAGCCCTTTCCACGCGCTGGTCGTCCTGTCGGCCTTCGACGCGCGCGGCGAGGTCGGAGCGCTGCCACCGACGCTCGTGCTCTCCGGCGGGAGCGGCGACGCTGTCCCCGTCTCCGACGCCCGCGCCCTCTACCGCGCGCTCCGGCTCGCGCACGTGCCTGCAGTGCTCCACGTCTACCCGCACGGAAGCCACAACTGGAAGGGACCCCAGCGGATTGCCGGAGAGCGGTGGACGTTCGCCTTCCTGCAGCGCTACCTCATGGCCCGATAGGCGTGCCTGGGTCGAGCGTTACTGGATGCCGGTGTCGAGGTGGAAGTCCGCTCTTACCGGTCTCCCTCTTGGCACCGAGACGAGATGCGGCGTCAGGTCCTGGCTGGGCCGCAGATGCGGAGTTGTCGCCACGTACCTTCCCGGCCGAAGGATCACCGAGTACCTGCCCCTGTCGTTCGTCCTGACCTGAGCTCTGACTTTCCCGTCGCGTTTGAATTGTAGGAGGAGCCCTTTCGCCCGCTCCTCGCAGGGCTCGTTCACGCGGCACACCGGCCTGGTGGGCCCACGCATTACGACGCCGTGGAGCCCGGAGGCCAGTCCGGAAGAGGCGCCGGCAACGGTAGAGGTCAGCGCCAGGGTAGCGAGGCCCAAAACTGCCATTCGCACGGATCGAACTGTAACGCCGGTCAAGCAAGCCCACGGCCGGTTGCACCGAGTCTGCGGAGGTCGTAACGTCGCTCCGATTCGTGCTGGCGACAAGGGGAGGCACACATGCACGGAGCTCCAAGACAGTTCCGCGGCTTTAGGCTGGCCGCGGCGATCATCGTTCCAGCCGCGGTGCTGGCTGTCGTCTTCTGCGCAGGCGCGGCCGGCGTCGGCTGGGCGGCGGTGACGCAGAGCGCGCCGCCGTGGGCGAACATGACACCCAAGTTCACGACGGATGCGGCGCACGACGTCTCGGCGCCGCTGCGGGACCTCGCACGGAGCCGGATCGCTCCTGGTGCGGATGACCCAGCGAACGAGCCCGACCGCGGGCCGATCTCCGCAGCCGACAGTAGGTATTCGGCCGATGGTGCGCTTCAGTCGGCGGTGCTGCCTGCGACGATCCCTTCGACTCTGCAGAACTTCGAAGGGCTGAGCAACCAGGACAACTTCAATACCTTCGGTTTCCGCGTCAACCCGCCCGATCCGAACGGCGAGGTCGGTCCGAACAACTACGTCGAGATGATCAACCTCGTGTTCGCGGTTTACGACAAGAGTGGGAACAAGCTGCTCGGGCCGGTGGACACGGGCACGCTCTGGAGTGGGTTCGCAATCCCGGACTGCACGGATCCCTCCGGCGACCCCGTCGTCCTTTACGACCAGTACACGGATCGCTGGATCCTCTCGCAGTTCACGACCAGAGGGCCGACGTACTACGACTGCGTCGCCGTCTCCACGACGAGCGATCCCACAGGCTCCTACTACCGCTACGCGTTCTCGACCGGGCTGAACTTCCCGGACTACCCCAAGTACGGCAACTGGACGGACTCCTACGTGATCACGACGCGCGAGTTCGGCCCCACGGTCGAGTACGGCATCGGCGTCTACGCGTTGGAGAAGAACAAGATGGTGAACGGCCAACCCGCGCGAGCCGTCAGCTTCTTCCTCGACGGCAATGCGCCGGGCATGCTGCCGCTCGTCGGCGACGGGCTGCTTCCGGCCGATCCCGACGGGAAGCAGAAGCCGAAGACCGACACGGCCATCCCGCTCGTCGGGACGCAGGACGACAACGCCTCCTACGGCGCGACCTTCGACGCGCTCAACATCTGGGACCTCAACGTAAAGTGGCGGTCGACCGCCGTCGCATCGGTGACGCTGAACACGCAGCTGCCGACGGCGCCGTTTGACTCGATCTTCCCCTGTGGTGGGAATCCGGGCCAGAACAGCCGCGATTGCCTGCCACAGCCGGGCGTGGGGCCAGCTGACGCGCGTAGGCTCGACATCCTCTCGTACCGGCAGCGGCCGACATTCCGGCTCGCCTACCGGAACTTCAAGAACTACGAGTCGTTGGTCACCAACCAGTCGGTCGAGGCGAGCCCCGGCGTCGCCGGCGTACGCTGGTACGAGATCCGGCGGGTGGGCGGCATCTACAGCCTCTACCAGCAAGGGACCTACGCGCCCGCCGACGGGGTCCATCGTTGGATGGGCAGCATCGCCGAGGACAAGAACGGCAACATGGGACTCGGCTACAGCGTCGTCAACGGGACTGACGTGTATCCGGGGATCCGCTACACGGGCCGCCTCGCGAGTGATCCGCTCGGGCAGATGACGCTCGGCGAGGGCACGATCATCAACGGCTCGGGCATCCAGAGGACGACAAACTCGCGCTGGGGCGACTACACGGACATCACGGTCGACCCGGTCGACGACTGCACGTTCTGGTACGTGAACGAGTACTACACCCTGGCCGGTCAGATCTCCTCGACCGCCGGGTGGCAGACGAGAATCGCCAGTTTCAAGCTCCCGGGCTGCTGACGCGGAAACTTGGGATCGGGGCCGGCCTTCTGGCCGGCCCCGATCCTGTGCCCTGGTAGCATCGTCGCGGATCCCGATGGCTAGGATTTCCCATGAATCAGAGGGTTTGCTCGCTGTCGGCGTCTCGCATCGTCACGCGCCCCTCGAGCTGCGCGAGCGCCTCTACCTGGCCGACGGGCACGCGGTGAAGCTCGCGCAGGAGCTCGGAGCCGTCGTCCTCTCGACCTGCAACCGGACCGAGATCTACATGGCCGGCGGGGACCCTGTAGTCGCGCGCGAGAAGCTCGAGCGTTCCTCGGGTCTCGACCTCGACGGCGTCCTCGCCGCATGGGAAGAGGACGCGGCGGTCGATCACCTCTTCCGTGTCGCGGCCGGCCTCGACTCGCTTGTCCCTGGCGAGGCCCAGATCCTCGGCCAGGTGCGCCTGGCCTACGAAGCGGCCCTGACAGCGGGGGCGACGAGCCCGTTGCTCAACCGACTCTTCGAGGACGCGCTGCACGCCGGAAAGCGCGTCCGGACCGAGGCGAAGCTGGCGGAGATGCCCCAGTCGGTGGCCTCCTCCGCGGTCGAGCTTGGCGCGAAGGCGCTGGGCGGCCTGACCGGTAAGCGCGCGATCCTCTTCGGCGCCGGGAAGATGAGTGAGCTTGCCGCCCGTGAGCTACGGGAGCGCGGCGCGGAAGTGATCGTTTCCAGCCGTACGCTCGAAAGCGCGCAAGAGCTAGCCGAGCGCGTCGGAGGGCGGGCGGCGGCGTTCGACGCGGTCGCCGTCGAGCTGACCGACGCAGACCTCGTCATCTCCGCGACCCGCTGTCCGTACCCGATTCTGCACGCCGAGGCGGTGCAAGCTCGGACGAAGCCGCTCGTGCTCGTGGACATTGCAGTCCCGCGCGACCTCGACCCGGAGATCGGCAAGCTCGAGAGCTGCACGCTGTACGACATCGACGCGCTGGGCGAGGGCCTCGTCGGCCGCGAAGAGGACGTGCGCGAGGCGGAGCGCATCGTCGCCGAAGAAGCTGCACGCTTCGAGGAGTGGCGTCGCTCTCGCGGCGCGGCTCCCGCGATCGCGGCCCTCAGGCGACGGGCCGAGGGGATCCGGGTGGAAGAGCTCGCCCGCGCCGAGCCGCGGCTGACCGAGCTCTCGGCGCGCGAGCGGAAGACCGTCGAGACGCTGACCACGCAGATCGTGAACAAGCTCCTGCACGTGCCGACCGTGCGCGCCAAGGAGTCGGGCTCTGAGCCTCTCAGCGACCTCTTCGCGCTCCGCGAGGACGGCGAGTGAGGCAGACGACGCGCGCGGCGGAGCTCTACGCCCGCGCGCTCGAGCTGATTCCCGGCGGCGTCAATTCGCCGGTCAGGGCAATGAAGGCGATGGGCCTCGACGAGCCGCTGTTCGCCGAGCGTGGGGAGGGGGCTTACCTGGAGGACGTCGAGGGGCGGCGCTACGTCGACTGGGTCATGTCCTGGGGCCCGCTGATCTTCGGCCACGCGGATCCGGAAACGGTCGAAGCAGTGATCGCGGCAGCCCGCCAGGGGACAACCTTCGGAACCGCGACCGAGCGGGAGGTCGAGCTCGCCTCCGAGATCGTGGACGCCGTCCCGTCGGTCGAGATGGTCCGGCTCGTCTCCTCGGGAACCGAGGCGGCGATGACGACGCTGCGCCTGGCCCGCGCGGCGACCGGCCGAGAGCCCTTCGTCCGATTCGCCGGCTGCTACCACGGTCACGCCGACCCATTCCTCTCCGAGGCCGGCTCCGGCGTCGCGACGCTCGGCATCCCCGCCTCAGGCGAGGGGCGCGTCGTCCCCTACAACGATCTCGAGGCTGTCGAGCGCGTGATCGAGGGCGCTGCCTGCGTCTTCGTCGAGCCGGTCGCCGGGAACATGGGCGTCGTCCCGCCCGCCGAGGGCTTCCTCGAGGGTCTGCGCGGGCTCTGCGACGAGAGCGGCGCGCTGCTCGTCTTCGACGAGGTGATCACCGGCTTCCGGATTGGGCGCGGCGGCGCGCAGGAGCGCTTCGGCGTGCTGCCCGACCTGACCGTCCTGGGGAAGATCGTCGGCGGCGGTCTTCCGCTGGCGGCCTTCGGCGGCCCGGCCGAGCTGATGGAACGCCTCGCCCCCGTCGGCGACGTCTACCAGGCCGGCACGCTCTCCGGGAACCCCCTCGCGACTGCGGCAGGGCTCTCGGTGCTGAGGCGCCTGACGCCAGAGGTCTACGAGGAGTTGGAGCGCAAGGGCCGGCGCCTTGACGAGGGACTTGCCCCGCGCGGGCGCTTCGAGCGCGTCGGAGCGATGGCGACGCTGTTCGTCGAGGACTACCCCGCGCTCTTCCGCCACTTGCTGGACAGCGGCATCTTCGTTGCTCCCTCACAGCACGAGGCGATGTTCCTCTCCACGGCACACGGCGGCGAGGAGATCGACCGCACGGTCGAGGCCGTCGCCGCGTTCTTCGACGACTAGACAGGCCAAGCTTCGGCCAGCCGGCGGCGCGTCTCGAGCAGGTGCTCCGGGATCACCTTCACGTCCGCGAGGACGGGCATGAAGTTCGTGTCGCCCGCCCAACGCGGGACGACGTGCAGATGGACGTGGTCGACGACGCCCGCCCCGGCGATCCTGCCGAGGTTCCAGCCGAGGTTGTAGCCCTGCGGCGCGTACACCTCTGCCAGCGCCGCGATCCCGCGCTCGGTGAGGCGGTGGACCTCGAGCGCCTCTTCGTCCGTAAGGTCGGCGAACTCGCCGACATGCCGGTAGGAGGCGACCATCAGGTGCCCGGACGAGTAGGGGAACTTGTTCAGCAGGGCAAAGGCCTGCTCGCCGCGGTGGACGACGAGACCGTCCTCGTCGCCGGCTGCCGCGGCGACACAGAAGATACAGCCGGCCGGCTCGTCAGCCTGGGCGATGTATTCCATCCGCCATGGCGCCCAAAGCTGCTTCGGCATGCCGCCGAGCCTATCGTCCGTAAACCGGAAGCCGTACCATTCGTCACGTGAAGCGGTTCCTGCTGGTCGTCTGTCTGGCCGCAATCGCCTCCGGGGCCGCGGCGCCGAGCGCCAAGCGCGCGGCCGTCGTGCCGAACGGGGTCACGATCGGGGGGCTGCGCGTCGGCGGCCTGCCGGTCGAGCAGGCTCGAGCGGCGATCTCGTGGTGGTACAACCGGCCGCTTCGCTTCGTCTTCTATGGCAAGCGGTGGACCGTGCGGCCGTCCACGCTGGGGGCGAGCGTGGATGTCGACTCCGCGCTCGGGACGGTTCTGAAGGCGGGCTCCGGCGAGCGTGTCGCGTTGCGCGTGAGCATCGACGAGGATCGACTGGCGCGCTACGCCCGCGACCTGAGCCAAACGCTCTCCGTGCCCCCGAGGGACGCGACCGCGACGCTGATGAAGACGCTGACGCCGGTGCTTCACGCGGGCAAGCCCGGGCTCCAGGTCAGGCCGATCGCGACACGGAAGCGGATCGAGGCGGCGCTCCGCCTCGCGACACGACCGCTGCTTCGGCCGGTCGCGAAGACGATCGCGCCGGCCGCGACGCTGAGCCACTTCGGCCCGGTGATCGTGATCTACCGAGGCACGAACAAGATGCACGTCTACAACGGCAGGCGCCCTTGGCGCGTCTTCCCGGTGGCGACGGGCCAGGCGATCTATCCGACCCCGCTCGGCAGCTGGCACATCGTCGACATGCAGCGCAACCCGTGGTGGCGCCCACCCGACTCGCCCTGGGCAAAGGGCCTCCAGCCGATCCCGCCGGGGCCGGGCAACCCGCTCGGGACGCGCTGGATGGGCCTCGACGCTGCGGGTGTCGGCATGCACGGGACGCCGGACGCCGCCTCGATCGGCTATTCGGCGTCACACGGCTGCATCCGCATGTACGTCCCCGACGCCGAGTGGCTCTTCAACCACGTCCACATCGGGACGCCGGTCTTCATCGTCGGGGCCTAGAGCGGCTACGGCGTCGCCGCCCGGCTTAGACACAGCGCCTCTATCGCTCAGCGTTTGCGTCAGATCGTGCTTGCGCTTTCGATCGGTTACTCGACGCGTGAGGTGGCAAGTCGGATCGGGATATCACGGTTCTGCGTCAATTTCGTCGCCCAGCAGCGTAAGGAAATCAACGGCGCTGAAGATCCGCTGCATCATTGAAGAAGCGGCCTTGCTGACGCTCGAAGAAGTCAATGAAGGGCTCGAGCATCTCTGGCGGAATTGCAATCCAAGTCTCGGCGAACTCAATCTCCCACCCTCCAGGCTGGGTGGCGCTGAGGATCTTGGCCGAAGCTGTGCGGCCACTCGCGACAGCGTCTGTGTGTGCGTACGCCTTGTGACGCCGCTCCCAAAGCCAGGTGTGAAGCTCAGAATCTGGCGGATCTTTTGGAATGTATTTGCTCGAGACAGCCATCGAGCTGCTCGCCGTAAAGGGCCTCATGTAGCAGACGACGAGAGCCGTCTCGAGCGCCCGCCGAAGCGGTACTTCTTCAACCCCTTGGTCGTTCAGCTTGATGAGCTCTCGTGCCGCTGCCGCAGCCTGGTCCATGTCTGAACCGGCCAGGATGAGCTTCACGATTTGCTTCCTGATTTCCTCGCTCACGATTTCCTGCCACGACGGGGCCGCCGTAGAACGTTCCGCAGAAAGAGCCCCTCAATCGCCTGGTTGAGCCGCTCTGTTCAGACCCAGCGCTTGTAGCGGAAGAAGCCGAGCAGGCCGACGAGTACGACGACCATCGAGGCCACGACGGCCCACCATGCTTCCGTGGTCCCGAACCCGGGGAAGTCGACGTTCATGCCGAAGATCCCGGTGATCAGCGTCAGCGGCAACAGCACGACCGCGAAGACCGTGAGGATCCGGAGGATGTCGTTCTGACGGTGCGAGATAACCGACTCGTTCGTCGATTCCAGGCCCTCGATCACTTCCTTGAAGTTGTCGAGCAGGTCCCAGATCCGCTCGGCCGCGTCGACGATGTCGTCGAAGTAGAGGTCGAGCTCCTCGGGCAGGAAACGCTCGACGTGACGCTCGAGGAGCCGCAAGGTCGAGCGCTCAGGCTTGATGATCTTGCGGTAGGAGATGATCTCTTGCTTGACGTTCGAGATGTCACGCACGACGTCTTCGGCACGACCCTCGAACATGTCGTCCTCGATCGAGTCGAGCTTGTAACCGATCTTGTCGAGGATCGGGAAGCAGTAGTCGAAGAGATCATCGAGGACGTGGTAGAGGAGGTAGCCGGAGCCCTTCGAGAACAGCTGGTCGCGCAGCGACTCATCCTCCTCGCAGCGTCGGAAGAGTCGTGTGACCGGCAGGAGCTCGACCGCCGGCAGCGTGACCAGGTAGTCCTGGCCGACGAAGTAGTCGAGCTCGGCCCCGTTCAGGCGCTGGACGGCCTTGTCGTAGACGGGGAAGTGGAGGACGGCGAAGAGGTAGCCCTCGTCGGCGTACTCGTCGATCTTCGGGCGCTGGCGTCTGGAGAGAACGTCCTCGATGTCGAGCGGATGCCACCCGAAGCGCTCCGCGAGCACGCTCGCTTCCTCGACGGTCGGCGCGTCGAGGTGGATCCAGGTCAGGCCGTGAGAGCTCTGCTCGGCGACGCGCGGCTCAGGCCGCGGGACGGCCTCTCTCGCGGGCGGGCGAGGCCTCTGGCGCTTGATGCGGGGAAGGCTTGGCACCGGTACTGAGGGGATCGTCGAGTCGCATCGTCGAAGTTCGCCATTGTACCCGCAAAGCCTTGCGCCGAACCCCGCCGGATCTGGGCGTTCGCGCCGCATCTCCAGGGATCCGGCGCTCGAGTAGCAGCGAGCCGGCTCCGGCCGCGAGACAGGTCGCGGCTGCGCCCAGCCAGAGCCCGGTCGGCGAGCGGGCGAGTAGGAAGCTGCCCAGCGCGGGCCCGGCCATGAAGCCGACCTGCCACGCGATCGTGCGCAGGGCCATGTACCGGCCGAGCAGGTGTTCCGGCGCGAGGTCGGCGATGAGCGGGTTCTGGACCGCGCCGTGCAGGCACTCCCCAACGCTGAAGAGGACGATCACGCCGCAGAGCGCGATCACTGCGGCGGTCGAGTGAAGCCAGAGGACGGCCGCGAGGATGCCGCCGCACGTAGCGGCGAAGATCGTCGCGGCGAGCGCGAGCGCGCGCAACCGGCGCCGCCCTTCGAGCGCTTTCGCCAGGGGCAGCTGCGCGAGGACGATGATCACGGTGTTGACGAAGAAGATCGCGCCGATCCCGGCCTCGCTCACGGCGGCATGCTCCTTCGCGAAGGGCGGCAGCACCGTCGAGACCTGCGCGTAGGCAGCCGCGACGAGCGCCGCAATCACGAGGAGCAGCCAGAGGAAGGCGCGGTCGCGAAGGACCGCCGAGTAGCGGCCGGCGGCGCGGGCCGCAGCCGCGACCGCATGGCGACCAGGCACAAAGAAGAGCAGCGCGATGAAGGCGAGGAAGGTCCCTGCGTCGAGCAGGAAGAGGAGCGTGAAGCTCGCGGGGACCTGTGTTGTCGCAATCAACCCGCCGATCAGCCCGCCGAACCCGAAGCCGAGGTTGTCGGTCGCCCGCTGCAGCGCGTAGGCGGCGTTGCGCTGCTCGCGTGACGTGAGGGCCGCAAGGAGGCTCGAGTGGCTGGGCGCGAAACCGCCGTTACCCGCTCCGGCGACGGCTGCGAGCGCGAACGCCTGCCAGGGATGCCGGACAAACGGGAAGCCGCCGTAGCCCGCGGCGAGGAGCCCGAGCGAGGTCATCAGCGTCGTTCTCGGCCCGATCCGGTCCACGAGCCGCCCGGCAAGAGGCCCGCTGACGAGCCCGAAGGCGCCGAGGGCAGACACCACGATGCCCGAGGTCGCCAGCGAGAAATGGCGAACCTCGTGGAGGTAGATGATCAGGAACGGCAGGACGATCCCGTTCCCGAGCGAGTTCGCCACGCCGCCTGCCTCGAGCAGCCACACGGGGCGTGGCAGCTGCGGATTCAGGCTTCGGAGGTACGCGGTGACGGCTCTCACGCGCCGCCAGAGGGTAACCCGAAACCGCATTCGTGCCTAGCGAATCTCTGTGCAGGCGCCGCGTTCCGATGCGCCTGGCAGGAATCGAACCTGCGACCTCGCGCTCCGGAGGCGCGCGCTCTATCCCCTGAGCTACAGGCGCGGTGGAGGCCCAGTCTAGCCGCGGACGTGGCTTCGCCGGCCGAGGCCAAAACGGCTCTAAGGTATCCGCGTGGAGCTCGAGGCCCGGATCGCGACGCTGCGGATGGCGGAGACGTTCGTCATCTCCCGCGGGGCGGCCGACGAGGCGGAGGTCGTCGTGGTCGAGGTCAGGCACGACGGCGTCAGCGGCTTCGGCGAGGCAACGCCGATCGACCGCTACGAGGAGTCGGCCGAGTCCGCTTTCACGTTCGTGCGCGAGGCGGAAGAGCTGCTCGGCGACGACCCGTTCGCGCTCGAGGCAATCGGGAGGCGACTGAACGAGCGCCCCGGCGAGCAGGCGGGGAAGGCTGCCATCGACGCCGCGTTGCACGACCTCTGCGGCAAGCTGGTCGGCCTCCCGGTCTGGCGCCTGCTGGGGCTCGACCGCGCCGGCCCGCCGACCTCGTGGACGATCTGGCTAGGCGATCCCGACGATATGGCGCGTCGCGCGGAGCAGGTGCGTGGCCGGTTCAAGCGCCTGAAGCTCAAGCTGGGCGGGGGCGACGGGCTCGACGTCGAGCGGGTACGCGCCGTCCGCGGCGTCGCCGAGGTACCTCTGCAGGTCGACGTGAACGAGTACTGGTCGCTCGACGAGGCGCTGGAGGCCCTACCGCACCTCGCCGGGCTGGGAGTGGAGTACTGCGAGCAGCCGCTGCCGGCGGGCGATCCGGATGGGCCGGAGCTGAAGCGCCGTTCGCCGCTCCCGATCTACGTCGACGAGGACTGCCACACGCTTGCAGACGTCCCCGCCTGTGCGGAGCGGTCTCACGGGCTCACCGTGAAGCTCGCGAAGTCGGGCGGGATCCGTGAGGCGGTGCGTATCGCGCACGCCGGCCGTGCGCTCGGGCTCGGGCTGATGCTCGGCTGCATGAACGAGTCGGGCCTCGCCGTCTCAGCGGGCGCTCAGATCGCCAGTCTCTTCGACCATGTCGATCTCGACGGAAACCTCCTGCTGGCGGAGGACCCGTGGCCGGGAGTCGAGCTCGTGGACGGCGTCCAGCTTCCTCCAGACGCGCCCGGATTGGGTGTCCGAGAAGCGGTATCTCATACTGGCTGAGGGTCGCTCCGGCGATCCGCACTACGGGAAGACGGCACGCGGCGTCATCCGCTACGGGCCGCATCCGACCGTCGCGATCCTCGACTCGACCCGGGCCGGCGAGACATACGAGGGGATTCCCGTCGTCGCGACGGTGGACGAGGGGCTGCGCCTCGACCCGACGACGGCGCTAGTCGGCGTCGCGACCCAGGGCGGGCGGTTTCCGCCGGCCTGGCGCGAGCTGCTGAAGGCCTGTATCGCCGGCGGCCTCGACGTCGAGAACGGCCTGCACGAGTTCCTCGCCGAAGATCCCGAGCTGGCCGAGCTGGCGGAACGCCACGGCGTCGAGCTCCTCGATCTGCGGAAGCCCCCACCCGATCTGAATGTCCCAACAGGCGAGAACCTGACCGTGCCCGCGAAGATCGTGCTCACGGTCGGCTCGGACTGCGCAATCGGCAAGAAGACCGTGGCGCTCGAGCTCGACCTCGAGGCCCGGCGTCGCGGACTGCCCTCGGTCTTCGTCCCGACCGGCCAGACCGGAATCGCGATCGCCGGCTGGGGAATTGCAGTCGACGCCGTCGTCTCGGACTTCCTTGCCGGCGCGGCAGAGCGGCTCGTCGTCGAAGGGCACAGACGGGGCGGCGAGCTTCTCTTCGTCGAAGGCCAAGGCTCGCTCGTGCACCCCGCCTACTCGGGAGTCACCCTCGGCCTGATCCACGGCGCGGCGCCCCACGCCTTCGTGCTCTGCCACCGGGCCGGTGCTACCGAAATCGAGGGATATCCGGGCTGGCGGCTCCCAGGACTGCGAGACCTGGCCGACCTGCACGAACGGATCGCCGCGGCCCTCCGCCCGGCCCGCGTCGCCTGCGTTGCGCTCAATACAGCGCACCTGAGCGAGTCCGAGGCCCGTGTCGCTATCGCATCGGCAGCCGACGAAATGAGCCTTCCGGCCGATGATCCCGTTAGATTCGGTGCCGCAACGCTGCTCGACGCGGTCCTTGCTACTTTCGGGTCTCAAGACCGGGCGCCTGGCGCCGATCAGTAATAGACGAGTGCCGCCATCACGTTCGCTCGCAGAACGTGTAACTCTAAGGAGGGGTCGATGTTGCGAGGAGGGTATTTGACGCGGATTTCGGGTCTAGCAAGCTCCATCTGCGCCGCGCTCACGCTGGCCGGCGCGGCACAAGGCGGGATGACGTTCGGCGTGAGCGAGGATCGCGGGAAGAACACCGACCCGGCGAGCTTCTTCGCGACGCTGAAGGACCTCGGTTTCACCGACAACCGCGCCACCCTCGCCTGGGACCCGTCCCAGCCGGACGTCATTCCGGGCAAGGACAGTCTCGCCCTTTGGCTTCCGCTGGCGCAGGCGGCGGGCGTCCGGATCGTGTTCTCCGTCTCGCCGCTCCACGCGCGTGACCTTTCCTCGAATGCCGCTCCGGTCGCCGAGTTCGCGACCTTCCTTCAGCTCCTCGCGAAGACCTTCCCGCAGGTGAAGGACTACGTGATCGGCAACGAGCCGAACCAGCCGTACTTCTGGCTGCCGCAGTACGGCGCCGGGGGCAAGCCGGTGTCCGCAGCCTCCTACGAGCGCGTGCTCGCGCAGTCGTACGACGCTCTGAAGGCGATCGACCCGACCATCAACGTGATCGGAATCGGGCTCTCCCCGCGCGGGAACGACGACCCGAGGGCGATCGACAACATCTCGCGGTCCCCGGTTCGCTTCCTCCACGACCTCGGCGTCGCCTACCGCGCCAGCCACAGGACCAAGCCGTTGATGGACGAGCTTTCCTTCCACCCCTATCCGCACTACAACTCCGACCCGCCCGCGGTCGGTTACCGGTGGCCAAATGCCGGGATCCCGAATCTCGGTCGCATCAGGCAGGCGGTCTGGGACGCCTTCAACGGCACCGCGCAGCCCACGTTCGCGGAGCAGGGGAAGCAGACGTTCGCAGCGCCGCTTCGCTTCGAGCTCGACGAGATCGGCTGGCAGGTCGCTATTCCGCCCAGCCTGGCGAGTCTCTACCAGGGCGTGGAGACAGAGAAGCCCGTCAGCGAGATCTCGCAGGCGCGTTACTACTCTCGCTCGATCAAGGCTGCCGAGTGCGACCCGTCCGTCCGCTCGCTCAGCTTCTTCCTCCTCCTGGACGAGCCCAATCTTTCGCGCTGGCAGAGCGGGCTCGAGCGCCTGGACGGGTCTCACCGTCCCTCGTACGACGCCGTCAAGCAGACGATCGCCCAGACGCAGGGGAAGTGCCAGGGGAAGCGCCTGACGTGGACGCACACGACGCACGTCGACTCGCCGGTGGCCGCCTGGCAAAGTCTCATGGGCTCCCACTCGACGAGCGCGACGCGCTGGAGCTTCAGTGCGAGCGCCGGCGAGGAGGTTGCCTTCCGAGCCGGCATCTTCAACGCCGGGACCAGCAACCGCGTGATCGCACGGGCGCTCGCCGGAAGAGGCACAAAGCCGCTGCTTTCGACTAACGGGAAGATCAAGGCGAGGAAGCGCGTCATCGCCTTTCCACAGCATTCGCTCAAGCGCGGTCGCTACGTCGTCGCGATCTCCATGCAAGCGACGATGAACCCGAGCCGGACGAGCCTCCTGGTTAGCCGCGCGTTCACCGTGGCCAAGCCGAAGAAATGACCGATCCCCGTCTTGCACGGCTGAGCGAGCTGATCGTCGGGTACTCGCTCGGCCTGCAACCGGGAAAGATTCTGCGGATCGACACGCCGTCGGCTGGAATCCCACTCGCCGTCGAGCTCTACCGCGCCGCCTTGCTAGCGGGGGCGAGCCCGTACACGAGCGTGGAGCTCGAGCTTCTGGCGGAGCTCCTGGTCAAGGAGGGCACCGGGGAGCAGCTCGACTTCGTTCCACCGCTCGCCGAGGAAGAGATCGACCGCCTGGACGCGATCGTGACGATCTGGGCGGACGCGAACACGCGGGCTCTCAGCGGGGCGGCCCCGGAGCGGCATCAGCGTCTTATCGCTGCGACCCGGGACCTGACGCACAGGCGGTGGGCACGGATCTCGGCCGGTGAGCTGCGCTGGTGCGGCGTGTTGTTCCCGACTCCGGCGCACGCGCAGGACGCCGAGATGTCCAACGCGGAGTACGAGGAGTTCGTCTATCGGGCGTGCCACGTCGAGGAGGAGGGCGACGCGGTCGGCCATTGGCAGGCGACGAGCGAGCAGCTCAAGCGGCGTGCCGAACAGATGAGCAACGCGAGCGAGCTCCGCATCGTGGGCCCTGACACCGACCTTCGCGTGGTCGTCGAGGGACGCCGTTGGGAGGCCGCCGACGGCCGCTACAACATGCCCGACGGCGAGGTCTACACGAGCCCGGTCGAGACCGAGACCGAGGGGGAGATCCGGTTCACATTCCCGGCGCTCTTTCAGGGTCGCGAGGTGGACGACATCCGTTTCCGCTTCGAGAACGGCAGCATCGTGGCAGCCGAGGCGAAGCGCGGAGGGGAGTTCCTCGAGGCGGTGCTGAATCTCGACGAGGGCGCACGGCGGGTCGGCGAGGTCTCCTTCGGGCTCAACTACGAGATCGACCGCTTCACGAACAACACGCTCTTCGACGAGAAGATCGGCGGGACGATGCACCTCGCGCTCGGCTCGGCGTTCAAGGAGCTCGGCGGACGCAACGAGTCGGCGCTTCACTGGGATCTCGTCTGCGACCTCCGCAAGGACGGGGAGGTCTATGCCGACGGCGAGCTCGTCTGGCGCGCGGGGCAGTTCCTCGAGGAGCCCGCTCTGGCGGGCGAGCCGGTCAGCGCCGACCTGATTTGACACGAACAGGCGTTCGCTCTAGTATGGCGAACATATGTTCGGTAAAGTTCTTCTCCTAGCAGCTCTTTCGCTGATTGCCTGGGCGGTTGTGGCACGGGCGTCGCAGGGCGCGGGGCCCGCGGTTCACTACACCGTCAAGCCGGGCGAGACGCTCTGGTCGATCGCCGCGTCGCGTTACGCGGGCGACCCGCGTGACGGCATCTGGAAGATCGAGCACCGGAACCACCTGGACGGCGCTCTGATCAGCCCGGGCCAGCGTCTGCTCCTGCCCTGAGGTGGCCGCCTCCGGCGCGGCAGCGGTACAGGTCGTCGGCCGTCTTGGCTTGAGCCGGGCGAAACTAGACTCCCGCCGTGGACCTCGATCTCGTCTTCTTCGGGACGTCAGGCTCCGTGCCGACTGCGCACCGAGCTCCGTCTGCGCTGCTTCTGAGGCGCGGTGGCGAGCGCCTGCTTTTCGACTGCGGGGAGGGGACGCAGAGGCAGCTGCTCTGCTCGGGGGTCGGGCTGATCGAGCTGCGGGAAGTCTTCGTCTCGCACTTCCACGCGGATCACTACCTCGGCTTGCCCGGCATGCTGAAGACGTTCGCGCTGCGGGGCCGGGAGGCCCCCATCACGGTCTACGGCCCGCGTGGGCTGAAGGACCTGTTCAGCGCGCTTCGCCGGATCTTCGGGAAGCTGACGTACCCGCTGGAGCTCGTCGAGCTGCGGCCCGGCGGCGTGCTCGAGCGGGGTGACTACAACCTGGTCACCTTCCCGGTCGCACACAGCGTCGAATCGCTGGGCTTCGCGCTCGTCGAGCACCCGCGTCCGGGCCGTTTCGACGTCGCCGCCTCGGATGCGCTCGGTGTGCCGCCGGGGCCCGAGAGGGGCTTGCTTCAGGCGGGCGAGTCGATTCAGCTCGAAGACGGCCGCGTGGTGACTCCGGACGAGGTGCTCGGGCCGCCTCGACCCGGGCGAAAGATCGTCCTCGGTGGAGACACGGCTTACTCCCCGACGGTCCTCGAGGCTGCTCGCGATGCGGAAGTCCTCGTCCACGAGGCGACGTTCCTCGACGAGGAGCGCGAACGGGCCCGAGAGACCGCGCACTCGACTGCGCTCGAGGCGGCGGAGATCGCACGCGAGGCCGACGTCGGCCTGCTGGCGCTGACGCATCTCTCGAATCGCTACTTCGGGCCCGAGGTTGCCCGCGAGGCGCGTACGATCTTCCCCGACACCGTGGTGCCGAAAGACTTCGACGTGATCGATGTGCCGTTCCCGGAGCGCGGGGCCCCGCAGCTCGTCAGAGGTGGGGCGCTGCATCGCCGCGAGGAGCCGGCTCCCGAGGCTGAGGTAGTTCCCTGAGATGACCGGCCTGGTGCAGGTTGCTCTCGCCGAGAGCGTTGCCGAAGCGGAAGAGATCCAGGAGATCCTCCGCGCGGCCGGAATCGAGACGGAGCTCGAGACGGCCGTCGAGCACCATCCACGCGAGACCGAGGACGTCCCACAGAAGGTGCTCGTGCCGGAGTCGTCTCTGGAGGCTGCGCAGCACGCCATCGAGGCGATGACGGACCCGGATGAGCTCGTTTCCGACGCCTGATTTCGGGCGCCGCGCGGCCACTTACGACGAGCTCCGTCCCGCCGACGAGAATTGGTGGGAGGTCTGCGAGGCGCTCGTGCGGGAGGGCGATCTTGCGGGGCGGCGCGTGCTCGACGTCGGCTGCGGGACGGGGCGCTTCGCGGCGGCGCTCGCGGAACGTGCGAGGGTGTGGGGGGTCGACCCGTCGCCCGAGATGATCGCGGTAGCACGCGGCCGAGCCCCTCGAGTCCGCTTCAAGGAGGAGTCGGCAGATTCGCTGCCGTTCAAGGACGGATGGTTCGAGCGCGCCACGATGTGGCTCGTCGCACACCTCGTCGACCGTCCTCGTGCATTCCAGGAGGCGCGCCGCGTGCTCGCAGCGGACGGCAAGCTCGCGATCGCGAGCTTCGATCCGTCCTACTTCGGGATCTTCTGGTTCCGCGACTACTTCCCCTCGATGGAGACGATCGACCGCGCCCGCTTCCCGTCACGCGAGGACCTCGACGCGGAGCTGCCAGTCGCCGGCTTCGGGCAGCCGCGGTTCTCGCGCCTGAGCCAGCACGCGACGATCACGCGCGAGCGCG
>JBARRQ010000132.1:0-5563 GCA_049644305.1 Gaiellaceae bacterium
AGCCAATCGTGGAGCTGCTCACCGCCGACCCCGAGCGGATGCTCTGGCGACTGGTCCGGGCCGGCGACGAAGCCGTCGATCGACATCGTGATGTTCAGCTTCAGCTTGCTCATCGATCCTCCCTCTGGCGACATGCTCGTAGGACCGCCCAGCACGTCAGAAGTCATCGACCAAGCCAGGAGCTTGACGAAGCTGGCGACAACCCGGTCAACGCAATCGTCAGCGGCGCTGCGATCTTCGGGATTGGTTCGAGCTCGCCGTGTCTCGGTCTCGTCATGGGAGGCGTTACCGACGCTAGAGGCGCTCGGGTACGTCTGCTTGTGCAAAGCGTGAAAGGAGCGCCGATGCTGCCTCATTGACAATGTCCGTTCGCCGGACGAGCAGGCCGCGCTCGTCCCGGAATGTTCGGCTGGGGTCGCCGAGGAACGACAGCCAGTTGAAGCTCGTCACGACTGCAAAATCGCTGTCGGCAATAAGCACCTTCGCGTGTGAGTCGCCGAACCGTAAGGTGAAGTTTGGGTACCGGGGTGCGCTTATCACAGGGGTCATCCAGGAGCCTCTACGACGGCGTTTTCGACCTGAAGGCTCCATAAAGGGCTCCATACATGCCCCACGTGCGAGAACCTGCAACTCGGTCCGAAACAAAAAGTCCCTATGCGGGGCTTTTGCAGAGCCCTCTGACGGACTCGAACCGTCGACCCCCTCCTTACCATGATTTGGGGGCAACCGGTGGCAGCCGGTGGCAACGGTTGCGCCCCCGATCAAGCCGTTTTCGCGTTGCCAAAGAGCCGACCGTTTGCCACCCGTTGCGCCCCCTCTGTTCCATAACTGTTCCATCCCAATAGGCCCAAAACGCGCGCTTTGGCTCGGGCAACGACCGCGGATGGAAGGTCGACGATCCTTCCGTAACTGAGAGGGGGTCAATCGACAGTCTCGCGTATCGCCGGAGGAAGGCGGTGGCGCCGACTGATCACCGCAATGAACCTCTGCCCTTTCGGCGTGCGGTGTGCTCGGCAGTCGCACGGTCGTCGCGGCCCGGCTCGGTGTGCTCGCCGGGCGAGGAGAGCGTGGCCGCGGTGCGGGTGACTGGGCCCAGAATGCTGATCAGCAACTCGGTTGCGTTTCTGGTTCGCTCGGATTTGTGGTTGTCTCGGGGCTGGTCCTCCGCCCGTCCGTTGCGGCACGCTGCTGACACTGACACTCGGCGCGGGCCCGTCCGTGGCGAGCACTGTGCGCGCTAATCGCGAGTCTATGGCTGGCGGAGGAGCAGTTCGCGTGCGGCCTGTTGGAGGGTTGTCGTGAGCTGCCGGTCGGAGAGGCCGGCTTCGCGGAGTTCGCGGAAGGTCTGGTAGCTGGTGAGCACGAGGAGGAGGTTGAGTGCGCGGGCGGTTGTGCGGTCGCGTAGCCGTCTGGTTCGGTGGAGGTTGCCGGTGAGCCGTTCGAGCTCGCTTCGCCGGTCGGCGCGTTGGCGGTCAACGAGGTTCTGCGCGGCCGGGTCGATCGCCGCGACGCCGTAGAGTTGGCGTAGCACCGCGTCCTCGGATGACCAGAAGCGGATGCTGTTGGCGATCGTCTTGTCGAGCGCCGCCTCGGCGTCTGGGAGCTCGACGATTTCCCTGAGCTCGAGCAGTGCCGGGTTCGCATCGAATGTCTCGCAGATCGCGTCGACGAGCTCGAGCCGCGAACGGAAGTGCTGGTAGAGCGTCGCGCGCGAGATCCTGGCCCTGTCGGCGACGTGTTCGACCGTGGAGGTGTGGAACGTTCCTTCGGCGAGCAGCTCCCGTACCGCGCCCTTGATCCGCTCGCGGGTCGCTTCCGATCGGCCCGGCTTCCGTGTGGTGCGGTAGGCGTGAGCTGACATAGACGTTCAGTCTAGACAAGCGGTATGAGGGTCTGTTAGATTCTGGACAGGGTGTCTATATTGAGCGTCTAGAGGAGTCGGGTCGATGCCGAAAGTCTCGAGAGAAACGAGCAGCCATGTCGAGGACATCGGCGTGCTGGAGAGCCGAAGTGAAGAGGTCGACGGTGCAACGATCGAGTTCACGTCCTTCCGCGAAGATGCCGACGCGACGCCCTTCTTCGAAGGGCTGCCCGACGGTCGCTGCCAAAGCCGGCACTGGGGTTATGTGCTGCAGGGGCGAGTGACGCTCCGCTACGCCGACCGCGACGAGGTCTACGAGGCCGGCGACGCCTACTACGCTCCGCCCGGACACATCCCGGTCGTGACGGCCGGAACCGAGGTCGTCGAGTTCAGCCCGACCGACGAGTACGCGAAGACACAGGCCGTGCTGACGCGCAACTTCGCGGCCGCACAGGCGGGCTGAGCGTTGGACGTCTCGACAGTGACCTTGAAGGCGACGCCGGTCGATCTGAGTACCGCCGCCGCGATCGAGGCGGCGGAGGCACGCGCCTGGGCAGATCTCTACGCAGCCGCGCCCGCAGGCTGGGCGGAAGCCGCGGGTCTCCGGACGCAGGAGCTCGGCGGTGCGCTCGTGCTCCGCTGGGCGGCGACAGGTCGTCGCTACTTCAGTCGCACGATCGGCCTCGGCGTCGTGAAGCCGGCAAGCCGCGCGGCGATCGAAGAGATCCTCGCCGGCTACGAACGGGCCGGAATCACGATGTTCTTGCTCCAGTCGCTGCCTCACTGCCGGCCTGCGGAATATGAGAGCTGGCTGCGCGAGTTCGGGCTGGAGCAGTTCGACGCGCAAGACCGAGTCGTCCGCGACGGCAGCCCGCTCGCGGTAGCGCCCACCCTCGACGGGGATCGCGAGCTGACAGTCGAACGGGTCAAGCACGCCAGCGGCAGCGAGTGGGTCGAGTTCATCGAGCGCGTCTACCGTCTCGAGACCGGCCCCTGGCTCCTGAGGCTGATCGACCGACCGGGATGGCACCAGTACGTCGTGCGCGAGGGCGGCGAGATCGTCGCTGCCCGCGGCATGCACATCGGCCCTGACGGCACCGCCTGGCTCGGCATGGACGGCCCCGTCCCCGGCGTCACGAGCAACGACTACGAGCCCGACGCGGCGCTCTGCGCATTCATCGTCGCCGATGGACTCGTCCGCGGCGCCCGCTCGTTCATCGCTGACATCGAGGCGCCCTCGGATGAACAGGCGACGCCTGCCTACGAGAGCTTCGGACAGCTGGGATTCACGCGGCCGTACGTCCGCACGCACTGGACGCCGCGCTGCGGTTTTGGACCTGAAGGCCCCATAACGGGCTCCACACCCACCGCACGTTCGATGACGAGCAACTCGTTCTGAGCAGAAAAGCGCCGACGTGCGGCGCTTTTGCAGAGCCCTCTGACGGACTCGAACCGTCGACCCCCTCCTTACCATGCGGACCCAGCGGCAACCGGTCGCAACCCATCGCAACGGTTATGGCTTGTTTCGGCCGCTCCGGCGCTCAGTCGACTTGCGGCTGATTGCCACCGGTTGCGACCACGGGGCTCCATAAAGGCTCCATCCTTAGTTGTCAAACAAGGCGACAGCGGCCTGGGCTGAGAAGCAGCAGTCACGCCCACGCCGAGTGACAGGACGTTCGCGCAGGCGACGTCTCCGAGCAGGAGGTGCGAGATGGCAAGATCTCATGAGGAACGAAGTCCAACAGCGGTAGAAGCGAGCGCCAGTGCTAGCGGTACGCCTGCACCGAGACGGCTTGAAGGTTGAGGAGATCGAGGCGCCGTCGCCTCGTCCGGGCGAGGTGCTGGTGCGCGTCCACGCGGCGGCGATTACGCGTGGCGAGTTGGAGTGGCCGGTCGATCGACTGCCGGCGATTCCGTCTTACGAGCTTTCGGGCGTTGTCGTCGACAGCGGTGACGAGGTATATGCGCTCACCCCTTTCGATCGCGACGGCGTGGCTGCCGAGTACGCCGTCGTTCCAGCGGAGGTGCTTGCACCGAAGCCGTTGCGGCTGAGCCACGTCGAGGCGGCAGCTCTGCCGATGGGCGGGCTGACCGCCTGGCAAGCATTGTTTGTGCATGGGCGGCTCGCCCGAGGCGAGCGGGTGCTGATCACGGGCGCCTCGGGCGGGGTTGGGCACATCGCCGTCCAGCTTGCGCGACATGCCGGCGCAACGGTCGTGGAGAGTGGGCCGGTCGATCTGGTCTTCGACACTCGTGGCGGCGAGGTCCCCGCTGGCGAGCGCGTGGTCACGATCGCAGAGGAGACACCGGGCGCGATCTACTTCATCGTCGAACCCGACCGCGAGCAACTGACGGAGTTGACAGCGCTCGTGGATGCAGGCGAGCTTCGCGCGGAGGTCGACTCGGTCTTTCCACTCACGGAGGCACGGGCGGCGTTCGAGCGAGTCGCGTCCCGCGGAAAGCGTGGCAAGGTCGTGTTCGAGGTTGGCACTGACTAGCCGGCGGGCACGAATAAACGCTCTCTCTGAGGGACGACTCGCCGCTGACGTCGCTCGTACCGGCTGACCACGGTTCAGCCGTCATTCCGGAAGACTGGCCCAGGCAAGTCATCTGTCACCTGCTCGCGTCGCACTCCTCTGGCGAGGTGCCAAAGCGGCCCGCCCCGCATCACCGACGCCAGTAACGTGCGCCGAACAGGATGCGAGCGGCCGGGATCAGAGCACTCGGCGAGCCCGTCGAGATCTTCGAGGTGGACGAGGTGGTGACGCCTGCTGCAGGCGAGGTCCTCATCGACGTCGTCGCCGCCGGCATCGGCAACTGGGACGAGCTTGTCAGGATCGGCAGCTGGCAGATCGGCGGCCCGGCTCCGATGGCGCTCGGGACGGAGGCGGCCGGGACGGTCGCAGCGGCCGGCTCCGGCGTGGCCGAGCTGCGCGAGGGCGACGAGGTGATGACACATCCGCTGCCGCTCCGGCGTCACGGGACGTGGGCGGGGAGGGTGCTCGCGCCGGCGGCGAGCGTCGCGGCCCGGCCGCCAGAGGCGTCATGGGAAGCCGGCGGAGCGTTTCCCATTCCGGCGCTCACTGCGGCTCAGGCACTCGACGAGGCTCTCGGGATCGAGAGCGGCGGCTGGGTCGTCGTCAACGGAGCCGGCGGAGTCACGGGTGGCCTGCTCGTCCAGCTCGCCGCCGCTCGGCGCGCCCGCGTGATCGCGACCGCGAGCGCGAAGAAGGTCGAGCGCATCCGCGGCTACGGCGCGTCGGAGGTGCTCGACTACCACGGCGGCTGGCCTGCGCTCGTTCGCGAGATCACCGGCGGCGGCGCGCCCAAGGCCGTCAACGCTGCCCCCGGGCAGGCGGCGACCACGTTGAAGGCGGTTGCTGACGGCGGCCGCCTGCGCGGGGGCGGCGTTGACGGCCTTGGGCGCGCCGCCGCCGGTGATCTCGCGGACGAGCGCAGGCCAGTCGCCGTGATAGTCGAGCACCTCCGACGCGCCGTAGTCGCGGATGCGCTCGGCCTTCTTCGCGCTCGCGGTCGCGATCACGCGGGCGCCCCGAGCCGCGGCGAGCTGGACGAGCAGGCCACCCGTGACTCCGCCGGCTCCGTTGACGACGACCCAGCCGCCGCTCTCGATCCCGAGAGCCTCGTCGAGCGCCTGAGCCGCAGTGAGCGCCGGAATGGGAAACGCTCCGCCGGCTTCCC
>JBARRQ010000133.1:0-4529 GCA_049644305.1 Gaiellaceae bacterium
GCGGCTAGTCGTGCGCGCACTTGGGCCAGGTGCCCCGAATCGAGTTCCTCGTCGCGTTCATCTGCTTCTCGAGCGCGACGTCGTTCGGGTTGTTCCGATTGAACGGGTGCAGCCCGGGCCCCTGCCACATCACGTCGGGCGTGACGCCGGGTCCCTCTGCGGTCATGCGGTACATGTCGCCCGTGCCTGGGCCGCGCGGCCGGTGTGTGGTTCCCCGCGGATGCTCGTAGCCGTTAATCAGCGGATCGAACGGATAGAAGCCGTAGCAAAAGATGCCGGGAGGCCCGTGCGAGACGAACGAGTTCTCTCGCCTCCAGCCCTTTGAGTAGCGAGAGTTGTGCGTGTCGAGATAGAGCAAGCGTCCGTAGCCGTCGGTCGGCGCTCCGTAGCGCGTCGTGTCGAAACCGCGCACGCCGATACCGTGGTACGTGAGCTGTCCGAACAGCTCCTGCCAACGGCCTCCGTAGACCCAGTCGTTGTACACATCGAGCCTCGCCAGCGGGCCCGACCAATGCGAGAGGTGCAGCCACCAGGTGCTTTGCATGTCGAGCCACGGGGCGAAGCCGAGATCGGGCAACGCGGTCTGCCAGCTCTGCAGGGCCCAGTACGAGCCGTCCGGCGCCTTGCAGGCGGTGACGAACCAGGCCAGCCCAGGGCCGTCGTACGGCCGGCAGGCATTCCTGAAGTCCTTCCAGACGAGCTTCCTGAAGGAGCCCCAGCCGCCCGAGTAGTCGAGCTTGAACTTGACCTGGGGGATGCCCGGCTGGACGGGTCGCAGGCGCGCGTTGCTCGCGCCCCAGGCGAGCAGGTGGATCAGCTGGCCGTGGGAGGTATAGGTGATCAGCGCCATCCCGTTCGAGTTGACGGCGAGCTGGATATGGGAGGCATTCCGCTCGATCAGCTGCGAAGCGCCGGCCGGCGCGACCAGGGCCAGTGCGAAAGCCAGCGCGCAGGCGACAGCGCCGATCCGGTTGCGCGCAGAGAATCCTGTGGTTCGTCGAACGTGTGGCCGCACAGACCGAACATCGGAAGGCCCGCGGCCGCCCTGTAGCGGAATCCATGCCTAATTCGGGGGATCGGTGTGCGGAGGTTCCGCTTTACGATGCGAGGCGCTCGTCGGTGCGCTCGCCGGAGTGCGGAGCTTCCCACGTGAGGCCGAGGAAGACCTGGACGACCTCAGGGTCGAACTGGGTTCCGGCGCCCTCGCGCAGGCGGCGGCACGCTTCCTCGACACCGAGCCGCTTGCGGTAGGGGCGGTCTGTCGTCATCGCGTGGAACGCGTCGCAGACGAAGATGATCCGCGACTCCATCGGGATCTCGTCGCCGGCCTTGCCGTCGGGGTAGCCCTGGCCGTCCCACCGCTCGTGGCAGCTGCGGACGATCGTCTTCACCTCCGCGAGGCGCTCGATTGGCTCGAGGATGCGCTCGCCGAGCTCGGGGTGCATCTCGATGACCTTGCGTTCATCCGGTGAGAGCGGTCCCGGCTTCAGAAGGATGCTCGTCGGGACGCCGATCTTCCCGATGTCGTGGAAGAGAGCGCCGAGCTCGAGCCGCTTGAGGGTGGCGGCGTCAAATCCGAGCTCGCCGCCGACTTTGAGCGCCATGTCGGTGATCCAGCGCGTGTGCGAGGAGGTGTACTCGTCGTTCGCCTCGAGCGCGTTTGCCAGCGCTTCCACGGTCGAGACGAAGGTGTCCTCGAGGCTCTCGAAGCTCCGTGCCCGTTGGAGGGCGACCGAGGCCTGGAAGGAGATGCCGACGAGCAGCCGCAGAAGCTCTTCGGTGGAGTGCTCGCCCGTCGCCGGGTCGCGTACGGTGATGAAGCCGTCGACGCTTCCTTCGGTCCGAAGCGGCGCAAGCGCGAGGTCTGGCCAGGGCAGGCCGCTGGACAAGGGCGCGGCGAGCTCCGCCTCATCCGAGCTCAGCAAGAACGGCTCATGGCGGTCGCCGATGATGCGGTCGACGACCTGTCCGTCGATCGCCTGGTCGAGCATCGGACGCAGCTCGGGCACCTCGTCGTAGCCGGAGTGGGCTGCGATTCGGAAGCATCGGTTCTCGTTGGGCAGCCAGAGCGCGCAGTTCTTGGCAAGCAGCCGTGAAGCGGCGCTGACAGTCTCCTCGCCGATCTCCTCGGGCGTCGCAGCCACCGAGATCGCGCCTGTGAACTCGAGGAGGGCCTTGAGGTGATCGGCCTCCCTGCGCTGTGCCTCGTAGAGGCGGGCGTTCTCGAGCGCGACCGATGCGTGGCCGGCGAGCACCTCCAGCAGGCGGACGTCGTCCTCGTCGAACTGATCGATCCCGAGCTTCGAGATCACGACCACGCCGATCACGCGGGCGCCGTAGCAAAGCGGCACAGCGACGAGCGATTCCTCGATCGCGTGCGTGCCGGGAATGATCACCGCGTACTCGCACTCGAGTGTGTTGCCGACCAGCTGCGGCTCGCTGAGCGCGGCGGCGCGGCCGGTGATGCCCTCGCCCACCTTGGTGCGTGGCAGGTCGATGTGCATGCCGTCGCGGGACACGAGCTCCCCACGGAAGGCGATCGGAACCAGCTCGTCGTTCTCGATCACCATCACCCGGCAGTTGTGGTAGTCGATCAGCAACCGGAGCTCGTCGGCGATCACCTCGCCGATCTCGCGCACGTCGTTGAGCCGGTTGAGCTTCCCGGCGAGGCCCTGCAGCATCTTGAGGTGGGCGATCGAGCGGACATCGCGTCCGCTGCCCGACGCGCTCTCCGGGCGCTCGCCGCCGGTCTCTTCGTCGAAGAGCACGATCTGGTTCTTGCCCCTTGTCTTCGCGGTCATCATCGCCGCCTCGGCACATGCGACCAGCTCGCGCGGATTCATCGCGTGCTCAGGGCCCTGCGAGATGCCCACGGAGATCGTGATCTTGCCCGCCGGACCGAATTCGGCCGCGGCCAGGTCGTCCGTCAGCCGGCGAGCGAGGTTCAGGGCGTCACCGGCGTCGCACGAGGCCATGATCACGCCGAACTCCTCGCCTCCGAGGCGGCAGACCACGTCGGAGCCCCGCAGGGCGCCGCGCAGGAGATCGGCGAGCTCCGTCAACACCTGGTCGCCGGAGCCGTGCCCGTAGACGTCGTTGACGCGCTTGAAGTCGTCGATGTCGAGCATCAGGACGGCGACCGAGTCGCGAGTCCGGCTCGCGCGGGTCAGCTCGGCGCGAAGCCGCTCGTGGAAGTGGCGGTGGTTGTAGAGCCCGGTGAGCGAGTCGGTCTGCGCCTGGTACTCGAGCCGCGCGCGGATCTGGGCGTTGTCGAGTGCCAGCGCAGCCGCGTCGGCGAACCGCGTCGCGAGCTCGAACTCGTCGTCGCTGAAGGTCGCGTCCTCGCCGAGGCGGTAGATGTTGAGCACGCCCTTGACGACGTCGCGGGCGATCAGGGGCACCGTGATCAGCGCCTCCTGCTCGTCCTCGGGGGTGCCCGGGACGACCTTCTTGCGCGGGTCGAGATGGGCTTGGTTCGTCCGCACCGGCTCGCGGTGGAGGGCAGCCCAGCCTGTGATGCCCTCGCCGAAGTTCGAGCGGCTGTTCATGATCTTCTCGGCCCACTTGTCGCGCGCGAGGACCGGGATCAGGACAGTTTGTGCCTCGTCCGCCTGGTAGATCGAGAGCGTGTCGTGCGGGATGAGCTCGGCTAGCGTGTCGGCGATCCGGTCGAGCAGGTTGTCGAGGCTGTGCTCGGAGAGGATGTCGTGGAAGACATCAGCGAGCTGCCGGTACGACTGGACGAGTGTGTCCGATCGCGGCGTAAGAGGCTCGCGCGGATAGGCATCCAGTGCAATTGCAGGGGTCGCAGCAGCGATGAGGTGCCGCATTCGCCACAGTTTCTCGACCTTTTGGCCGGTGGAGATCCCCCGGAAAGGGGAACCTGAACGAGCCTCAGGTCAGGAGGTAGGCGGCCATTGCCACGACGAGCGTGCCTATCCCTCCGAACGCGAGCGCGACGCGGCTCTCGACGAGGAGCTCGGCGGCAGCCGGGGTCGGGGCGAGGCTGGGCGGCAACACACCGAGCGACAGCAGCAGAATCGCGAGGCCGACGAGGGCAAGAACCAGGAAGGGAGCCTTGCGGACGGTCGGGACGAGCGCGCTCGAGGTGAAGATCCCGTGCGGAAACGAGACGTGCGGGGACTCGGATGCGGCGGGGATGAGCGCTGACCGCGTGCCGGTGGCGGCTGCCGCAACCTCGTGCACCGGGGCGGACGCGGGGACGTTCGCGCGGGCGGTCACCGGCCGCTTCGAGGGGGGCCGCCGAGAGGAATGCTGCGAGACGCGTGGGCGGGCGCTGCCCACGGCACGCCTCGACGGGGCCCCGCTGGCCGCAAGCCGACTCGTGGCCGCCGGTTGGGACGACGTGGACGCAGATCCGCGTGGCGTGGACGAGGGCGAGGTGGCAGGGAGGCCGGCAGGCACGGCGGCGGGAGGCGGCGGCGCCCCCATGGCCGTCGGAGGCGGAGGCGGGGGCGGAGGCGGGGGCGGGGACAGGGTCGCTGGTGGAGGCGGGGGCGGCACAGGTG
>JBARRQ010000134.1:0-3357 GCA_049644305.1 Gaiellaceae bacterium
AGCACGTGAGTGCAAGCGGCAGGCGCCGGCGGAGGAGCGGGGCCGCGAGCCCGCCGAGAAGCCCACAGCCCCCCCACGCCAGCATCTGCCAGGGCGTGTACGCGCCCTGGCCGAGGTAGAGGTTGGACACGAGCGCCGCGAGCGCGCCCGTCGACGCGCCTGCCCGCGGCCCGAGCGCAACCCCGGCGACGACGACCATCGTGGTGACCGGCTGGACGTTCGGGATGGCTGCGAAGAGAACACGCCCTGCCGCTGCCGCGGCGGCGAGCGTCGCGATCAGCACGAGCTCCTTGCTCGACCCCGGCCCCGATTCGAGCCACGCCGCGCCGGCGACGATCAGCGCGCCTGCGACGAGCAGTAGCGAGAGCGCCGAGTCCTGAGGCTGAAGCACCGCCCACGCGGCCGCGGCAAGCGCGGCGGAGACGGCAAGTGCGCCCGCAAGCCTAGACAAGCGCGGCCTTCCTTTCGGGAGCCGTCGAGACAACACGGTCTGCAACGGCACCGGCAAAGACGTGGTCGTTGGTCACGACGAGCGTCGCGCGCCGTTGAGCCTGCGCACGCAGGAGCCGCGACAACTCGTCCTTGCGCTCGGGGTCGATGCCGCGCGTGGGCTCGTCGAGCACGAGCAGGTCCGGCTCGGCGACGAGGACGGCGGCGAGGGCCAGCCGCTCGCGCTCGCCGCTCGAGAGGTCGCGCGGATGTCGCGCGGCGTGATCGGCGAGGCCGAACCACGCGAGGGTCTCTCGCGCCCGCGCGAGATCCCCACCGACCGCGAGCGCGACCTCTTCGTCGGCACGATCGGCGACGAGGTAGCGGCCCGGATCCTGGCTCAGGTAGCAGGCGCGGCCTCTGCGGACGACGCGGCCCGCCCGCGGTTCGAGCAGGCCGGCTGCGAGCTTCGCAAGCGTCGTCTTGCCCGAGCCGTTCGGACCGAGGAGCGCGACGACCTCTCCACGGCAGACTTGGAAGCCCGCGCCCTGAAGCACGTCCTGGTGCGGCGAATATCCGAAGAAGACGCGCTCGAGGGTGCACACCGGCTCCCCGGAAGGCTCGGAGGCAGGCAGCTCGGCTTCGCGCGGGATCCACGCCTCCGGCAGCACCGCGAGCGCCTCCTCGAGCAGAGCGTCGAGCACGAGCCTCCCGTCCTCCAGGAAGAGCACCCGGTCGCAGGCTTCGAGCACGCGGTCGGGACGCTGCTCCGAGACGACGACAGCGGCTCCGGACGATCGCGCGAGCTCGATCGCGGTCGCCGCACCCTCGGGATCGAGTTGAGACGTCGGCTCGTCGAGGAGGAGCACGCGAGGCGCGAGCGCAAGCACGGACGCGAGGCAGATCCGCTGCAGCTCTCCGCCGGAAAGCTCGGCCACGGGACGTGCCGCGAGGTGTCCGACTCCGACTGCCGCTAGCGCGGCAGCAGCGCGTCCCGCGATCTCCGACGGCGGCGTGCCGAGGTTCTCGAGCCCGAAGGCAACCTCCGCCTCGACGCGCGTGAAGACGACCTGGTCCTCGGGATCCTGGAAGAGCGTTGCAACGGTGCCGGCGAGCTCAGCCGGCCGCGTTCGGCGAGTGTCGAAGCCTGCCACCTCGACTCGGCCCGAAAAACGCCCGCCGTGGAAGTGCGGCACGAGCCCGGCGAGTGCCCGTAACAGCGTCGACTTGCCAGAGCCCGAAGGGCCGAGCAGGGCCACGACCTCGCCCGGCCGAAGCTCCAGCGAGATCTCCCGGAGCGCCTCCGGTCCGCTCGGATAGCGGAACGTGAGGTCGCGGACCGATGCTAGAGCCACAGCACTCCGATCGCGACGAGCCCGGCACCCGCAGCGACCGCGGTCCGGTCGAGTAGCGTCCAGCGAGGCCGCGCCGAGCGCGTTGCGCCGGGCCGGCCGTAGCCACGCGCTTCCATCGCCTCGGCGAGATTGAGGGCACGCTCGAGGGAGCCCGAGAGCAGCGGCGAGAGCAGCCGGATACGTCCGCGAAGGCCCGCCACCTCGACCCCGCGCCCACGCAAAGCCTCGACGAGCCCGGCCGCGTCCCGTTCCAGTGTGGGCACGAGCCGCGTCGCAAGCGCGATCGCCAGGACGGATCTGCGCGCAAAGCCCGCTGCCTGTACGAGCCGGTCGTGGTCGAGCAGGAGCGCGTACGCCGCGAACGCGAGCGCGACGGCAGTCAGCCTCAGGCCCTGAAAGAGACCGTTTCGGAGCTCTTCTGTCGTCACGTCGAGCTGTCCCAGAACGGGAATCGTCGGGCCAGTCCAGAGCGGGTGCGAGCCGATCGTCTCGACGAAGGGCGTGACCACCAGAACCGCCAGGCCCGATCCGATCGCACCAACCAGGTAGAGCCGGCGCCTGCCGGCCGGAGCGCGCAGGCAGACGAGCAGGAGAAGCGCGGCGATCGCAGCCACGGAGGCCGTCCTGTGCGCGAGCAGGGCGGCCGCGACGAGCCCCGCGAGAAGCACGGCTGCGGGCGCGGGGCTCACCTCACCGAGTAGTGGAAACGGAATTTGCTCGGATTGCGTGCGAGCTCCAACGGATCGCCGGAGAAAAGAAGGAACACGGGGCCGCCGGGCCGAGGCGGGTTCTTCTGCGGTACCTGCTCGAAGAACAGCCGTCCGCCCTCCGGCGTCAAGAGCAGCACGTTCGTGCTCTCGGGCACACCGGCGGTGACCGGGCCGACAAAGCGCGCATGCAACAACCGCCCGAGCGCCAAAGCGCCGCGGCGGCGGCTTCGGCCCCGATAGACGATCGCGGCCGGCCGGCGCTTGCCGTCGTAGCCGTGCAGGAACGGCTCGGGAAACGCGCCCACCACGATCGGGTCTTGGGTCGGGTCGTGCCAGTAGTGGAAGTCCCACCAATCGATATCGCCCACACGGAGCCGGTATTCGCCCCCACTGCGGTCGGCGAGGTAACCGTTCACGTAGTAGAACCACGCCCGCTGCCCGTGCTCGCCGACGCCGTCGACCGCGTGGACGTACCGTCCTCCGTACCTCGTCTCCACCTTCGCCACGCGCTCGAGCCCCTGGATCGCGGTCAGCCCTGCAGGAACGCTTCCGACGTGCACGACGTGCGCGCCACGGTCGCGCGTGACCCAGACGGTGGCCCGGCCGGAGCTCGACGAGCTGGTGCTGCAACCCCCTGCGAGGATTGCGGCGAGGCCGACGAGGACGAGCCGCCGCGTCACGGAATCGCGTTCGAACGAACGGCGCCGTCGAGCGTGGCGCGAACCAGCCCGATGTGGCGGCCGACGCAGGCCGATCCGGTTCGGGCACGGACGCTCCGTCCGTCGACCAGCAGCAACGCACCCCGCGCGGCGCTCGTCTTGCCCTTGTCGTCCTGAGCGAGAACGCGGTAGCAGCTTCGTTTC
>JBARRQ010000135.1:0-27158 GCA_049644305.1 Gaiellaceae bacterium
GAGCTGTGCAAGCTCCAGGTCGAATTCGAGAACAACGGCGTCTTCGATGCCGACCTCTGCGATCAGCTCGAGGCGTCGCTCGAGAGTCGTCAGCAGCTCGACCGCGTACCCGAACGCGATGCGAGGGTGTGGGTCGAACGTGACCACGGTGGGCGTAGCCCCCACAGCGCGAGCAGCCTCGAGGACACGCCGGTGGCCAAGGTGGACGCCGTCGAAGGTCCCGATCGCCGTTGCCCGCGGGCGGCTTGCGAGCTCCCTGACGTTGCGCACGACGTTCACGTCGGGCCTCCGGGCTCGTTTTCCATCCCGTCCCGCAGTCCGATGCGGGCAAGCGCCTCGTCTGGCGGGATGATGCGTTCCGGCTCTGCCTCCTCGACCCGAAACGGGCCCACTTCGGTTCGCCTCAGCGAGACGCAGTGCCCACCCAGAGCGGATGCAATCGCTCGCACGTACGTCCCCGAGCCTACGGCCAGGTCGAGCCGGGCGATTCCGTCTCTATACGAAATGACGTCCAGCGCGTCCACGCGGGACCGCCGCAGCGGCATCTCGACATCCACGCCGCGGCGATGTAACCGGTAGGCGCGCTCGCCGCCGATCTTCACCGCAGATGCCGCCGGAATCGGCAGCTCGATCTCGCCCCGGAGGTCCTCGAGCGTCCGTGCGAGGTCGGTCTCGCTCGGGGCATCGTGCCGGTCCACGACTCGCCCCTCCCGATCGCCGGTATCGGTCAAGGAAGTGAGATCGACGTCCGTGACGTAGCGTTTGTCCAGGCCCACGAAGCACGATGCCAGCCTAGTTGCCGCGCCGGACAACACGAGCAGAAGGCCGGTCGCGAACGGGTCCAGCGTCCCGGCGTGTCCGGTTCGTGCGCCGGTCCGCCGCCGAATCTCGGCGACCACGGCGAACGACGATGGGCCCGCCGGCTTGTCGACCAGGATCAGCCCGGCCGGCCTAAGCGCGCGAGGCGGCACTCGTCGCCTCCACGAACTCGTGCCGGAGGAACTCGACGATCTCGTCGATCGACTCCTCCGTCGAGAAGCCGGCGGCCTGCCGGTGTCCGCCGCCGCCGCGCTTGCGTGCGATCGTGGACACGTCGATCTCGTCGTGCGAGGCCCGTAGCGAGACGCGGCGGGGCGATCCCGGCGGCTCGGGCGGCTCTCGGATCATCGCCGCCATCTCCGTTCCGTCGACCGCACGCAGGTAGTCGATGATCCCTTCCGCGTACTCCTCGCCCACTCCAAAGTCTCCGAAGTCGGTCCGCAAGAGGTACGAGATGATCAGGCGCCCTCCTTCGTACACGGCCGCGCGGTCGGCCGCCCTGCCGACGAGCTTCAGGTGAGCCAGCGCGACCCGCTCGTAGACGTGCTGGAAGACCCGCCGCGGGTCGACGCCGGCGCGAAGCAACTCGGCCGCGAGATCGTGGGCTTCCGGTGTCGTGTTCGTGTAGCCGAAGCGACCCGTGTCGGTGAGCAGAGCGACGTAGATCGCCTCTGCGATCTCGCGTGTGAGCTCGACCCCGAGCAGGTGGAGGATGTTCGCGACGATCTCCCCCGTCGACGACGCCTCCGACGAGACGAAGTTGATCTTCGCGAAACGGGTGTTGTCGTGGTGGTGATCGACGTTCAACGAGAGCGGAACCTGCTCGAGGAGCTCGGCGGCGGTCCCCATGCGCGCGGCGTTCGCGCAGTCGAGCGCCAGCAGCACGCGTTCACCTGCATCGCCCGGGACTTGCCGCCTGAGCCCGTCCAGCTTCAGCAGCGAGAGATCGTTCGGTATCCCGCTGCCCTCCGGCAGGAACATGCCGCTGTCCTTCCCGAGCGAATCGAGCGCGAGCTTCATCGCCAGAATCGATCCGAGCGCATCGCCGTCCGGGTTCTCATGCGTGACGAGCAGAAAACGGTCGTGCGAGCGGAGCGCGTCCGCGACCGCTCTCAGGTCGTCACTCGTCTCTTGGCGCGAGCTCATCGATCAGTTGAGTCATGCGGACCCCGCGCTCGACGGTCGGATCGTATTCGAAGCTCAGTTGCGGAGTCCGCTTCATGCGGAGCTCTCGTGCGAGCCGCGCCTGGAGCACGCCGTGCGCGGCCGTCAGGCCCGCGAGCGTCTTCTCTCGCTTCCGCCCCGACCCGAGAACGCTGACGAAGACCCGTGCGTGCCGGAGATCCGGCGACGCCTCCACGCCGGTGATCGTGACGAAGCCGATCCGTGGATCCTTCAGCTCGCCGACGGCCTCGGAGATCACCTCCCGCACAGCCTCGTTGACACGCCGCATTCGGTCGGTCATCGCAAGTCCTCCAGCATGACGACCTCCCGCTCGATCCGCACGACCTCGAACGCCTGGCCCGAGAGGTAGCGCTCAGCTCCGTCGAGCAGCTCCTCGAGCTCTCGATGACCGCGCGCGACGCACGACAGCGTCACCCGCGCGCGCTGCCACAGCTCGTGGTGGTCGACCTCGGCCACCGAGGCGCCGAAACGCCGCTGGAGCTGCGCCTTCACCGAAAGCAACTCCTTACGCTTCCCCTTGAGCGAGCCGTTCTCGGGGAAGTGGAGCTCGGCGGAGAGGATGCCGACGTAGCCGGCGCCCAAGGCTCTATGCGGCGGACGTCGGTGCGGGCGTCTCGAAAGCACGGGGGAACCCCTGGTTCCCCCGTGATCCCCCCCTTTGCCCGCGTCGGGGCGCAACAGGGGTTTCACGAGCCGGCAACGCGGAGTAGGTGATCACGACGCCGTACCCGTCGTGGGTGCGGGGGTCTCGAGATCGGTGCGCTCGACCTCGCGGGTCTCGTAGACCTCGAGCACGTCGCCTTCCTTCACGTCGTTGAAGCCCTCGAGGAGGATGCCGCACTCGAATCCTTCCTCGACCTCGCGGACGTCGTCCTTGAAGCGCTTGAGCTGGGAGATGCGGGTCTCGTGGATCACGGTGCCGTCGCGCACGACCCGCACGCTCGCGCCGCGGCGGACGGTCCCGTTCGTGACGTACGAGCCGGCGATCGTGCCCAAGCGTGAGACGCGGAAGAGCTGCCGCACCTCGACCTCGCCGATCGTCTCCTCGGTTCGAACCGGCTTCAGCAATCCGACGAGCGCCTGCTCGATGTCCTCGGTGAGCTGGTAGATCACGCGGTAGGTGCGGATCTCGACGCCTTCGCGCTCGGCCAGCAGGCGCGCCTCGGCGTTCGGCCTGACGTTGAAGCCGACGACCATCGCGTTCGAGGCCGAGGCGAGCATGATGTCGTTCTCCGTGATGCCGCCGACGCCCTGGTGAATCACGTTCACGCGGACCTCGGGGTGCTGGATCTTCTGCAGCTCCGAGACCGCAGCCTCGACCGAGCCCACAACGTCGCCCTTGAGAACCAGGTTGAGGTCCTGCACGGCGCCCTCCTGGAGCGCCTCGAACAGCGTCTCCAGCGAGACTCCGCCTCCACGCTGCGCGAGCTGCTCCCTGCGCAGGCGCTCGCCCCGCACCTGCGCGAAGTGCCGCGCCTGCCGTTCGTTCTCTACGACGCGAGCATTCTCGCCGGCCGGCGGTGGATGGTCGAAGCCGAGGATCTCGACCGGGTCGCCCGGCCGCGCCTCCTTGACCTTCTCACCGCGGAAGTTGTAGAGCGCGCGTACCTTGCCCCAGGCGTCACCGGCGACGATCGCATCGCCGACACGCAACGTGCCGCGGTGGACGAGCATCGTCGCCGCCGGCCCGCGGCCCACGTCGAGACGCGACTCGATGATCGGGCCCGACGCGTCGGCCTTCGGGTTCGCCGTCAGCTCGAGCTCGGCGTCCGCCACGAGCAGAACCTTCTCGAGCAGGTCGTCCAGCCCCTGTGCCTGCTTGGCCGATACCTCGGAGAACTGTGTGGCGCCGCCCCACTCCTCCGGCTGCAGGCCCTCGGTGGCGAGCTCGTTCCGAACACGGTCGGTGTTGGCGTCCGGCAGGTCGATCTTGTTTACCGCGACCACGATCGGCACCTCGGCCGCCCGCGCATGCGAGATCGACTCGCGCGTCTGCGGCATCACCCCGTCGTCGGCCGCGACGACGAGCACGGCGATGTCGGTGACCTTCGCACCGCGCGCCCGCATCGCCGTAAAGGCCTCGTGACCCGGGGTGTCGAGGAACGTGAGCTTCCGGCTGTCGTGCCGGACCTGGTACGCGCCGATGTGCTGCGTGATCCCGCCGGCCTCCGTCTCGACGACGGCGCTCTTGCGGATCGCGTCGAGGAGCGTCGTCTTGCCGTGGTCGACGTGACCCATGATCGTCACCACGGGCGGCCGCGCCTCGAGATCCGTCTCGTCGTCCTCGTAGACCTCGGGCTCGAGCTCCTCGTCGGCGGCGTGCTTGATCGTGATCTCGCGCCCGATCTCCGCCGCGATCAGCTCGACCTCCTCGTCGGCCAGGGACTGGGTCGCCGTTTTCGGCGCGCCGAGGCCCATCAGCATCTTGATGATCTCCGGCATGGGCTTCCCGAGTGCCTGCGAGAGATCCTTGACCGTGACACCCGACTCGACGGTGACCGGGCCGGTCGGCTGGACGACCTCGCGCGGCTGCTTCGGACGCGCTTCCGCCCGCTCGCGCGCCTGACGGCTGTCCTGGCGCGGCCTGGCGGCGCCCGTGTCGATCACGACCCGGCGCTTGCGGCCACCCGAAGGAGCCCCCTGGCGGGGCCGGATCGGGCGGTTTGGCCTGTTGGGACGGTCAGCCATCGGCGTCAGTGTAGATCCGTGCCAGCCGGGGATCGACCCGGACGGTCGTTTTCAGGGTTCGGTTGAAGGCGCGCCGCGCCATCGCCCGCTCGAAGCAGGCCAGGCGCCGGCACGTGTACACGCCGCGTCCCGGGCCTTGCGGCGACGCCGTGAGCGCCCCGTCGCGGGCCACGAAGCGCAGCAGCTCGGCCTGTGGGGCTTTGCGTCCACAGCCTGCGCACGTCCTCGAAGGCATGCTCACGCAGCGGGCTCGTCCTCTTCCGCCTTGCGCTCGGGCTCTGGCTTTGGTGCGGACTGCTCGGCCGCCACGGGCTGCGGCTCGGGGTCCGGGTCAGGCTCGGACGCGGGCTCGGGCAACTCGCCGGCGGCTTCCTTGCGCGCGAGCTCCTGGTGCGCGGGGACGCCGCAGTAGCGCGAGCCGGGCAGAGCCGCGTTGGGGCAGCGCTTGCCGGTCGAGAGAATCGCGGCGCAGCGGCCGGTGAACTCCTCTTGCTCGCCGTCGCCGGCGAAGGCAGCCTCGGCCTCCTCGGTCGCGAACTCCGTGTCCGACTTGATGTCGACCTTCCAGCCCGTCAGGCGGGCGGCAAGACGGGCGTTCATTCCCTCCTTGCCGATCGCGAGCGCCAGCTGGTCGTCCGGCACCACGACGGTTGCCTCTTTCGCGTCGTCGTCGAGGTAGACCTCGCGCACGCGCGCAGGCGACAGCGCCTTGGCGACGAAGCGCGCAGGCTCCGGATTCCACGGGATGATGTCGATCTTCTCGCCGCGGAGCTCGGAGACGACCATGCGAACGCGCGAGCCGCGCGGGCCGACGCACGCGCCCACGGGGTCGACGCCCTGGGCGTGCGACTCGACCGCGATCTTCGAGCGGTACCCAGGCTCGCGGGCTACCGCCCGGATCTCGACGAGACCGTCGGCGATCTCCGGGACCTCGAGCTCGAACAGCGTCCGGATCAGCTCCGGGTCGCGCCGCGAGAGGATCACCTGCGGACCCTTCGTGCCCGACCGCACCTCCGTGATGACGGCCTTGATCCGCGAGCCCTGCTCGTAGCGCTCGCCGTCCACCTGCTCGGAGCGAGGCAAGAGCGCCTCGACCTTCCCGAGGTCGACGAGCACGTTGTTCCGGTCGCCCGCCTGCTGGACGATCCCCGTCACGACCTCGGTGACACGGTCGACGTACTCGTCGTACATGATCTGGCGCTCGGCCTCGCGGATCCGCTGCGTGATGACCTGCTTCGCGGTCTGCGCGGCGATGCGGCCGAAGTTCTCGGGCGTCACGTCCGCCCGCTTGATCTGGTTCTCAGGGATGTCCGACCAGTCGATGTCGAGGTCCTCGTCGGTGACGAGGACGTGCGAGCGCTCGCCGTTCTCCTGTTCGGCAAGCTCCAGCTCGGTGAGCACGCGCTCGCGCGCCTCCTCGAGCAGGCGCTCCTCGATGTCGGGCGGCAGCTCGATTGAGAAGACGCGGAAGTCGCCCTCCAGGCGGTCCAGCTCGACGACGGCGTGACGCGATGCACCCGGGGTCTTCTTGTAGGCGGCCAGGAGCGCGTCCTCGAGCGCGGCGATCAGCGTGTCGCCCTCGATTCCGCGGTCCCGCTCGAGCTCGTGCACGAGCTCGATGATCTCTCGGCTCATCTCGTTTCCCTCTCGTCGATCAGATTGCCCCGCACGATCTGTGCGTACGGGATGTCCACCTCGTCGCCGTCGAGACCGACGGTCACTGCGTCGTCGTCGGCCCGCACGACCTGCCCTCGCAGCTTCGAGCTCTCGGCGGTCTTCAGCTTCACCCGGCGGCCGACGACGCTCTGGAAGTGCTCCGGTTTGCGCAGCGGCCGCTCGAGGCCGGGCGAGGAGACGTCCACGGAGTACTCCTTCAGGTAGTCCCAAAGGACGCGCGTGACCTGCTCGCAGAGCGCGTGGTCAACGCCCTCCGGGCGGTCGACGAAGACGGTGAACCGCTCGGGGCCGGTGAGCTCAACCGCGAGCACCTCGACGCCCGGCAGGGCCTCCGCGACCTTGCCGCCGATGTCGCGCTCCAAGTTTCGTTCCTTCTCGTAGACGTTCGCCAATTGCTGCTCCTGAATGCTCGCCCGAGCCAGGCTGACGACAGGCACGGGATTCATAAAAAATGGGCGCTGTGCGCCCATTTCGCCAACCGGTGAAATGTGGTGTGGCAAGGATAGCAAGCTAGGAGGGGCGAACGGCCCCGCCCAAAGGCATCTGGCGGGGCCTTGCCCGTGGCCACAGACCGTCGCTCATGGAGCCCTAGACGGTTCCGGTCTCTGCGGGCTCGTCGCCCTTCAGGTGCCGGATCACGTCGGCGACGTCGGCGATTTCCTGCTCGAGGTCGCGCTGGTACTCCTCCAGGCGGCGAAGCCAATCTTCGCGGCTCGGGAAGCGCCGGTGCCCGCGGAAGCCTGGGCGGCCGCGGAAGTGTCGATGTCCATGCAAAGGTCTCTCACCTCCCTTCCTCGTATCTGTCGAGAAAATTGGAGATCGTTCCCTGCGCGCGGCGCAGCGCCTCGGCCCAGCGGTCTAGGAGGCGGTGGCCCTGGTCGGTCAGCTCGTAGGTGCGCTTGGCCGGGCCGGGCAGGTCGGCGCTCCACTCGGAACGGACGAGCCTTTCGTCCTCCAGCGCTCGCAGGAGCCGGTAGAGATTGCCGATGTCGACTCGGCCCTCCACGCCGAGGTCGGGAATGCGCTCGAGCAGCTCGTAGCCGTGGAGCGGGCGCTCCCGCAGGAGCAGGAGCAGCGTCGGCTCCACGAAGCGCTCGACCCGGGCGTGCACGTGCCAGTGGCCCGGGCGAACCATGCGCCGGCTGCGTGCGCGGGGATGTCCTCGATGCCTCATGCGCACCAGTATAGGTAAAAAACATATGTCTAAGGACGGCGACTACGCTTGCTCGTCGTGGCGCACCCCGATCTTCCCGCCGAGCAGGCCTATCTGGACGAGGCGTACGGTTACCTGGACCGCATGAAGGAGGCGCTCCTGCGAGCGGCCGAGGCGGGTGCGACCGAGGGCTCCCAGCAGGCGATCGAGGACTGGGCAACCGGCCGTCTCCGCACCTACGAGGACGCGGACCGCGGGCTCAGCTTCGGGCGGATCGACTCGGAGGAGGCCGCCGACCCGATCTACATCGGCCGCCGCTGGGTGCACGACGACGACCGGCGTCCCCTGGTGATCAACTGGCAGGCGCCTGCGGCGAGGCCCTTCTATACGGCCACTCCTGCCCAGCCGCACGGCGTGAGGCTCCGGCGCCGCTTCCGCACGCGTGGACGCACGCTGACCGGGATCAGCGACGAGGCGCTCGACGGCTCCCTCGCCGACGCGGCCGCCTCCGTCGACGACTTCCTGCTGGAGGAGCTCGAGCGCGCGCGAGACGCGCGCATGCGCGACATCGTTGCGACGATCCAGGCCGACCAGTACCACCTGATCGCGCGCGAGCCGGAGCCTCCGCTCGTCGTCCAGGGCGGGCCCGGCACGGGTAAGACCGCGGTGGGCCTGCACCGCGCCTCGTACCTGCTCTTCTCGCACCGGGCCGAGCTTCGCCGTGTCCTCGTCGTCGGGCCGAACCCGGCGTTCATGGATTACGTCTCGCACGTGTTGCCGACGTTGGGCGAGGACAGCGTCGAGCAGCGCGCGGTCGCCGAGCTCGTTCCCGGAGTTCGCGTGACGCACGCCGACCCGCTCGAGCTGCAGCGGCTGAAGGCAGATGTCCGCCTCGCCGACGTCCTGCGGCGCGCGGCCGAGCTGGCCTCGGACGGCGAGCCGCAGGAGCTGGTCGTCCGCATGGAGGGCAGATTCGTCGGCGTCGAGGCGGACGAAGTCGCCGAGCTTCTCGCCGAGGCGCGCGCCGAGCTCGGGTTCTCGGCCGCGGCGCGCGAGCGTTTTCGGATGAACGTCCTGCGCCGGTTCTACGAGGACTACGGTGCACGGCTTGGCGGCCAGGCCTTCCGGGCCTTCGACGAGATCGAGCGCGCGCTGCGACGGGACGGGCGCCTGACGCGGTTCCTCGATCAGGTGTGGCCGGCACCGGAGCCGGAGCAGCTCGTGCGGCGGCTCGTCGCCTCGCGCGACCGCCTGGCCGAGGTCGCGACCGGCATCCTCGACCCGGACGAGCAGGCGATGCTGCACCGCACCCGAAGCGGGTGGAGCGACGCCGACCTCGCGCTGCTCGACGAGGCGCGGGCGCTCCTGGACGGCCCCCCTCCCCAGTTCGGCCATGTGATCGTCGACGAGGCCCAGGACCTGACTCCGATGCAGCTGCGGATGATCGCCCGCCGCGCCGCCGGTGCCTTCACCATCCTGGGCGACATCGCCCAGGCGACGGGGCCGATTTCGTACAAGCGCTGGGACGACCTTCTTCCCTACCTGCCCGGCGGCGACTCGGCCCAGATCGTGGAGCTCCGCCACGCGTACCGCGTCCCGCGTGAGATCATGGAGCTCGCCCTCCCGCTGCTGGAGCGAATCGCGCCGGACGTCGAGCCTCCGTTGGCCTACCGTGTCGGAGCGGAGCCGCCTCGAATCGTCCACGCCGAGCCGGCCCTCGCGAAGGCGTATCAAGAAGCTGCGCGGCTAGGCGGTGACGAGGGGCTCCTCGCGCTGATCGCGCCGGCCTCCCTGCGAGGCGCGTCCGATGGAAGCGCAGGGTCGCTGTTCGACGAGACCCGGATCGCCGTGCTGACGCCGCGCGAGGCAAAGGGCATGGAGTTCGACCACGTGATCGTCGTGGAGCCGGCGCTCATCGTCGAGGAGGCCGCGGAGGGCCAGGGCCTGCGAGAGCTGTACGTGGCGCTCACCCGGCCGACCCGGACTCTCGTCGTCGTCCATTCGCGCCCTCTGCCGCCGGAGCTGCGTCTGTGAGCACGGAAGAGCTCCGGATCGAGCACGCCGGGGTCTCGCTGGCGGCGAGCTACTCCCCCGCCGGCGAGACGGCGATCGTGGCGGTGCACGGCGCCGGCGAGGGGACACGCGACAGCCCGCTGTACCGACACCTCCACGAGCTGCTGCCGCCGGCGGGCATCGGCGTCGTCACCTTCGACCGCCGCGGTGAGGGCGAGTCGACCGGCGACTCGACGCGCGGACGCTTCGAGCTGCAGGTCGAGGACGCGCTCGCAGTGGTCGCAGCCGTCGAGGCGGAGCAGGTCGGTCTCTGGGGGATCAGCCAGGGTGGCTGGATCGGCCCGCTCGCCGCGGCCGCCTCGGACCAGGTCGCGTTTCTCGTCCTGATCGCCTCGACCGGCGTCACACCCTCCGCGCAGATGATGTACGCGGTCGCCGAGCAGCTGCGCCTCGCCGGCTACGGGGAAGACGTCGTCGCGCGGGCGCTCGAGCTGCGCCGGCGCTACGAGAACTGGGTGCACACGCGCGCACCGGAGCCCGACGAGGAGCTGGCGGCCGAGCTCTGGGCCGGGCTCGACGAGCCGTGGTGGGGCCAGGTCTGGCTCCCACCAACGCTGCTCGACGAGGAGGGGCTGCGGCTCTGGATCGAGGAGATGGACTTCGACCCGCGGCCGGTCTTCGCGCAGGTGCGTGTCCCGGCACTGCTCTTCTACGGTGAGGCCGACTCCTGGACGCCGGTCGAACCCAGCGTCGAGGCGTGGCGCGCCGCACGAGGCGACGAGGTCGAGATCGTCGTGATTCCCGGCGCCGAGCACGATCTGACCCTTCCGGACGGAAGCTTCGCGCCGGAGTACGACCGCAAGCTCGTCGACTGGCTGGCCAAACGACGACCGGCCTAGAGCACGATCGTGACCGGGCCGTCGTTCGTCAGCTCTACCACCATGCGGGCGCCGAAGACGCCCCTCGCGACACGGACGCCGAGCTCGCCCAGCGCTTCACAGAACGACTCGTAGAGCGGCTCCGCCTCGTCGGGCGGCGCGGCGTCGGCGAAGCTCGGCCGGTTTCCCTTGGCGGTATCTGCGACGAGGGTGAACTGGCTCACGACCAGCGCCTCGCCGCCCGTGTCCAGCAGCGAGCGGTCGAACCGGCCATCCTCGTTCTCGAAGATCCGTAGCCGGGCGACCTTCTCCGCCAGGCGAGAGGCGGCTCCGGCGTCGTCTCCGCGAGCCAAGCCGAGCAGGACGCAGAGGCCGGGGCCGATCTGGCCCGCAACCTCCTCTCGCACACGCACGCGCGCGCCGGAAACCCGCTGCACCACGGCCTTCATGTTCCGCTCGAAAACGACGATATAGCCCGGGTGGAAGCGGCCCATCTTCCCTGGCAGCACCTTGGCTCGCTGCTGATCAATCGCGGCCTGCTGACCGTGGAGCAGGTCAAGCAGGCCTTCGAGGAGCAGCGGCTGACCGGCCGGCGTCTCGGGGAGATCTCGGTCGGCCACGGCTGGGTGACGAGCTCCGACCTGGCGAAGGCTCTCGCCGACCAGTTCGGCCTCGAGTATGTCGATCTCTCTCAGACCGAGCCTGACCGCGATGCCGCGACCCTGCTCCAGAAGGACCTGGCCTTTCGCTACCAGGCGGTCCCCATCCGCTTCCTCGCAGACGACCTGCTGCTCGTCGCCGTCGCGGACCCCACCGACGTCACGCGAGCAGACGACCTGCGCTTGGCGCTCGGTCACAACGTCCGCCTCGCCGTCTCCGAGCCTGTCGACCTCGAGCGCACGATCAAGAAGCTCTACCGGACGCAGATCGAGGTCGAGCACCACGTAGGCGCCGAGGCCGAGGATGAGGCACTGCTCGCCGCCCAGCGCGAAGAGATCTCAGAGGCGGAAGGAGACACCCCCGCCGTGAAGCTCGTGCACACGACCTTGGCGCAGGCGATCGAGGACGGCGCCTCGGACATTCACTTCGAGCCCCAGGAAGAGGACATGGTCGTCCGCGCGCGGATCGACGGCGTCACCCGCGCCGTCGCGACGATCCCGAAGCAGATGCAGCCTGCCGTCGTCACCCGGCTGAAGATCATGGGCCACCTCGACATCGCCGAGCGGCGTGCTCCCCAGGACGGGCGGGTGTCGGTGCGCTTCGGCGGCCAGCCCCTCGACCTCCGCATCGCGGTCGTCCCGACCACGCACGGCGAGCAGGTCGTGCTCCGGATCCTCCACCGCGCGGTCAGCAAGCCGGACTTTGCCGAGCTCGGCATGAACCCCGCCGCGCGCGAGCTCTTCGAGCGGGCGATCCGCCAGCCGTACGGCGCCGTGGTCGTCTGCGGGCCGACCGGGAGCGGGAAGACAACCACGCTCTACACCGCGCTGCACATGCTCAACGACCCGGGCCGCGTTCTGATGACGATCGAGGACCCCGTCGAGTACCAGATCCCGGGTGTCAACCAGGTCGAGATCTCGCCGAAGAGCGGCCTGACGTTCGCGCGGGGCCTGCGGACGATTCTGCGCAGCGACCCCGACGTGCTCCTGGTCGGCGAGATCCGCGACGAGGAGACCGCACGCATCGCCATGCAGGCGGGCATGACCGGCCACCTCGTGCTGACGACGGTGCACGCCCACAACGCGGCCAGCTCGATTGCGCGCCTCAAGGACATGGGCGTCGAGCCGGGCCTCCTCTCGAGCTCCGTCAACTGCATCGTCGCCCAGCGGCTCGCACGCCGCGTCTGCACCGACTGCCGCGAGTCCTACTGGCCCAGCGACGAGGAGCTCGTGCAGATGGGGCTCCTGGAGCAGAAGGGCAAGGTCTTCCTGCAGCGAGCAAAGGGCTGCGGTCGCTGCGGACACACCGGCTTTCGTGGCCGCGTCGCGCTCTACGAGGTGATGCCCGTGACGCGCGAGCTCAGGTCGCTGATGGAGGCGCCTACGGATGAGATCCACCACACCGCCGTGGAAGCCGGCATGACCACGCTCCACCAGGACGGTATCCGTCTGTGTCTCGAGGGCATCTCGTCGCTCGAGGAGATCCGCCGGGTCACCGGCGAGCGGCTCAGCTGAGCTTCGCTGGGTCGAGCGGTCAGTTCAGACGCGCGCCGAGGTCGCGGATGCGTGACTCGTAGGCAGGCCTGCCCGGCCTGAGCGAGCTGGCTAGCTTGTAGTGACCGTTCGCCTCGGTCTCGCGCCCTTGCTTCTCGAGGCATCGGCCGAGGGCGTAGTGGGCGTAGTCGTCGACGGGTGCCAGCTCCAGCATCTTGCGGAACTCCGACTCGGCCTCGGCGTATCGGTGGATGCGAAAGTAGGCGATCCCGAGCGCCTCGCGGATCGAGGCCTTCTCCGGCTCACGGGCCTTCGCCTTCTCGAGCGCAACCGTCGCCTGCGCGGCCATTCCCTTTCGCAAATGGCTACGTCCCTGTTGGAAGAGGTCGAAAGTGTCTGTCATCTCAGGTACGGAACGTTCTCTCTCACTAAGTCAAGCGGGTCCGTCAAATCACGGGTCGGCCCGATTTGGATCTTCCCAACCTCGATCCCCTCGACCGCCGCGAGCAGCTCGTACGGCGGGCCGGGCAAGTCCGGGAGCCGGTCGGTCACGGTTTTGGTGAGCCCCCAGAGCGGCGCGGGCGTGCCGTTCGGCCGGAAGGCCATGGCCGCTGCCCCGTCCGACGCCGCGAACGCGCTCGCGAACACACTCACGTCGCCCGCCGTGTAGAGGGTGTCGGCGGCGCTCACGATCAGGGGCGGCCGGGCACCGGCGTCGACGGCCCGCCGCACGGCGTCGGCCGATCCGTCCGCCTGGGGCTGGCGTACGTAGGAAATCTCCAGCCTGAATGCCCTGCCGGGGCCGAGCAGGCCCTCCACCTGCTCCGCCAGGTGCCCCGTGACGACCGTGACCTGCGTCAGGCCCGCGGCGGCAAGCTCGCGTGCGAGCGCCGCGATCACCGGCCGCCCGTCGATCGGCAGCACCGGTTTCGGCCAGCGTTCGGTCACCGGACGCAGGCGCCGGCCCTCCCCCGCGGCCATCACCACGACGTGCACTAGGCGAAGCCGAGAGAGCGAAGCGAGACGAGGCCGCGGAAACGCTCGAAGCGCGTCAGTTCTCCCTGCACGCCGCGTCGCACAGCTCGCAGAGCCCTGCGCATCTCGCGGGCGGCCTCGCGGGCGCCGGCCCGCGGGCCGAAGCGGGCAGCCGTCGCGTGTCGCCCGAACGCTGCGGCACTGACGCCGAACTCGGCTTCGACGAGGAGAGCGAGCTCGGCCAGAGTCGCGCTCGCGGGAACATCGACGAGCTGGTCGAGGAGGATGTCCCGCAGCTCGCGGCGGCAGGCGGCGGCAAGACGCCGCGGATCGTTCGTGAGATAGCGCGCGCGGCGAAGCGCGAGCTTTGCCGCCGTGATCGTGACCACGAGCCCGGCGACCACGAGCAGGAGAAGCTCCAACAACCCTGGCGCCCGCGAGCGGTGCGGCGCGACGGCTTGAACAGGAGCCGCCGAGAGGTTCGGCACGTCGGGTGACACGTGGACCGGAGCCGGCGCAAAGCCGAGCTCGGACCGGCGGCCCGCGAAAGCTCTCAGCCCCTCCTTGCCTGCGAGGACGAGTGCAGCCGCCGCGGCGTCGAAGGCCTTCGAGGACGCCGAGTAGGCGCCTGCCACTCCCCCACGCCCCGGCGTCGGGTCGAACGGGACCCAGCCCCACCCGCGGAACCAGACCTCGACCCACTCGTGCGCGTCGTGGTCTGTGACGATCCACTCGCCCGAGCTCTTGTCGTAATGCCCGCTGCTGAACCCGGCGGCCACCCGGGCCGGAATTCCGAGATACCGCAGCATCAGCGTCATCGCACCGGCGAAGTGCTGGCAGTAGCCGCTGCGCGTTCGGGTGACGAAGTCGACGAGCGCCGGGCGGCCCGTCGACCGTGGCGGGTGCTGGTCGTAGACGAAGTTGCCGCCGATGCGGAACCACGACTCGAGCGCAACCGCAGCGGCGTAAGGGCTCTTCGCCCCTCCGGCGACGCGGCGGGCGAGCCTGTAGAGCGGCTTGAACGGCGCGAGCCTGTAGCCGCGCGCCGACGAGAAGAGCTGCTGGATGGCTGCCTCACGGCCCGGCGTTCCGAACGGCGCGACCCAGGCGCGCTGGTCGATCTCGAGGTACTTCCCCTGAACGCTGATCAGCTGCGGGTAGACCGGCCGCGAGCTCGCAAGCTGCGCCGGCGTCGGGTCGGGCTCGTAGCTCCAGGCCGTGTATCTGTCGCCCCGTTTCAAGCCGCCAACGAAAGCCATTCCAGCGGGGTCGTACAGCACGACGCCGAGCTTTGAAGCGTCGAACTGCACGGGGACAGTCGCTCCCACGAGGTGCGTGTCGCGAAGCCCCTCGACGGTGACGTGCTGCTCGACCCAGCCCGACGGCCTGCCTCGGAGGCAGTTCGGCGAGCAACTGCGCAGCGCAGCTCTTCCCGCTCCCGGGGGAACGAGACCCGGCTCGCCGAGATAGCCGCTGCTCTGCTGCTGCGGAGCCGGGTCTTCGATCCAGTGTCCGTCGACGACGGCACTGAGCGCAGTCGCCTGCCAGTACTGCGCCCGCGCGGGGGCCTGGATCCTGAGCACCACCGTGGTCTTGTGCGGGAACGTCAGGCCGGAGTAGCTCGAGCTCCACACGTAGCTGACGTCCACCGGTGCCGCCTGCCTGGAGTAGAGGTCCCACGACTGCCAGTGAAGGAAGCCGTGCTTGGCGAGCGCCGGCGAGCTCGAGGCCGCGACTCCCGCCAGGATGACCGCCGCTCCCGCGACCGCCGCGTGTCCCAGCCCGCGAGGCCTCTCGCGCAGCCCGACGAGCAGGACCAAGACGCCCGCGAGGAGCGCCGAGCCGCGGAGGAAGTCGTGTCCCGCAAGAAGCGTTGCCGGCCAGCCGGCTCCGACGAGAAGCGCCGCGGCGGCCGGCCGTGCGCGTCGAGCATCGATCGCCAGGACAGCCACCAGGGTGAAAGCGAAGACGCCGAGCAGGATCGCACCGTTCATCCAGCGGTGTGCCGCCGGGTCGAATGGCAACCCCACGTCGTAGAAATCCACGAACCCTGAGCCGAAGCGCGAGAGGAGACGCCCCGGATAGTGCAGGTCCGGCCCTAGGCGGAAGGCGCTTCCCGCGGCGAGCGCAAAGGCAACGAGGCAAGCAGCGAGTCGCATGCGCCGGCCTCGCGCAGCCGCCGGCGCGAGGGCGAGGAGGAGGATCAGAGCGGCTTGCCCGGGGCTCGCACGCTTCTCGAGGCGGAGCCAGTTCCAGGCGATCAGCGAGCCTGCGAGCGCGCCGAGGGCGATCGTCCTAGGCACGGGCGGCCACAGCGCGTTCGCGGGCGCCGAGTTTCAGCGCCAGGTCGTCGTCCCGGCGAAGGACGACGACGGAGACGCTGGCAGCCTGCAGGCGCAGCAGCTCCGGGTACACGGCGTTCGCGCCTGGTCCCGCGAGACCCGCGAAGCTCGCCGCGTCCACGAGCACCACTGAGACGTTCCGGTGTCCGAGCGCGCGCTCCACAAGCCGCTCGACGAGCTTCGCCGGCAGCGCCGAGGTCACGACCGCGAGCTCCAGCGCTCGTACAGCCGCGCCGCTTTCATCGCCGAGCAGCGCCGCGAGCGGCGGCGCCGCCTCGGGCTCGACTCGTGCCAGCAGGTCGAGCGCCCGATGCCAGTCGCCGTCGGCCGAGTGGACGCGCTGCTGCTCGCGCCGGGGCGAGTTCACGACGAGCACGGCCCGGCGCCCGCGGCGGGCGTGCGCCAGCAGGATCGAGCCGGCGCTCTGAACCTGCAGCTCGAAGCTTTCGCCGACGACGGCGGAGGCATCGGCGTCGAGAACGACAGCAACCTCGTCGCGCGGCGCGTCCTCCAGCTCCTTCACCATCAGCTGCCCTCGCTTGGCGGTCGAGCGCCAGTGCACCTTGCGCAGCGACTCGCCCCGCTCGTACTCGCGCACGCTGTGCAGGTCGAAGCCCGTGGGGCGCCGCAGGAGCAGCCGCCTGCCGTCGCGGGCGTAGGCGCCGGACTCGGAGAAGAGACTGTCGAGCTCGACCAGGCGCGGATACACGAGCAGCGCGCCCGGCGCGGACAGCGGCTCTTCGATCCGGTCGAAGCCGAGCGGATCCTCGATGACCGCAGTGCTCTCCTCGAAGGAGTACCGGCCACGGGGCAGGTTCTTCAGGAGGTACGACGCGCGGCCGCGGGGCAGCGGCGTGACCCGCTCGCCGAGCTTGCCGATCCGTTCGCGAAGCACGACCGTTGTCGGCAGCAGCCGCCGGCGCCACTCGAGCTCGAGGCCCACCTGAGCTTCGTCTCCCGCAAAACGATCCGCGGCCGGCAGCCGGCGCCGCAGCTGACCCGGACGGCTCGCCAAACGTGTCCACAGCCTCGCGAGCAGGACGGCCGCCAGGAGCCCGAGCGCCACCGGATAGAGCGGCTTCGAGCCGAAGGCCCAGGCTGCGAGGTAGGTCGCGCAGCCGAGTGCCAGCGCGAGCCTCCCGCGGGAGGTCATACCGGGACCGGCGTGTGCTCGAGCGCCTCGCGGACGAGATCCCCGCCCGTCAGTCCGGCGGCCCGGGCCTCGGGCGCCACGATCAGCCGGTGTGCGAGCACGGGCTCGGCACAGGCCTTGACGTCGTCCGGCGACACAAACTCGCGGCCGTCCGCGAGGGCGCGTGCCTTCGCAACGCGCAGGAGCGCGATGCCGGAACGGGGGCTGGCGCCGAGATAGAGCCTTGCGTCGGAGCGCGTCTGGCGCAGCAGCGCGACGACGTACCGGTTGAGGCTTTCTTCGACGAAGATCCCGGCCGCCTCGGCGATGAGCGCGCGCACGTCGGCGGCGGTCGTCACGGGCCGGAGCGAGTCGAGCGGAGGATCGCTCGTCTGCTCGGTCAGCATGCGCGCTTCCTCCGGCAGCGGCGGATACCCGATCTCGACCCTCATGGTGAAGCGGTCGAGCTGCGCCTCAGGCAGCGGATAGGTCCCCTCGTACTCGATCGGGTTCTGCGTCGCCATCACGAGGAACGGCCGCGCCAGCTCGTAGCTCACACCGTCCACGGTGACCTGGTTTTCCTGCATGCACTCGAGGAGGGCGGCCTGCGTCTTCGGCGAAGCTCGGTTGACCTCGTCCACCAGGACGAAGTTCGCGAACACCGGCCCGGGGCGGAACTCGAACTCGTTCGTCTTCTGGTTGAACACGTTCACGCCGGTCACGTCCGACGGAAGCAGGTCGGGTGTGAACTGGATCCGTGAGAACGAGCAGTCGACCGAGCGCGCAAGCGCCTTCGCCAGCATCGTCTTCCCAACTCCGGGGAAGTCCTCGATGATCAAGTGTCCTTCGGCGACGAGACAGAGGGCGACGAGGCGCAGCGTCTCCTCCGGCGCGTGCAGTACGAGCGCGAGGTTGTCGACGATCTGCCTGATGGCGCCGGCCCCGGTGAGCCCCGAAGCCGCGGGCTGCTCGGCGCCGACGGCGCGGTCGTCCATCACCCGACTCCCCGGAGCCGCTCCGTCACCGCGTCGAGGATAGCCGCCGCGATTCGTTCCTTTGCGGCCTTCTTCAGCCGGCGCTCGCCGTCCGCCGTGACGAGCACGACCTCGTTGTCGGCGGCATCGAAGCCGATGTCGTCACGCGAGACGTCGTTGAAGACGACCAGATCGACGTGCTTGGAGGCGAGCTTCTCTCGCGCCCGCTCGAGCCCGCGCTCGCCGGTGTCCGCAGCGAAGCCCACCAGCACCTGGCCGTTGGTCCTCCGCGCTCCGAGCTCACGGAGAACATCGGTGGTCGGCTCGAGCCTCACCGTCCAGGCTGCCCCGTCCTTCGGCCGCTTCGCGGCCTCAGGTTCCTCTGGCCGGTAGTCGGCGACGGCGGCGGCCATCAGCACGACATCGGCATCTGCGCGGGCCAGCGTCTCCCGTGCGACGTCCTCAGCGGTGGGTGCAGCCACTACGTCCACTCCTACGGGCTGCGGCACAGAAATGTTCGAGGCGACGAGCGTGACCTCCGCCCCGCGCCGGCGGGCCTCGGCTGCGAGGGCCGTGCCCATCCGGCCCGAGGAGCGGTTGCCGAGAAAACGAACCGCGTCGAGCGGCTCACGGGTGCCGCCCGCGGTGACGAGGACTCTCTTCCCGCGCAGCTCGTCCCGCTTCTCGAGCAGCGACCGGCAGCGCTCGAAGATCTCGCTGGGCTCGCTCATTCGCCCGAGGCCGATGTCACCTTCGGCGGTCTCCCCCTCGTCAGGCCCGACAAGCTCGACTCCTCGTCGCCGAAGCGTCTCCACGTTCTCCCGGGTCGCAGGGTGCGCCCACATGCGCGGGTTCATGGCCGGCGCGACGACGACAGGACCGTCGAAGGCGAGCGCAGTCTGGGTGAGGACGTTGTCAGCCAGACCCCGCGCGAGCTTCGCGAGGGTATTCGCCGAGAGCGGGGCAATGACGAGCAGGTCCGCCTCGACCAGGTGCGGATAGAGCTCGCGTGGCATCTCGCGCCGCGCCAGGGCCTCAAACGTCTGCGCCGTGACGAAGCGCTCGGCTCCCGGCGTCAGCAGAGGCGTGACCTCGTGCCCGGCTCGCACGAGCAGACGTGTCAGCTCACACGCTTTGTAAGCGGCGATCCCGCCCGTTACTCCGAGAAGCACCCGCGCCACCAGCACATTGTGCCCTGAGCGGGGAAAACCAGTTCAGCCCGGCGAACGTAGTCCCTGAGTCACCAACCAGAGGGAGGCTCATGAAGAGGAACTACCTCCTCATTCTCGCGGTACCCGTCGTCACAGCTCTGGTGCTCGCGGGAACCGCACTCGGTCACACGTCGAAGACGCCGACGCTCAAGGGCGTCGTCGGGCCGGGCTTCACGATCTCGCTGAAGATGGGCGGCAAGAACGTCACGAAGCTCAAGGCCGGGAGCTACAAGTTCGTGATCACGGACAAGGCCGCGATTCACAACTACACGGTGGAGCGCGAAAAGCCGTCGAAACCAAAGCTCGAGACGCATGCAACGTCGACGCCTTTCACCGGCACCAAGACCGTCGTCATCAACCTGAAGCCGGGGAGCTGGCGCGCGTACTGCTCCGTGCACGAGGCACAGATGCAAGTCAACTTCAAGGTCACGAAGTAACCGCGGGGCCGCCTCCGGGCGGCCCTCTCCTTCATTCGCGCGACGGTTCTAGGGTCTAGCCAGTCGCCGGCGGAGCCGGGCTTGGCCCGGCGGGAGCCTCACCACCCGCAAGAGCATTGGAAGCGAGCACGCAAGCGGCGGCTCCGGCAACGGTTGTAGTACGCGCGCGCCCGAAAGGAGGGGGGCTAGCGGGGGAACCAGGGGGTTCCCCGCTTCTCACTTCGGGTAGCTGTACTTGATCTTGCCCTCGCTGATCTCCTCGAGGGACATCGTCAAGTAGTTCTTCGAGCGAGATTCGACCAGCGGCGGCAGGAACTGGTCGAACGTGCCTTCGCCCAGCTGGTGGTGGTAGTTGTTGATCTGACGCGCGCGCTTGGCTGCGACGATCACCAGCGCATAGCGCGAGTCGACCTGCTCGAGTAGCTCGTCAATGCGAGGATGAATCACGGGCCGGAATGCTACCTGCGCCCTGCAACTCCCCGCGAACGATGTCCTCCAGCTCGTCCTGGGCCCGGGCGAGATCGTCGTTCACGATCCGGTACCGGAACTCGGGCTCCAGCTCGAGCTGCCTCTCCGCCACGTCGAGCCGCTCCTCGATCTCCCCTTCGCTCTCTGTTGCCCGGGCGCGCAAGCGCTTCTCGAGCTCCTCCTTGCTCGGGGCAGTGACGAAAATCGTGACCGCGTCAGGGATGCGGTCGCGCACGGCAAGTGCTCCGCCGGTCTCGATCTCGAGCAGCGGTGCCCGGCCGTCCCGGCGGATCCGGTCGAGCTCGGACCAGAGCGTGCCCGAGCGATAGCCCTCCCCCCACGGGAGCGTCACATGCTCCACGAAGTCGCCTTCGGCGAGCTTCCGGTCGAACTCCTCGTTCGAGATGAACCAGTAGTCTCGGCCGTCCTGCTCGCCCGGGCGCCGCGGCCGGGTCGTAGCCGAGACTGCGAGCTCGAGCTCCGGCACGCGCTTGACGAGCTCCTTCGCGAGCGTGCTCTTCCCCTCCCCGGACGTCCCCGTTATGACGAAAACCGGGAGGCGAGCGGCGGCACCGTCCGGCACATCGCGCCGACCGGTCATCTCATGCGGACCCCCGGGTGAGCGCCTCAGCGGTTGAAAAGGCCAATCAGCTCCGCCCGCTGGCGGTCCGACAGGCCGCCCACTGTCTTCGACTGGCTGATGCGGCACTGGTTGAGAAACCGCGCGGCCTTGACACGGCCGAACTTGGGGACGGCCATGAGCATGTCGAACACCTTGGCGGTCGAGACGTACTCGGGCGGGTCGCTGAGGATCTCCTCGATGTGCGCCGAGCCGGACTTGAGGTCCTTCTTCAGCTGCGCGCGGCGAACGCGGATGTCGTTCGCCCGCTTGAGCGCTTCCATCCGTTGGTCGAGGGAGCGGAGTGGCGCCTGGGCCTGAGTCTTGAGAGCGGCCACGGCGGGGGATACTAACAAGCTCGACGCCCGGGTCAACCCGTTAGATTTGCGCCGGTATGCAGGTCTTTTTTCGAGTCCACTCTCGACCTTTGGTCGAGGGTCGGTGCAGCAGTCTCGTGCGCGGCGCCTATCGCGTTGTCAGGATAGGCAAAGCCGTGGGCCGCCAGCTCGGCCTCTAGCTCCGACCGGATTCGGCCTGGCGCGGCGGGGTCGGCGAACAGGATCGTGCCCAGGGCGACGTCGCTTGCTCCCGCCGCCAGCAGCTCGAGCGCGTCGCGTCCATTGGCCACGCCGCCCATCCCGACGATCGGAAGACGAGTCGCCCGGTAGCAGGCGAACACCGCCGCGAGCGCGATCGGGCGGAGCGCGGGCCCCGAGAGCCCACCGGCTCCACGCCCCAGCGCGGGCCGCAATGTCCGTTCGTCCAGCGCGAGGCCCTTGATCGTGTTCACGAGACTGAGCCCGTCGGCTCCGGCGGCCTGGGCGGCCTTCGCGGTCTCGGCGACGTTCGTGGCGGCCGGCGAGAGCTTGGCGTAGAGCGGCTTGCGCGTTGCCGTGCGCGCCGAAGCGACCGACCCGCCGACGCTTTCCGGGACCTCGTCCACGTTCGGGCACGAGAGGTTAAGCTCGATCGCCGCCACCTCTTCGAGGTCGTCGAGTCTCCCGCACAGCTCCGCAAAATCCGCCGCCGCGAAGCCGCCCACGGAGACCCACACCGGCACTTCGAGCTCTGCGAGCCGCGGGACGTGCTCCGAGACGAACCTCTCGATGCCGGGGTTGGCGAGCCCGATCGAGTTGAGCATGCCGACGTCGGTCTCGGCGATGCGTACCGGCGCGTTCCCCTCACGCGGCAGGGGCGTCACGGTCTTCGTCACGAATACGTCCAGCGAGCGGGCTACTTCCGGCGCCGTGAGCGCGTCCAGGCAGCCGCTGCCGTTAAGCAGCCGCATCGAGCACCGGTCCCTCGACGCACAGACGCTTGAGCTCCCCGTCGATCTCGACCGCGCAGCCGTAGCAGGCGCCGTAGCCGCAGGCCATCGGCGCCTCCCAGGCGAGCTGGGCCTGCGGCGCCAGGCGGCGCACCGCCTCCAGCATCGGCGCTGGGCCGCAGGCGAGCACGTCGTGCGCGGCCGGCATCACCTCGGTCACGTAGGTCGGCTCGAGCACCACCTCCGCGTTGGGCACGAGCGCGGACGCTTCCGCGTGCCAGGCACTGCGGAAGCCGAGGAGGGCCGGTGGCTCGCCAAGGCGCTCGGACAGGTAGGGCAGCGGCGCGATCCCGATCCCGCCGCCGACGAGCAGCGGACGCTCGACGTCGACCCTGAAGCCGTTCCCCAGCGGGCCGAGGATCGCCAGGCGCTCGCCCTGCGAGAGCGAGCACAGCGCGCGCGTGCCCGGACCGACCGGGTCGATCAGAAATGCCAGCTCGCCGGGCGTCGCGAGGCAGAGGCTCATCGGACGGGGCAACAGCCGTCCGGGCGCCTCGAGCATGAAGAACTGCCCCGGGATCCCGGCGTCGAGCTCGCCGCGCTCCATCCGCAGGAGCGTGTACGGGCCCACGGGCTCCGCCGCGACGACCCTATGCGCTTCGCGCCTGAGCATCGATTCGCTCCTGAAGGCTGAGCGCGACCTCGTCACGCGCGTGGGCGATCGACTCGACGGCGGCCGCGGCGCCCGAGAGCGTGGTCAGGCACGGCATCCGCGCGACCAGCGCCGCCTCGCGGATCAGGTAGCCGTCCGTGCGGGCACCCGAGCCCTGCGGCGTGTTGACGACGAGATCGCAGCGGCCCCGGCGGATGAAGTCGACAACGCTCGGGCCACCTCCGTCCTCGGTCACCTTGCGCACGTACTCAACGGCCAGCCCCGCCGCTGCGAGCGCGCGTGCCGTGCCCGCGGTCGCGAGCAGCCTGAAGCCAAGGGCGGCGAGCGCCTCCGCAACGGGGACGAGCGCCGCCTTGTCCTCGTCACGGACGGAGAGGAAAGCCGTCCCGCCCGAGGGAAGCCGCCGGCCGGCGGCGCGCTCCGCCTTGGCGAAGGCCGTGGCGAAGTCGGAAGCGCTCGCCATCACCTCTCCCGTCGACCGCATCTCGGGCCCGAGCACCGGGTCCGCGCCCGGGAAGCGCGTGAACGGCAGCACCGCCGCCTTCACCGAGACCTGTCCGTGAGCTCGCGGCGCGTCGCCGCGTGAGAGGTCCAGATCCGCCAGGCGTTCTCCGGCAGCGAGCCGGCACGCGGCCTGGACGAGGTTGACACCAGTCGCCTTGCTCGCGAACGGCACCGTGCGTGATGCGCGCGGGTTGGCCTCGAGCACGAAGAGCTTTCCGTCTGCGAGGGCAAGCTGGACGTTGAGCAGTCCGACGACGCCGAGCGCCGGCCCCACGCGGCGAACCACGTCGGCGACTTCCTCGTGCTCGTTGCGTGTCAGCGAAGGCGCTGGGAGAACGCAGCTCGAGTCGCCTGAGTGGACCCCGGCCTCCTCGACGTGCTGCATCACCGCACCGACGTAGGTCTGCGAGCCGTCGCAGAGGGCGTCAACGTCGATCTCGATCGCGTTCTCGAGGAAACGGTCGATCAGCACCCGCGAAGAGGAGACGCGCGGCGTTGCGTCGAGAACCGCGGCTGCGTCGTAGCAGACGCGCATGCTGCGCCCTCCGAGGACGTACGACGGCCGCACGAGCACCGGGTAGCCGATCCTGTCGGCCACAGCGACCGCCTCCGCGGGCGACGAGGCCATCCCCCACGCCGGCACCTCGATCCCGAGCTCGCCGCAGAGTGCCGCGAACCGCTCGCGGTCCTCGGCCAGGTCCACGGCTTCGAACGGCGTTCCGAGGATTCGGAAGCCCGCCGCCTCGATCGCGCGCGCAAGCTTGAGCGGCGTCTGGCCTCCGAACTGGATCACGACACCCGCCGGCTGCTCTCGCTCGCAGATCGCGAGCACCTCCTCGGTGCCCAACGGCTCGAAGTACAGCCGGTCGGAAGTGTCGTAGTCCGTCGAGACGGTCTCCGGATTGCAGTTCACCATGACCGCCTCGTAGCCGAGCGCGCGGAAGCTCTGCGCCGCGTGGACGCAGCAGTAGTCGAATTCGATTCCCTGACCGATCCGGTTCGGCCCCGAGCCCAGGATCACGACCGCCGGCTTTTCGCTCGGGAGAGTCTCGTCGGCCTCGCCCCAGGTCGAGTAGAAGTAGTTGGAGGCCGCTTCCACCTCGGCCGCGCAGGAGTCGACCCGCCGATACGCGGGACGCACCCCCCACTCCCGCCGTTTGGCACGCGCGGCCTCCTCCTCGACCCCGCAGGCGAGGGCCACATCGGCGTCCGAGAGACCGAGCCGCTTGAGCCTGAGCCAGTCGTCTGTCACCAGCTCGTCGAGGTCGAGACGTCCGACCCTGAGCCGCTCCAGCTCGGCCCGGAACCACGGGTGCAAGCCTTCCGGCACGCGCTCGAGCGACGCCCACGGCGTGGCTCCGCCGCCGTCGAGCTCGCGCGAGCGCAGAGCCTTCAGCAGCGCCTCCGTGAACGTCCGCCCGATTCCCATCGCCTCGCCGACCGACTTCATCTGCGTCCCGAGCGTCGTGTCGGCTCCCGGGAACTTCTCGAACGCGAAGCGCGGCACCTTGACCACCACGTAGTCGAGAGTCGGCTCGAAGCTCGCCGGCGTCGTCCGCGTCAGGTCGTTCGGAATCTCATCGAGCGTGTAGCCGACCGCGAGCTTCGCCGCGACCTTCGCGATGGGGTAGCCGGTCGCCTTCGACGCGAGCGCCGAGGAGCGCGAGACGCGCGGGTTCATCTCGATCACGCGCACGTCCCCGCTCTCCCGGTCGCGCGCGAACTGGATGTTCGAGCCGCCGCACTCGACCCCCACCGCCCGGATCACGGCTGCAGCCGCGTCGCGGAGCTCCTGGTACGCCTCGTCCGAGAGTGTCATCTGCGGCGCAACTGTCACCGAGTCGCCGGTGTGCACGCCCATCGGGTCGAGGTTCTCGATCGAGCACACGACGACGACGTTGTCGCTCCGGTCCCGGATCACCTCGAGCTCGAACTCGTCCCACCCGAGCAAGCTCTCCTCTACGAGAACCTGGCGCACCGGGCTCTCTCGCAGTCCCCGTTCCAGCAGTACCTCGAGCTCCTCGCGCGAGCGCGCGGTCCCGCCGCCGTGACCGCCGAGCGTGAACGCGGGCCGCAGGATGACCGGGAAGGAGAGGTCGTCCGGCACCTGCGAGAGCGACGTGACGACGAGCGACTCCGGGACCCTGAGGCCGGTCTCCCGCATCGTCTCGCGAAAGCGCTCGCGGTCCTCGGCCCGGCGGATCACGTCGGCGGGCGCCCCGATCAACTCGATCCCGAGTGCCTCGAGCACCCCCGTCTCCGCCAGCTCCAGCCCGAGGTTGAGCGCCGTCTGCCCGCCCATAGTCGGCAGGAGCGCATCGGGACGCTCACGCCCGAGCACGTCGGCGACGCCCTCGAGGTCGAGTGGCTCCAGGTACGTGCGGTCGGCGAAACCCGGGTCGGTCATGATCGTCGCCGGGTTCGAGTTGACGACGATCGTGCGGAAGCCGTCCTCGCGCAGCACCTTCAGCGCCTGGCAACCGGCGTAATCGAACTCGCAGGCCTGCCCGATCACGATCGGCCCGGAGCCGATCAGGCACACCGAGCGCAGGTCAGGCCGCTTCGGCAAGCCCCATCTCCTTCACCCAGCCGGCGAGCAGCGGCCAGGCGTCGTGCGGGCCCGGGTGCGCTTCCGGATGGAACTGCACCGACCGTGCTCGAAGCTCCGGGAAGTCGAGTCCCTCGACGGTGCCGTCGTAGAGCGATACGTGGGTCGCCTCCTTCTCAGCAGAGGGCGCGACCGCAAAGCCGTGGTTCTGGCTCGTGACGAGCACCCGGTTTGTCTCCTTCTCGAGCACCGGGTGGTTCGCGCCGCGGTGACCGAACGGCAGCTTGAACGTCTCGTGCCCCGTTGCGAGCGCGAGCAGCTGGTGTCCGAGGCAGATGCCGAGCAGCGGCACGCGCCCGAGGAGCTGCTTGACCGTCTCCACCTCGGCCGCCAGCGGCTCCGGATCGCCCGGGCCGTTCGAGAGCAACACGCCGTGGTGGCGCACGAGCTCGTTCGGGTCGGCTCCGTGCGGGAAGACGGTGACAGCCGCCCCCGCCCAGGCGAGGCGGTTCAGGATCGACCGCTTGCAGCCGTAGTCGACGACCGCGATCCGAGCCATTCCCACGTCGCTGAAGACGTACGGCTCGGGCGTCGACACGGCAGCTGCCAGCGCCCGTCCGGCCATCCGCGGCTGCTCGCGCACGGCCCTGACGGCTTCTTCGACGGAGGCTTCACCCGCGACGGCGATGGCGCGCATCGCCCCGGCTTCGCGCAGGTGCACGACGAGCGAGCGCGTGTCGATGCCCGACAGCGCGACGGTCCCGCGCTCGACGAGCCAGTCGGTCCAGGCGGGGCCGCGGGCCTCGCGCATCACGACGGCCCGTGCATGCGGTCGAGCGGACTCGCTCCGGTCCGGAGCGACGCCGTAGTTGCCGACCATCGGCGCGGTAAAGCAGACGATCTGCTCGGCGTAGCTCGGGTCCGTGACCACCTCCTGGTAACCGGTCATCGCCGTCGTGAAGACGGCTTCGCCGAACGCGAACCCTTCGGCGCCGACCGACTCGCCCCGGAAGACCGTCCCGTCCTCGAGCGCAAGAAATCCCTTCATGCCTCGTGCACCACCCTTCCCGCAGCCACGGTCATCCGGACCCGGCCCTTGAGCGTCTGTCCGAGCAGCCACGAGTTCACGGACCGCGACAGGAAGACGCTTTCCTCGACCCGCCAGGTAGCCGACGTGTCGAGCAGAACGAGGTTCGCCGGCGCGCCCACTGCGATTCGCGGCGGCTCCAGCCCGTAGACCCTCGCGGGGCCCGCCGACATCCGCTCGAGCAGGGTCTCGATCGGGACGAGGCCCGGCTCGACGAGGTTCGTGTAGAGCGCGGCGAACGACGTCTCGAGGCCCGTCACGCCGAACGGCGCCGCTTCGAACGGCACCTCTTTCTCGTGGCGAGCGTGCGGCGCATGGTCCGTGGCGATGGCGCCGATCGTCCCGTCGCGCAGGC
>JBARRQ010000136.1:0-3228 GCA_049644305.1 Gaiellaceae bacterium
AGTTGTTCGCCACCTTCGCGCCGGTTACGGCACCGTTTTTGATCTTCGGGTTGGTGACCGCGTTCTTCTTCAGCTGCTTCGCCCCGACGCTGTTCGCCCGGAGCGAGGTGGCGGCGTAGGTCGTTCCCCCCAGCGCGATGAAGAGAGCGAGGAGCGCGATCGTGTTTCCGCGCAGGAAACGCAGGAACCCCCTGGTCATGTGAGCCTCCCCTTCGGTATCCAAACGAACCCCCGGTGACGTGGCGGGGATTCTCCACCATTTACGGGGCGATGGCTAGCGTCGTAACGCCGCCCAGAAAGGGACTCCGGTCGCGCTCGAGCCCGCATGGGGTGGGCCCCCGGTGGGGGAGCTCCGAGATCAGGCCGAGCCGTCGAGGTGACCGGATCGCGCTAGTCGTCGGTCGCGATGACCAAGACGCCGCCGCCGTCCGTGTTCGCCCAGATAAGCGCCTCGTCGAGCGAGTCGAAGCCATTCTCGGCGGTCCACCCCGCGTGTTTCGAGCTCTCCCGAGCTTGACGCGGGCTTGACACGTCTCCGAGAAGACCGCTTGCCGAGCCGGCTTCTGCTCCGACCACTTCATCGGCTCTGAGGTTGCCGAGCGCTTGGCCCCGGTGCGAGCTGCGGAACCCGCCCGACGCGCCGCTTCCACACAAGGCTCGGCGGAACCGTGCTGGCAAAACCGCTGGCAGCGGCGCCTAACGTCGCAAGGTCGAGCAACAAGAAAGGCGCCGCTTCCAGCGCCTTTCTATGGAGCGGACGACGGGGATCGAACCCGCGACCCTCGGCTTGGGAAGCCGATGCTCTACCGGCTGAGCTACGTCCGCGCGGGAACGGATTCTAGCCCAGCTTGTAGCCCGGTCCCGAAGAGCGACTTTCGCTTCCGCTTGGCCGCAGGCACCCTCGAACCGTGCGGCGGCTCGCGGCTGTTCTCGGGGTGTTGGTCCTCCTCTACGTCGGCGCCTACGCGCTGCGGCGGGGGGCGGCTCCACCGTCGCCCTACTGCAGTCGCGGCAGCCCGCTCGCCGGCGTCTACCACCCCTCGCGGCTGAAGGTGAAGAGCCCCTGCCGGGTCGCGATCGGGACGGTGAGCAAAGTCAAGTTCGAGGCCTACGACGGAGACGTCCACGTCGACCTGCGTCTGGATCCTGGCTACGAGAGCCTGCTCTCCGATGGCAACGCGCGCGTCGGCGGGAACCTCGTCGTCGAGATCATCCCGCAGGACCGGGCCCGTGTTGCGATCCCGCGTGAGGGCCAGCGCGTCGAGGTCGTCGGCCCGTGGGTCGACGACACGAAGCACGGCTGGAACGAGATCCACCCGGCCTGGTGGGTCAGCGCGGGTGCGATCGAGCCCGCCTCGGCAGCGGAGCTGCGCCGAGTGCAGCTCCTTCTCCAGGGCGTCGAAGGCGCCGCCGAGGAAGACGACGGCTGAGCCATAATCCATCGGAGCAAACGACGAGAGGGGCAGCCAATGGGAGCAGAACTCCACGAGACCGCCAAGGCACTCGTCGCCGAAGGCAAGGGCATCCTCGCCGCCGACGAGAGCGACCGCACGATCAAGAAGCGCTTCGACTCGATCGGGGTCGAGTCGACTGAGGAGCACCGCCGCGCATATCGCGAGCTGCTCTTCACGGCACCGGGCATCGAGGAGTACATCAGCGGCGTGATCCTGTTCGACGAGACGATCCGGCAGAGCTCGTCGGACGGGACGCCGTTCCCGAAGCTGCTCGCCGAACGCGGGATCATCCCCGGGATCAAGGTCGACAAGGGCACGAAGGCGCTCCCGCTCGCGGAGGAGGAGACGATCACCGAGGGGCTCGACGGGCTCCGCGAGCGGCTCCAGGAGTACCGGGAGCTGGGTGCTCGCTTCACGAAGTGGCGCGCGACCTACTCGATCGACGCCGAGCGTCCGAGCGAATACTGCGTCTGGACGAACGCCCACGCGCTGGGCCGGTTCGCCGCGCTCTGCGAGGAGGCCGGGCTCGTCCCGATCGTCGAGCCCGAAGTGCTGATGGACGGCATGCACACGATCCACGAGAGCTCAAAGGCGACCGGCCGTGTGCTTCAGGCGCTCTACACGGAGCTCCACGACCAGCGCCTCGATTTCTACGGCACGCTCCTGAAGCCGAACATGGTGCTCAGCGGGTATGACGCCTCGGATCGCGCTTCCGTTGACGAAGTGGCGGACGCCACGCTGGACGTCCTCTACAGGCACGTTCCGGCAGCGGTGCCGGGCATCGTCTTCCTCTCGGGTGGCCAGACGGACGAGGACGCGACTGCCCATCTGAACGCGATGAACGCCAGAGGCCCGCATCCGTGGGAGCTTTCGTTCTCCTACGGCCGAGCGCTTCAGGCGCCTACGCTGAAAGCATGGGGCGGCGAGCCGGCCAACGCCGAGGAGGCGCAAAAGGCGTTCTACCGGCGGGCGAAGTTCAACAGCGCGGCGCGTACGGGCTCGTACGCACCCGAGATGGAAACCGCGGCAGCCTGAATCCAAGTAACAGTCTGTTACAAAGGTGTTCTCGATGGGGCTGAGGGATCGTTTCCGGGGGTGGCAAGAGGGGCGGCGCAAACGCGTCGCGGAGGAGTACGGCCACCTCAGCGATGCCGAGCGCGCCGAGGTCGAGCGGCTCCGCGAGGAGCACAGTCCGCTGGGCGAGATGGGCCGCGCCGGCACGCCGCCGCAGCTGCGTGACAGGGACCGCTGGTAGCCCTCAGCGGATGAGCTTGCCGCTCGGGCGAACGATCAGCCAGCGGCCGCCGAACTCGACAACGTTCTGGCACAGGATCTGGGCCGGACGTACGTCGCCGACGTAGTAGTAGAGGGGCCGGCCTGCGTAGGTGACCTGCCGCTTGCCGTTCTTGCGCGTCACCGTGCCGAGCAGCGAGCCCTTCACGCCGGCGCCTGCTTTCAGCGAGCCCTTCGGCGCGAGATACGGCGGCCAGCGCTTGGCGCACTCGCCGTAGCACGCGCTGCGTCCGTGGTCGCGGCCGAACGCGTAGAGCACGAAGCCCCGCGCGTCGAACAGCGCCTTCCCGTACGAAGAGGAGCGCGCCGTCAGGACCGGGGCCGACCCGGAGCTCGCCGCCGGAACGAGCACGGCGGCGGCGGCGAGGATCAGCAGCAGGAGCTTCATGCCGAACTGTCTCGCGGGTGCCGGAAGCGTTACGGCCTATATTCGCGGCCGCTGAAGCGCTCGAGCTTGTCGAAGGCGTGGCTCGCCTCGATC
>JBARRQ010000137.1:0-2015 GCA_049644305.1 Gaiellaceae bacterium
CGCCGCTGCTCTCCGTCCTCGTAGACGACCGGAGGACGGTGGTTCAGGAGCCGGGCCGCGAAGATTGCGAGCACGCCCGTGTAGGGATTGGAGAGGGCCTGATGCGGCCCGTAGACGTTGAAGAGCCTCAGCGCGACGACGGGCATGTCGTAGGCCGCGCCGTGGAGGAGGCAGAGGCGCTCCTGGTCGTACTTGGTGAGGGCGTACACCGAGGCGAGCGCGGGCTGTTTCGTCTCCGGCGTCGGCACGGGACGGATTTGCTCCCCGCTTGCGCCCTGCGGCTCCCACTCGCCGCGCTCGAGCCGCTCACGCGTGCGCTCGACAGCCGGGACCGGCTCGTACGCGCCTTCGCCGTAGATGCTCATGCTCGAGGCAACGACGAGCTTTCGCACGGGCTGCTCGAGCAGTCCCTCGAGCAGAACGGCCGTCCCGAGCGTGTTTGCGCCCGAATATTCGGCCGGCTGGTACATGCTCTGGCCGACGCCGACCCGCGCCGCGAGATGGACAACGGCATCGACGTCCTCCAGCGCTCCGCGCACGACTTCGGGGTTGCGGATGTCTCCCGGGATCAGCTCGACGTCGGCGGCCAGGTAGTCCGGCCGCTTCGAGTCGCCGTGGACCTGCTCCACAAGCATGTCGAGCGCGCGCACCGCGTACCCGGCCCGAAGGAGCTCGTCGGCGAGGTGCGAGCCGATGAAGCCGGCGCCGCCGGTGATGAGCACGCGTTTAACCACGCCGGAACGTTACGGGTTGGCTCGCGATGCCGATCTCGCTTCTACGGCGCGAACCGCGTCAGGATCAACACCAGGGCGACGTTCGAGGCAAAGCCAAGCGCCAGGAGCGGCGGTTTGCGCAGCCACGCCGGTCCGTCTGCCAGCGCCCAGAAGATCGGAAAGGCAAACAGGCTCTGCCTGCCGAAGCTGTGCATCAGCCCCGAGCCGAGCAGGGCTACGACCACCGCAGTCGCGAACGCGGCCCACGGCCGGTACGCCCCGCCGAGGCGCCAGAGAAGCACGAGCAGCGGCAGGATGAGAACGGCCCGTGCGCTGTCGGTGACTCCCTGGAGGCTCTGGGTCGAGGCGAGCAGCACCGGGACGGCGGCGACGTACGCTCCGATCGCGAACGGCAGGAGGCCGAAACGGCGCCAGGCAAGGCCCAGAACAGCCGCGGCTGCGATCGCCAGGACCGCGAACAGCGCGGCGTGCCCACCCAACCGGTCCCAGATGTGGCGAGCCCACGTGCCGATCCCGCTAGGGCCCCGCCGGCCCCAGAGCTTCTGCGCGTCGAAGAACGCGTTCGCGTCGCCGCTGCGCTCCCAGAAGAAGCCCTCGACCGCCGCCGCGGCCGCCACCGGGGCCGCAGCCGCGAGCCAGTACCGAATGCCCCGGCCGCGGGCGAGCAAGGCTAGCGGGAGCGCGATCAGGAAGCCGTTGGGCCGGGCAAGCGCGGCGATCGCCCCGAGCGGCGCGGCTGCGAGCGGCCGCCTGCGCAAGACGAGCGCGGCCGCCCAGGCCGCCGCGGCCAGGGCGAGAGCGTCCGGATAGGCGAGCAGGAGCGCGAACGATCCCGGCCAGCAGGCGAGCGCGACGGCCGTCTCGCGGGGTCGCTTTCCCGGGCTCGCGGCGGCGACGCCGAGGAATGCGAGCGCGCTCGCGGCGAGCGCAAGCACGCCTGCCAGCTTCCAGTCCTGGAATGGCGAGGCCCGGAGCAGCCACGGCCAGAGCGGGAAGAAGGCGTAGCGCCGGTCCGCGATCGCAGAGTAGCCGTGGTACGCGATGTCCTCGTACCAGCCGAAGTCCCAGGAGAAGAAAGGGAAGAGGGGCGTGTTCGGCCACGCCTTCGCGCGGTCGTAGGCGCCCCCCGCGATCCCGAGCCCGACCGCAGCGACGAGCGCGCTCGTCCAAACGATCCAGAGCGCGACGACGGCGGCCGGAAAGGAACGAAGTGCCGAGCGGAGCCGTTCCGCCTGCGGCGCCTCCCCGCCGGCGACCGCTTCGGTTCGGCCCTGCACGGGC
>JBARRQ010000138.1:0-2906 GCA_049644305.1 Gaiellaceae bacterium
GATCTGCTCGGTGAGGTCGGTGTTCTTCTGGAGCAACTCGGTCTGAAACTTTGAGAGCTCCTCTCGATGCTTCGCCGCCGCCTCTTCGTTGGCCCTGTCCGTCCTCGTCTGCGCCTTCTGGGCGATGATCACGAGCGCGCCCGTGTAGAAGGCGACCGCCGAGAAGAGCAGGTTCAGGAGGATGAACGGTGCAGGATCGAAACCCTTTCCGTTGAGGAGGCCTGTCCACGAGCTGCTCAAGAAGTGGATGACGTGGTTTGCCAGTACCCAGGCGAGAATCACGGCCGAGCTGATGACGAGGAACCCGACCGTCCCCATCCCGCTCGCGACGGCCTCCGAGAGGCGCTCCATGAAGCTGCTCCCCCCGGCGTAGGGAGAGCCGCCCTTACCCCCGTCCTGGTAGTGCTTGTAATGCCGTAGCGGATCCATGTTCAACCGATGCTGCTGCTCCGACGCCGTCGTTGCCATTCCTTTCTCCTCTCTCGCAAACCTGTTCTTCCTTCGGCGCCTGCGCCCAGAGCGATGGTAGGGAAGCCACCGGCGAGACAATGCGCAGCCGGCGCGACGAGCGTCGATGCGGCCACGTCTCGCGGGCCGCTCGTGAGTCCGCCACGGCGGAGACTTGCATGAATGCAAGACCTGACACCGTGGTTCTCCCTTTCAGCTCGCGGGCGCGAGCTCCGGGAGCTCGTCGGAGGCGGGCGGCGAGGTGGCGAGCTCCGCGTCGCGCGCCGCAAGGGCCGTGTAGCGGCCGCCGGCGAGGATCAGGTCGTCGTGCCGGCCGGACTCGATGATGCGGCCGTGGTCGAGCACGATTATCTGGTCGGCGTCGCGCACGGTCGAGAGCCTGTGCGCGATCGCGATCGTCGTCCGGCCTTCGGAGAGCCGGTCGAGCGCTTCCTGCACGAGCCTCTCTGTCTCCGTGTCCAGTGAGCTCGTCGCCTCGTCAAGCACGAGTATCGGCGGGTTGCGCAAAACGGTGCGGGCGATCGCGATCCTCTGCTTCTCGCCGCCGGAGAAGCGATAGCCGCGCTCGCCGACGACGGTGTCATAGCCCTCGGGCAGGGCCGCGATCAGGTCATGGATGCGCGCCGCCCGGGCGGCCTGCTCGATCTCCTCGTCGGACGCATCGGGTTTCGCGAAGCGCAGGTTCTCGCGCACGGACTCGTGGAAGAGGTACGTCTCCTGCGAGACGACGCCGACGAGGTCGGACAAAGCCTGGAAGCTCAGATCGCGGATGTCGACGCCGCCGATCGTGATCCGCCCGCGGCTGACGTCGTAGAGCCGCGCCGCCAGGTAGCCAAGCGTCGTCTTGCCCGAGCCGGTCTCTCCGACGAGCGCCGTGGTCGTGCCGGCTGGGACCGTGAACGAGACATCCTGCAGCGTCCAGTCGTCGTCGTAGCGGAACCAGACCTGGTCGAAGACCACGTCTCCAACTCGCCCGACGGCGATCGCGTCGGGCTTCTCCTCGATGTCGATCGGCTGGTCGAGGTATTCGAAGATGCGGTCGAACAGCGCTAGCGAGGTCTGCACGTCGAGCCCGACTCCGAGGAGCGAGCCGACCGGGAAGAAGAGCCGCGTCTGCAGCGTCGTGAACGACACGAGCACCGGGATCGAGATCGAGTGCGATCCGCTCGCAAGAGCGAGCCCGCCGAACCAGTAGACCGCGGCCGGCATGACCGCGAAGCTCGTCTGGATCGAGGCCATCACCCAGCGGCCGGCCATCCGCTGCCGTACCTCGAGGTCGGCAAGGCGCCGCGAGTCGGCTTCGAAGCGGTCGGCGAGCTCGTTTCCGCGTCCCATCGTCTTGCCAAGGAGGATCCCCGAGACCGAAAGCGACTCCTGCACGAGGCTGGAGATGTCTGCGAGCGTCTCCTGCGTCGTCTTCGCGATCCGGCGGCGCTCGTTGCCTACTCGCCGCGTGAGCAACACGAAGAACGGGATCAGCCCGAACGCGAACAGGGCCAGCTTCCAGTTCAAGATGAGCATGCCGACCATCGTCGCGGCGACGGTTGTCACGTTCGACGCGATCGACGTCGCCGTGTTCGTGACCACGTTCTGCACGCCGCCGATGTCGTTCGAGATCCGCGACTGCACCTCGCCCGTCCGCGTGCGCGTGAAGAAGGCGAGCGACAGGCGCTGGAGATGCCGAAAGACCGCCGCGCGCAAGTCGTGCATCACGCGCTGGCCGACCTGATTGGACAGCAGGGTCTGGATCACGCCAAGCGCCCCGGTTGCGATCGCGATCGCGATCATCCCGCCGGCGTTGTAGGAGAGCGCCGTCGTGTCGTTGCGGCCGATCGCCTCGAGCACTCGCTTCAGCAGGAATGCCGGGACGACGCCGAGAGCGGCGGAGACGACGATCAGCAGCAGCACCCCGCCGAGCCGAAGCTTGTACGGGGCGAACAGCGGCCCGATGCGGCGCAGGTTCGCGCGGCGCAGGGCCGGGTCGGCAGTGCGCTCCGGCGCCGCCTCGGAAGAGTGGAAGAACATGCCCATCGGGAGTCAGGGTACGTCGTCGGACAAGGCCGAGGCAGTCGTCCTCGGCAGCCAGGCCCTGCGCCAGGCATCATCGCCTGCATGGGCACCGCCCAAGGCGGGATATTCGCGCTGGGAACGCCATCTCACGCCTACCTGGAGTTCGATGCCTCGGGCGCGCCGGCAGCCGAGGACCTGGTGCGGGCCATCGCTTCCCTACGCGAGCCGAGGACGACGATGGGTGGCGTCAACCTGGTGGCCGGTTTCAGGCCCGAGCTTTGGCGAGAGGTCGCCCCAGACGACGCGCCGGCGGAGCTCGAGGGCTTCGGCGAGGACGTGGTCGGCGTCGACGGCTTCGTGATGCCCGCCACCCAGCACGACGCAGTGCTGTGGCTCTCCGGCAGCGCCTACGACGTCATCTTCGACGT
>JBARRQ010000139.1:0-2679 GCA_049644305.1 Gaiellaceae bacterium
CCGACGCCGGAGACGACGAGCATCATGAAGATCGAGAGGGGATCGACCAGGATCTTCAGGCCCACGTGGAAGGAGCCGGCCGTCAGCCAGCGCCACAACGTGGACGCGTGGGAGCGGTCGTGCGGAGAGTGGCCGAGCAGCAGCGCGAAGCTGACGAGCGCCGCGACGAACGAGGCCCCGACCGAGCCGGCGGCGAGATAGCCGGCGCCGCGGCGCGAGAGCCGCTGTCCGCAGATCGTGATCGCGACCGCCGCGCCGAGGGGCGCGAGCAGGCAGGTCCAGGAGGCGGCGATCAACCCCGCAGCGTCCTGAGGCGGTCGACGTCGAGGTCGAGCCGCCGCCGCGCCATCGCCACGATCAGGCCCAGTCCGACGACGACCTCGGAGGCTGCGACCGCCATCACCGCGAGCGCGAAGATCTGCCCGTCGCCCCGCCCGTAGTGGCGAGAGAAGGCGATCAGGGCGAGATTGGCGCCGTTGAGCATGATCTCCAGCGAGAGGAGCACGATCAGCGGGCTGCGCCGGATCAGCACGCCGAGCGCGCCGGTCGAGAAGAGGAGGCCCGCCAGGCAGAGGTACCAGACGACGTGTGGGCCCTTCACTGCTCGACCCTCGGGTCGCGCGAATGGCTGCCCAGGATCACCCCGCCCACCGCCGCGATCAGCAACACGATCGAGGTGATCTCGAACGCGAGCAGGTGGTCGGTCAAGAAGAGCTGTCCGATCGCAGCCGGCCGTCCGAACGACGCGTCCGTCGGAGCCGCGTGCGCGAGGCGCCCGCTGGTCTTCAGCCCGATCACCACGATCACCTCGACGAAGAGGGCAGCCGACGCCGCGATGGCGCCCAGCGCCTGCCAGCTCGGCCCGCCTGCCCAGGGCGCATCGGCATGCCTGCCGAGGTAGGCGATCACGAACAGGAACATCACCATGACGGCGCCCGCGTAGACGAGCACCTGCGCGGCCGCGACGAACTCTGCCGAGAGCAACAGGTAGAGCACCGCGAGCGAGGCGAGGTTCCCGATCAGCGAGAGCGCGGAGTAGAACGGGTTCGAGAAGGAGACGACCGCGATCCCCGAGCCGATGCAGGCGAAAGCGGCAACGACCCAGACGATCCAGACCACGATGTTGCCTGCCACCGCTAAGAGTGCTCCTGGTAGTACGGGATCGGCGTGTCGTAGAGGTCGCGGTCAGCGACCGGGACCTTCTTGATCGGCTCCGCGAGGAGCATGTCCTTCGTGTAGATCAAGTCGTCGCGGGAGTACTCCGAGATCTCGTACTCGTTGCCGAGCGTGATCGCGTCGAAGGGGCACGCGAGCTCGCAGTAGCCGCAGAAGATGCAGCGGCTCATGTTGATCTCGTAGATGCGGGCGTAGCGCTCGCCGGCAGAGACGCGGTTCGTGGGCGTGTTCTCCTCCGCGACGACGCGGATGCAATCGGCCGGGCAGGCGGCTGCGCACAGTGAGCAGCCGACGCATTTCTCGAGCCCGTTCTCGTGCCTCCAGAGCCTGTGCCGTCCGCGGAAGCGCGGGTAGACGGGTCGCTTGTACTCCGGGTACTGCTGCGTGATCGGCTTCTTGAAGATCTGCTTGAACGTGACCCCGAATCCGCGGAGGCTCTCGAACGGCTGTGGGCTCATAGCGCGTGCTCCTGACGGCCGGCGGGTTGACCGGTCATTTCAGACAGCGCGTGCCTCATAGCGCGATCACCAGAGCCGCGGTCACGAGGGCGTTGATCGTCGCCACCGGCAGGAGCACCTTCCAGCCGAAGCGCATCAGCTGGTCGTAGCGCAGGCGCGGGAGCGTCGCGCGCAGCCAGAGGAAGACGAAGATGACGACCAGCAGCTTGAGCACGAACCAGAGCGGCCCGAGCGGAGCCCAAGGCCCGTACCAGCCGCCGAAGAAGAGCGTCACCGCGAGGGCCGAGAGGGTGATCATGTTCACGTACTCGCCCATCTGGAAGAGGCCGAAGCGCATGCCGCTGTACTCGGTGTGGTAGCCGGCCACGAGCTCCGTGTCAGCCTCCGGAAGGTCGAACGGCGGGCGGTTCGTCTCGGCCACGCCGGCGACGAAGAAGATCAGCAGCCCGACGAACTGCGGCCCGAAGAACCAGAACGTCTCGTGTTGCTTGTGGACGATGTCCACGAGAGAGAGGGATTGGCCCATCAGTACGACACCGAGCACCGCGAACGTGAGGGACACCTCGTACGAGACCATCTGCGAGCAGGTGCGCATCGAGCCGAGCAGCGCGTACTTCGAGTCGGAGGCCCAGCCGCCGACGATGAAGCCGTAGATTCCGAGAGAGCTGAGCGCGAAGATCAGGACCAGCGAGATCGGGACGTTCACGACCTCGCCGCTCACGTTCCATTTCCAGATGTGCCACCCCGGCCCGAACGGGATCACGCTGAACGCGGCGAGCGCTGTGAACGCCGAGAGCACTGGCGCCACGATGTAGAGGACGTCGACGGCGCTCGCCGGGAAGAAGCTCTCCTTGCGGATCAGCTTGACCAGGTCGGCGATCGGTTGCAGCAGGCCGAAGGGGCCCGCACGGTTCGGGCCGTAGCGGAGCTGCATCCGCCCGAGCACCTTCCGCTCCACCCACGTCATGTAGGCGAAGGTGAGCAAGAGGAGGTTGATGATCACGAACGCCTTGATCAGCGAGATCCACCAGGGGTCGCTCACTTG
>JBARRQ010000140.1:0-1851 GCA_049644305.1 Gaiellaceae bacterium
GGATCGAGGAGCTGATCGCAAGGCACAGCGGGCAGCCGCTCGAGAAGGTCTCCAAGGACATGGAGCGCGACTACTTCATGAGCGCAGAGGAAGCCGTCGTCTACGGGATCATCGACCGGGTGCTCACACACCGCGGTCAGCAGTCGGAAAGGTCAGGGAACGCTTTCGCATCAAGGTGACGCACAACGATCCGCGGAGGCGTCAAGCACTGAAGCGACTGATCGCCGTGCCGGTAGGTCGAGCAGCCGGCCTTGACGAGAGCATCAGCGACACCGGGAAAGGGTGGTCGCGGTAACCTCCCGGCAGCACGGCAAGCCCGAACCGAGAGAGAGGGCGAGGCACAGAGATGAGCGCTCACGTTGGAGACAGGATCGTCGTCGAGTCGGAAAGAGCTTCCCAGCCGAGCCGGGCAGGAGTAATTGAGGAGGTGCTCCATGAAGCGCCTCCGCGTGTCCGCGTCCGGTGGGAGGACGGGCACACCAGCATCCTCGCGCCTTCTGCTGGCGTCGCCAGGATCACCGCCCCGAAGACCCGGACCAAGCCCCGAACCAAGGCCTAGCCGGCCCGACCCAGGCTGACCTCCGCAAGCCCCCGCCGACCACCGCCAGGGCAGGAAGCCAAAGCCGGTCGGTTAGTACGAAAGGTTTGACCAGCAGCACGTCGCACTTCCCGCATTCTGCGACCCCGTGGTTTGCGCGTCTCGGTGCGGCGACCCGTACACCCGACCCGATCCACAGCTTGGTAAGCCAGCTGTCGGCGAGGCCGCGCGCCAGTGCGCCCGTGAAGTGCGGCGCACGACTGAGCGCGCTCGGCCAGGAAAAGGTCCCGATAAATACTGCCAAACGCTCGTGGGGGAGCCGAAGCTCCCCACGAGCGAATTGTCTACGCCGCGAGGTCGAGCACGGGCTCCAGCTGCTCCGGAGCCTGCTCGAGCTCGTCGCGCCGGATGAGCGTCAGTGCCGCGACGATGCCGACCGCCGCGATGCCGGCGCCGACGACGAAGGCGCCGGTGAACCCATGCACGAGCGCCGACGGCAGCGCGGTTCCGTCCGCGAGTGCATGCGAGGTCCGCGACGTTGCGATCGTCGACAGCACCGCGATCCCGAGCGCGCCGCCGATCTGCTGCGTCGTGTTGAACAGACCGGACGCAAGCCCAGCCTCGGCGGGCCGGACGCCGGCCAGCGCAGCGATCGAGATCGGCACGAACGAGAAGCCGAGACCGACGCCCACGAGCAGGAAGCCCGGCAGCAGGTCGCTGAGATACGTGCCGTGGACGGAGACCTGCGTGAAGTACACCAGCCCGCTCGTCAGCGCGACCATCCCGGTAACGAGCACTGGCTTCACGCCGATTCGGTTCACGAGCTGCGCCGCGACCGCCGACCAGAGGATCGCGCTCCCGGCGACTGCGAGATACGCCACGCCGGTCTTCATGGGTGAGTAGCCGAGCACCTGCTGCATGTACAGCGTCAGCATCAGGAACAGCGAGAACGTCGCCGTCCCGAGGATCAGCCCGCCGACGTTTGCGCCCGCGACCGTCTTCGTGCGGAGGATGCCGAAGCGCATCAGCGGCTCGGCGTGTCGGCGCTCCCACCAGCCGAACGCGGCCAGCAGCGCGACCGACGCCGCGATGACGCCGATCGTTCGCCCCGAGCCCCAGCCATACGTGCCGCTCTGGGTGATCGCGTAGACGAGCGACACGAGCCCGCCCGTCACGAGCACGGCGCCGAGGGCGTCGAACGACTTCACGGTCGTGTCGCGGCTCTCGTCGAGGAGACGCGGGGCGAGGAAGAAGGCCGCCACGCCGACCGGCACGTTGACGAAGAAGATCCACGACCAGCTCAGCGTCTCCGT
>JBARRQ010000141.1:0-5648 GCA_049644305.1 Gaiellaceae bacterium
CACCTGCTCCGGATCATCGACAAGATCGTCTCGCAGGTCGGCCGCCGAGTCGACGAGGCCTCGCCGATGGTGGACGCGAGGCTGCCGGACGGAAGCCGTGTCAACGCGATCATCCCTCCGCTCTCCCTGCGCGGGCCGACGCTGACGATCCGGAAGTTCTCGCGCGACCCGTACACGATCGACGACCTGATCGATTTCGGGACGCTCACGCCGGAGTCGGCGCAGTTCCTCTCCGCCTGCGTCCGCGGAAAGCTGAATGCCGTGATCTCGGGCGGAACCGGCACCGGTAAGACCACGACCCTGAACGCCCTCTCGGCCTTCGTCCCGAACGACGAGCGCATCGTCACGATCGAGGACGCTGCCGAGCTCCAGCTCCAGCAGGAGCACGTGATCACGCTCGAGTCGCGCCCGCCGAACATCGAGGGCGAGGGCGAGATTCGCATCCGCGAGCTCGTCCGCAACGCCCTCCGCATGCGCCCTGACCGCATCATCGTCGGCGAGGTCCGCGGCCCCGAGACCCTGGACATGCTCCAGGCGATGAACACGGGCCACGAGGGCTCGCTGACGACGATCCACGCAAACTCGCCGCGCGACGCGCTTGCAAGGCTCGAGACGCTGGTGCTGACCGCCGGCGTCGAGCTGCCGCACCGCGCGATCCGCGAGCAGATCTCGAGCGCTTTCGACCTGCTCATCCAGATCGCCAGGCTCGTCGACGGCTCCAGGCGCATCACGCACATCACGGAGGTGCTGCGGATGGAGTCGGACGTGATCACGCTCCAGGACATCTTCGTCGCGCGTCCGCCCGACGAGGACTCGAGTGAGGCCGCGGCGCCTGTCCGGCTCCTCGCGCCGCTCGAGTGCACCGGTCTCAAGCCGCACTTCCTCGAGAAGATGGCCGCGAACGGCGTCGTGTTGCCGCCGACGTTCTTCGGCGACCCAAGCTCGTTCCGGCCGAACTTCGCCCAGGCGAGCTACGGCGGGTTCGAGTAGTGACGCGCTCGCTCGCGAGCCAGATTGCGGAGTCGCGGCGGCGTTCCCGGGGCAACCGCGCGGAACGCGGCCCGCTTCTCTTCGTCGTGGCGTTGCTCGCTGTCGCGGCCCTGGCCGCGCCGGTAGCGGCGACCGCCGGCGTCAGCCTGCGCAGCGTGGACGCGTCGGCCTACCCGACCCTCCGACTGACGCTGGTTTCCCCGGCCGCGTCCAACCGCGCTCCGACGCTGACCGAGAACGGCCGCAAGGTGGCCGGCCTGACAGCGGAGAACCTCGCGTCCGCGAAGAGCGTCGTCGTCGCGATCGACCGCTCGCGCTCGATGGCCGGAAAGAAGCTGGACGACGCGGTCGCCGCGGCGCGCGACTTCGTCGCCGCCAAGGCGGGCTCGGACCGCGTCGCGGTGGTGGTCTTCGGCTCGAGTGCCGTGCAGCTGACCGGGTTCTCGTCCTCCACGATCGACGCGGACGACGCACTCCGCACGATGGCGGTCGACTCGAAGTCGGGCACAGCGCTCTTCGACGCGGTCTCGCTCTCGACGCGACTCCTCTCGAAGGAGGCAGGCAGGGCCCGCGTCGTCGTCCTGCTCACCGACGGGCAGGATGTCTCCAGCCACACGTCGCTCCGCGATGCGGTTGCCGCAGCGAGGAAGTCAGGCGTGATCATCTACCCGATCGGAGTCGGCGCTTCGGGGACGACCGAGCGGCCGCTCAGGGAGATGGCCAGCCAGACGGGCGGGGCGTTTCACGCAGCTGGCACGAGCTCCGTCCTCAAGGGCGTCTACTCGTCCATCGCCTCCGAGCTCCGGCGGACCTGGCGGCTCGAGTACGTCACCGGGGCGCTCCCCGGCGACAAGCTCCACCTGCGCGTCTCCGTCGGCGCCCAAGGCGCCGGCTCGAGCGACTTCACTGTCCCCGGCGGCCCCGGGCAGACGGGCGGCGGCGGTGGTGGGCTTCCCTCGCCGTTCTACAGCGCGTTCGGAGGACTTCTCGTCACCTTGCTCGTCGCATTCCTGGTCCTCGCCGCCGCCGGGTTCGCCCTGCAAGGCTCGCGGGGCTCGTGGGTCAAGGGCCGGCTCGCGCCGCACGTCGGGGGCGGCCCGCGCCGTGCCAGGCGCCGTGAGGGACGGGAACGGCTCGCCGCCTTCGCCGGCCTCTTCCGCGCGACGGAGAAGGCGTTCGGCCACCGGACCTTCTGGCAGAAGTTCCACACCCGGCTCGAGCGGGCCGATGTGCCTCTCCGCACGGTCGAGTTCGTCTACCTCATGCTCGGGTGCGGCTTCGTGCTCGCCATGTTCGCCGCGCTGACCGGCCGTTCCTCGATGGGCATCCTCATCGCGCTCGGCATCGGCGCGCTCATCCCCTACGGCTGGGTCTGGTTCAAGGCGCGCAAGCGCATGACCGCCTTCGAGGACCAGCTGCCGGACCTTCTCGTGACGCTCGCCGCCTCGCTGAAGGCCGGCCACAGCTTCAAGCAAGGGATTCAGACCATCGTGGACGAGGGCCAGGAGCCGGCCAGCAAGGAGCTCGGCCGTGTCATCACCGACACGAGGCTCGGCCGCCCGATGGACGAGGCGCTCGCGGCCACCGCCGTGCGGATCGGCTCGGAGAACTTCTCCTTCGTCATCACCGCGGTGACGATCCAGCGCCAGGTCGGAGGCAGCCTCGCGGGGCTCTTCGACATGGTCGCCGACACCGTCCGCCAGCGCCAGCAATTCGCTCGCAAGATCCGCTCGCTGACCTCGATGGGCCGCGCGTCCGCCTACGTGCTGGTCGGGCTCCCCTTCTTCGTCGCCTTCGCGATCACGCTCCTGAATCCGACGTACATGGACCCGCTCTACCACACCTCGACGGGCCACATGTTGATCTTCATCGGCCTGGCGATGATGGCGTTCGGTTCCCTGCTCCTCAAGAAGATCGTCTCCTTCCGGGGGTAACTAATGCTCTTGGTCATCATGCTCGGACTGCTCTGCCTCGCCGCCTCGGCCTACTTCGTCGGCGATGCGGTCACGCTGCCCGCGAGGGAGCGCCGAACGTCCGTGCGGCGAGCCGCGCGCTACGGCAGCTTCCGGCCCGTTGGACGGGCACAGCAGCCGTTCCGCGAGCGCGTCCTCGTGCCGCTGGGCGACCGGCTCGCGAAGTGGACACTGAAGCTGCACCCGAAGACGACGGTCGAAGGCGTCAGCGCCCGACTGCTCGCCGCCGGGCTCGGACGCACGCTCTCACCGACAGCCTTCCTCGCGTTCAAGTCGGCCCTCGCACTGGGCGGGCTCGTGCTCGGGGCGATCTTCGGCGGAGCGGCGAAGGGCTTCGGCGGGGTGCTCTTCTTCTCGATCGCGCTCGCGGGCTTCGGCTTCATCGCGCCCGACCTCGCTGTCTCGTCGAAGGCGCGCTCGCGCAAGGAGCGGATCCGGTCAGAGCTCCCGGACGCGCTCGACCTGATGGCGGTCAGCGTCGAGGCCGGGATGGGCTTCGACGGGGCGATCGCCAAGCTCACCGAGCACATGTCTGGGCCGCTCGCCGACGAGTTCGCGCTGACGCTGAGCGAGATCCGGATCGGCGAGTCGCGCCAGGACGCGCTGAAGAAGCTCGCGGACCGTACCGGCACCCCGGAGCTGTCCTCGTTCGTGCGCGCGATCATCCAGGCCGACCAGCTCGGAATCTCGCTCGGCCGGATCCTCCGCGTCCAGGCGACGGACAGCCGCTTCAAGCGCCAGGCAGCGGCCGAGGAGAAGGCGATGAAGGCGCCGATCAAGATGCTCTTCCCGACCGTGCTCTTCATCTTCCCGGCCATGTTCCTGGTCATCCTCGGGCCGGCGTTCCTCAACCTCTCGAAGATCTTTGGCTAACCGGAAACCGGAGGCGACGATGGCCGACAAACCCGACAACCAGCCAGCCGAGACCGAGAAGGGCTTCGGCACAGGCCTGCGCGCGCAATTGCAACGCCGGCGTGGCGAGGACAGTCAGGAGCAGGCGAGCCCGACGAACGTCGAGCTTCGCTTCGAGCTGACCGCGAGGCCTGCCGGGGAGGGTGAGTCGACCACGAGCAACGCCGAGTTCGACGCGCTCAAGTCCGAGCTCGAGGCGGCTCAGCGCCGCGAGGCGGACCTGCGCAGCCAGCTCGAGAAGCAGACCGAGGCTTACGACGGTGGGATGACCTCGGAGAAGGAGCTCGCTCACCGCGCCTCGACGCTGGACGAGCGCGAGGCGAAGCTGGCGGAGTTCGAGGTCGAGCTCGAGGAGCGCGAACGGCGCGTGCGCGACCAGCGCGAGGCGATCGAGGCCGAGCACACGCGCGTTGCCGATCTCCAGGCCGAGCTCGTCGCCGAGCAGCAGCTGGCAGCCGAGCAGCAGCAGCAGGCGGAGGCCCGGATGCGCGAGCTCCAGGGCGCCGACCGAGACCGCGAGAAGGCGAAGAGCGAGATCGCCAAGCAGTTCTCGACGCTCGCCGACCGGGGGAAGAAGCTCGAGAGGAAGGAGAGCGAGCTCGAGACACGCGAAAAGGCAAGTGAGGCCCGCCTCCAGGGCCGCGAGCGCTCGCTCGACAAGCGCGACAACGAGTTGCGCGCACGTGACAAGGAGGTGGCCGAGCGCGAGCGCAGGCTGGGCGCCCGGGAATCCGATCTGAAGAAGGAGGCCGCGCGCCTCGCCGCCAAGGACGAGGCGATCGGGGAGCGCGAGGCGGAGCTCATGCTGAAGCAGGAACGGCTGCGAAATGACGCCGAGCGTTTCGAGCGCGAGCTGGCCGACAAGGGCAGGCTCGCCCAGGAAGCGGTCGGCCGCGCAGCGGAGCTCGACCAGCGCGAGCTCGACCTGACCGCGCGGGAGGCGGAGCTGAACCGGCTCCAGGCCTCGATCGCGCATGCCGAGCGCGATGCCAACCGCGGGCGGGATCTCGGAGAGTGGAACACCCGGCTCGAGGAGCGCGAGCGCCAGCTAGTCGCGCGCGAGTCGGAGCTCTCCAGCTACGAATCCGTCACCGACTCGGAGAAAAAGCGGACCGACCGGCGGGAGAAGCGGCTTGCCACGATGGAAGAGACGCTGCGCGACCGGATCAAGGAGCTGGACGAGCGCGAGGCCGACTTCGAGCTCCGCGAGGCCGGCCTCGAGGCCGACGTCGAGATCCGAACCGACAAGCTCGAGCGCCGAGAGCAGACGCTCGCAGAGCTCGAGGAGCGGCTCGGCAAGCAGGAGACCGAGCTCGCCGCTTACGTCGCGCAGGCGCAGACAGAGCTCCAGCGACGCGAGGCCGAGTGGTGGCAGAAGCAGCTCGGCGCCGACGCCGAAGTCCCTGCCGCGTAGCGGCCGGCAGAAGCCTGTAACAGGAGGCTGAGCCCGGTTATTCTCGGCCCGTGCAGGGCCGAACCGAAGCGGTCGCCGGCGGGGAGGCGGCGGCGCGGGCCGAACGGCTCCGCTCGGCAGCTCGTTCCTTTCCCTCCGCCGTCGTCGCGCTCTGGATCGTTTGGACGAGCGCGCTCGTCGCTGCTGTCGGGCTCGGAATCGTGGCGGGCGCCTACGACCGCGCGAAGGCGTGGCCGCACACGCCTCTCTTCCCCTTCTTCTCCTGGGACTTCGGCTGGTACGAGGACATCGCGTACCACGGCTACTCTGCGATCGCGGACCGGCGCTACGCCTTCTTCCCGCTCTGGCCGTGGCTGCTC
>JBARRQ010000142.1:0-37623 GCA_049644305.1 Gaiellaceae bacterium
GCCGAGCCGAGGACCGCAGTAGCGGGCCCGAGCCTCGAGAGAAGCGCGAAACCGAGTCCCCGGAACGTCAGCTCCTCGACCAAGGGCGCAGCGATCACGACGACTGCGGCGTTGAGCGCGAAGGGGACCGCGTGAGCGGGCTCCCAACGAGTCGGTGCCAGTCCCTGCTCACGGCTCGCATGCAAGAGCGGCTCCAGCGCGAGCTCGAGAATGACGATCGCCACGAGCACCCCGAGGGCAAGGCCGAAGGCGCGCGGCCACGACGCAGGAGCACGCAGGCCGAGCTCGTTGGAGGAAACGCCTCTTGCGATCCAGACGACGATCGCGAGCAGGACGCCGTAGAGGACCAGGCTGCCAATGGCCAGGTCGTAGCGATAGAGCTCATTGCGGGGCGGCTTGCCCGCTGAGAGGCGGCTGCCGTAGTTGATCGTGGCAAGCGTTGCGACTAGGAGGAGCCAGGCGACGAGCTTGCCGTTTCTCACCCGGCAGCTTCCAGCGCGGCCGGAAGGGGTGCCCAGGCGAAGCGCATGCCGGCAGCTCTCGCGCCCAGCTCGTCGGCCTCGCCGTCACCCACGTGAAGCGCGCGCTCCGCTCGGACGCCCAGCGCCCGGAGCGCGAGCCGGAACGGCGCCGGGTCGGGCTTGGCGGCCCCGGCTGCCGCCGAGGTGACGACTGTCAGATCGCCCAGCCCGAGCTCGGTGAGCTGCTCCGGCAGGGTCATGTCCCAGTTGGCCACGACGGCCAGCGCGAGCCCTCGGCGCCGCAGAGCGGCGACGGCTTCGGCTACGCCTGGCAGAAGCTCGAAGCGGAGTGATGCGATGAAGGCGTCGGCGAACACGACCGGATCGAGCTCGGCCCCGGCCGCGTTCAGGAAGACTCGGGTGCACTCGCGGCGCAGCCGGGCGAGGCTCTCGGCGTCCCGGCCCTCCAGCGAACGTGCACGGTAGTAGTCGCCTTCCGCCGAGAACGCCTTCGCGATCTGCTCGGGCGAGCGCACGACTCCGTGCTCCATGAGAGCCGCCTTTAGCGCGGGTACGGGGTCAGACAGCGTCACAAGTGTCCCGAAGGCGTCGAGCGTCACCGCGTCGAGCTCAGCGAAACGCATCCGGGTGGAGGATCTTCGCGACACGTTCGAGCGCCGCGCCGACCTCCGGCCCCGGCGCCACCATTCCGGCCGGAATGGTGCCGAAGCGGCCGTTGTGCAACGCGCGCAGCCGCTTCGTCGTTCGACCGGCCCGCAAGCGAGCGAGCGTGGTGCCGCTGTCGGACGTGGTGATGTAGGCCTGGGGGTCGAGCTGGAGGAGTCGGCGGAGCGGGAACGGCCCTTGCTCGGGGCTCGCTCCCGCAATGTCGCTCCCGCGGGCATCGTTGACGAGGTCACCCAGCAAGCTTCGCGAGCCGACGGTATTGAAGCTCCCGAGATCGACGAACGCCGGAACCACGGGGTAGCCGCTCAGCCTCGAGGCGATCCGGCGACGCGCCTGCTCGATCGAGGCGGTCACCTTACGAGCGGCGACCGGTTGTCCTGTGAGCAAGCCGATCTCGTCGATTGCGCGCTCGACGTCCCGGAGTGACCTGTCCGGCTCGACGTAGACCGCCGCGTGCGTTGCGCTGCTGGCCCGCGTCAGGTCGAGCGGATCGGTCTCGCTCGACGCGACGATCAGATCGGGCCGCGCACGCCGGATCTGCGCGACGAGAGGGAGGCCGACGAGCGAGTCGTTCACGACGATGGTTCTCCGCTCGAGCCCCAGAGCGCGGAGGATCCGGCGCGGGCCTGGCCCGAGGGGCACGATTCTGCGCGGCACGCTCCGCAGGACCGCAGGCCGCTCCGACGCCCCTTGCACCGTCACGGGGTAGATCGGCACGAGCGCCCCCGTCGGCTCCTTGCGCTCTCCGCAGGCGGTTCCGAGAGCGAGCAGCGCGCCTGCCGCTGCCAGCAGGGCGATCGAGCGACTCATGCGACCCATTGCCAGAGCGACCACTGGACGACCGCGATTCCGAGCAGGAGCGAGCTGATCGCGGCGATCGCGGTGTGGACACGAGGCCGCCCGCCGATCGTGGCGAGCGCCAGGAAGATCGGGAAGATCGTCAAGCCGAAGCGGGGTATCGAGAGCAGCGGCCAGCGCTCGCTCGGGACGCTCAGGGGGATCGCGAGGCTGACCGCTGCAAAAAGCCCGTACGGTGCGCCGAACCGGCGCCAGGCCACGACGCTCAGGGCGATGAGGAGGACGAGGAACGCGAGGTTCTCGAGGTTGAGCGTCGCTGCCCGGATCGGGTCGGTGTTTCGAACGGCCGTCCAGTAGACGTGCGTGTGTGAGCCCGAGGCGAGCTGCTCGACGCCGGCCCAGCCGGCGCGCAGGCCGTCCCAGATCCCGCCCAGCGGCCCGGCGGGCGAGAGGTGCCGGCTCCAGATTCGCTGCGCATGGACGAATGCCCAAGGGTCGCCCTCGGCCAGCCACAGGTAGAGGGGGTAGGCCGCGAAGATGAGCGGGGCGACGGCCAGAGAGGCGAGGGCACGGAGACGCCGTCGCTCGCGCCAGCCGAGCAGCGCGAGCGCAGGCAGCAGCGCGACGCCTGCCGGCCGTGTCAGAAGCGCAAGGCCGGCGACTCCACCGGCGGCGGCGAAGCGCCGGCGCTCGGCGAGGGCAAACGCCGCGAGCGTGAGGAGCAGGTAGAGCGACTCGCTGTAGACCGCCTGCAGGAAGAGCGCAAATGGGAAGACGGCGAGGTAGAGCACCGCGCGCCGGGCTCCCTCCGCGCCGAGCCGTTCCTCCGCCAAGCGGTGCAGCAGGAGAAACGAGCCGAAGGCGGCCGCGAGAGAAACGAGGATCCCGGCGAGTACGTAATGACCGAAGAGCGCTCGTCCGAGCAGCGCGACCGCGCCCGGATAGAGCGGGTAGAAGGCAGAGGCGGCGCCGCTGGCGGTGTCGTAGCCGTGCTCGGCGATCCGCAGGAACCACACGCTGTCCCAGCGTGCCCAGACATCCGTCACGGCGCCGAGATCGTGCGTCAGCCTTGGATCGTCCCAGCGTACGGCGAGCGGGTGGCGGTTCGGAACGAACACGAAGAGCGCAAACAGCGCGCCGGCCCAGATCGCGGCCCGGGTCCAGAGGAAGATCTCCGGCGCCGGATTTCCTGCGCGGGGCAGAAGCAGCTCGCGGCGAGCCGTCCGCGGCTCACGAACGCGTTGACCGGCGGCCACGGCGCGCGATGATACTCGGATGGCCACGCGCTACTTCACACCGGAAGAGGCGAACGCCCTGCTGGCCGAAGTTCGGCCCACGGCGGAGTCGCTTGTCGCGCACAGGCAGGCGATGGCGGCGGCCGCGGGTCGTCGAGCACAGCTGGTCCACCGGATTGCCGGGAACGGCGGCGACTTCGACCCGCAGGAGCCCCGGATGCTCGAGGAGGAGTTCAACCGAGAGGGGACGGCCGTCGCCGAGTGTGTCGAGCAGCTCGAGCGCCTGGGCGTGGTCGTGAAGGACCTCGACCGGGGTCTTGTGGACTTTCCGGCTCTGCGAAGCGGCGAAGAGGTGCTGCTCTGCTGGCAGGTCGGAGAGGCCGAGGTCGCCTTCTGGCACGGCCTCGAAGAGGGTTTTGCCGGCAGGAAAGCCCTACCCTTCGACTAATCGAGAGACGAATCGCTCGAGCCTGTGAACCTTCTCTTGTCGGCCGGTTATCTCAGACAGACGCCCAGGCAAAGGCCGGGTGTCCTCATGACGGCGCCCCGAGCGGTGCCTTAGGTGCCTCTCTGGCATCGCATGACCGTGCTCGGCGTGGTCCTGCTCGCGACCATCGTCGCCGCGCGGCTGGCCGATCGGCGGATAGCTCGCCGCGGTCTTCCCGCCGGCGCGGTCACGCGTTATCGAGTCCTGCGCCGGAGCGTGACGGCCGTGATCATCTTCGTCGGCGTGCTTTCGGCGCTGCTCGTGCTCCCACAGGTACGGGCGGTCGCGACTGGGATCCTCGCCTCCTCCGCCATCGTCGGGATCGTCGTCGGCTTTGCGGCGCAGCGGACGATAGGGAACTTCATCGCCGGCTTGCTGATCGCCTTCACGCAACCGATCAGGCTCGGCGACTACGTGGAGATCGACGGCGCCTGGGGCGTCGTCGAGGAGATCGGCCTCACCTACACGTTCATCCGGATGACCGACAACGACCGGCTCGTGATCCCAAACGAGAGAATTGCCTCGGATACCATCCGCAATTCCTCCATCCGTGGACGAAGGAAGCTTGCACAGGTGACGGTCCAGGTTCCGCTCGACAACGATCTCGAGGCCGTTCGGGAGCTTCTCGGCGAGGCGGCCGGCGACGAACGGGCCGAGGTTGCGGTCACGGCGCTCGAGGACAAGGCGAGCTTGACGGTAAGCGTCTGGGCCGACGACGAGCCCTCGGCTGAGCGGCTCGAGAGCGAGCTTCGGCTGCGTGCCCACCGGCGGCTGCGCGAGGCCGGAGTGTTCGAATGAGGCGCCGCGCGTGACGCCGCCTCCCGGTCGAGGCCGGTCCGACGACGACTTCGAGGATGTTCTGCGCCGCACTCGGCGCCGCCGCGAACGAAACAACAGCCGTCGCCGGAGGCGGACGAAGATCTTCTTCGGCGCCCTCGTCATCGCGGTGCTCGCGCTCGTGGCGTCAGGCGTCGGCGCGGTCGCCACGTTCCGCGCGAGCTGCGACCTGAACAAGCTGCAGCCGGTCGAGAACGGTCAGAACTCCTTCGTCTTTGCCGCCGACGGCTCACTGCTCGGCTCGATTCCGGCCGAGAAGAACCGGACACGAGTCGGGCTCCAGAACGTCAGCCCCTGGATGCGCAAGGCAACGGTCGCGATCGAGGACCACCGCTTCTACGAGCACGGCGGCGTCGACTACCAGGGCATCCTGCGCGCGGCCTGGAGCGACTTGCGAGCCGGCCACGTCATCCAGGGCGGCTCGACGATCACGCAACAGCTCGTCCGCAACCTCTACATCTCGAAAGAGCGCACGTTCAAGCGGAAGATCAAAGAGGCTTGCCTGGCGATCAAGCTGAGCCGCCGCTGGCCGAAGGACCGGATCCTCGCCGAGTATATGAACCAGGTCTACTACGGCAATCACGCGTATGGAATCGAGGCGGCCGCGCAGACCTACTTCTCCGAGCACGCCTGGCAGCTGAGCCTGGCCCAGGCCGCGCTCCTGTCGGGCCTGCCGCAGGCCCCGTCGAGCTACGACCCGATCCACCGGCCGAGGGCCGCGCTCGGCCGAAGAGGCGAGGTCTTACGGGCGATGTTGCGCTACGGCTACATCACGCCGCTCCAGTACAGCCAGGCCGCCGCGGTGCCGCTCAAGCTCCGGCCGGGCAGGCTCTACACGCGGATCAAGGAGCCGTACTTCTTCAGCTACGTGCGAGACCAGCTGATCGCCGAGTACGGCGCCAACACGGTGCGTTCCGGTGGGCTCCGGGTCTACACGACGATCAACCCGCGCCTACAGGCTTCCGCTGCGAAGGCGATCCGCGACACCCTCTACCTGCGGACTGATCCGGCCGCGGCGATCGTCGCGATCAGCCCGGCTACTGGCGCGATCGAGGCGATGACGGCCGTCACGCCCGGCCGAACCGGCAACCAGTTCAACCTCGTCGCGCAGGCCCGCAGACAGCCCGGCTCGACCTTCAAGGCCGTCGTCCTCACCGCTGCGATCGAGCAGGGCATGAACCCCGACTCGACCTACTACGTCTCGGCCCCGTTCCACTACCAGCCGGATCCGTACACGCCTGCGTGGAACGTCTCGACGTACGACCACACGTATATCGGCTCGACCTCGGTCGCGAACGCGACGCTCCGCTCCGACAACACCGTCTACGCGCAGCTGACCCTGGATGTGGGCCCGGACAAGGTGGCCGCGATGGCACACCGGCTCGGCATCACGTCGCACCTCGACGTCGTGCCCGCGATGGGACTCGGCGCCGATGCGATCTCGCCCCTCGAGGAGGCTTCCGCCTTCACGACGATCGCCGCCGGCGGCATCTACTCGAAGCCAATGGCGATCCGCGAGGTCAAGCTCGCGAACGGGAATGTCGACACGGACGTCGGCTGGGGCAAGCCGCAGCGCCGGCGGGTCATCTCCGACGGCGTCGCCTACGAGGTGACGCGGATCCTGAAGGAGAACGTTCTTGCCGGCACCGGAGTCGGCGCCTACTTCGGCCGCCCCGCGGCGGGCAAGACGGGGACGACGGACAACCACGCGGACGGCTGGTTCTCCGGCTACGTGCCGCAGCTCGAGACCACGGTCTGGGTCGGGTACCCGCAGGGCGAGATCCCGATGGAGAACGTTCACGGCATCGCGGTTGCCGGCGGCACGTTCCCGGCCACCATCTGGCGGCTGTTCATGGAGTCCGCGGTCGGAAACGCTCCTGCGCTCGACTGGCGCCCGCCGGTCAATCCCGTGGTCTGGAGGTCGTTCAGGCAGGGGCAGTACGGATCGAACCTCGCGCCCCCGAGCTACCCGGCTCCGCCGACGACTTCCTCGACGACCACTACCACTCGGACGAGGACCACTCCGACGACGACTCGACGGCGGACGACGCCGACCCGGACGGCGACGACGGTGAGCCGTCCGCCTGTCGCGCCTCCACCCCCGCCGCCTGCAGCTCCGCCCCCGCCACCGGGCCCGTAGCGCTAGCGGCCTCGCTTGCCCGTGTCAACCGAGGCGGTGGAAGATCAGGATTCCATCCCGCTCGTAGACGAGCCGCCACTCCGGGTTCCGCCGCAGCCAGGAGAGCTGGACCGAGGTAGGCAAGGGCGCCAGCCGGTCGGCGTAGCCCGGCCTCGTCTCGTCGGCGGCGACCCAGGTCGCGTCCTGAAGGTAGGGGAAGCTGAGGACTCGACGTCTGGCGGACAGGTGTGCGCCGAGGCTGTTTGTCGCGCTGACGACCGCCTGCGAGGGGATTAGCCGCAGCGCCTGCGCGGCGATCCGGTCATGGGTGGTCGACTGCGCCGCATATGCCTGGACCTGCTCTCCACCCGGGAAGTAGCGCCAGAGCGGAATTGCACCCAGCGCGTAGTTCGAGGCGACGGCGAGAACGAGCGCGCCGACGGCAAGCTGTGTGGCCAGGTGCGGGCGAAAGCGGACGAGCCGCGCGCCTCCGAGAATCGAGGCGGCGACGAGCACGGGGATCAGCCCGCCGGTGTAGTGGAAGCGGATCGACGTCTGCGTCCCCGCGGCTGAGAGCAGGTTGATCGCAAGCTCCGGGAGCGCGGCCAGAAGCATCAGCGGCGCCAGCAGGGGGAGGAGCCCGAGCGGCAGGACGAGTCGTGCGAGGTAGCCGAGACCCCGGCCGGTAACCGCTGTGGTGAGGATCTTCCACGGGTCGGTAAGGGCCGTGTGCAGGATGCCCGCGGGGGAGCCGCCCACCTCGCTGTAGCGCGAGAAGAAGCTCGAGCCTCCGGCCTGGTTGAAATGCGGGATGACGATCTCGATCGCGACCGCGGCGACAGCCGCGCCGGCGGCAAGAATCGCGGCTCCGGCGAAGGGCCGCCGGTGCGCAAGTGCATACCAGAGCCCGAGAGCGGCGACCACGAACGCGATCTCCTCCTTGGTTGTCGCGGCTGCGATGGCGAAGAGCGCGAATGGGAGAAGGCGGGCCTCGTCCAGGTACCAGATTGCGAAGAGGAGCAGCGGGCAGGCGAGCGCCACCGGGTGGAACTCGTTCAGCGTCAGCCATTGCGTCGGCGGGTAGACCAGGTAGGCAAGCGCGAACCCGAGCGCTGCATGCTGCGAGCCGAGGTGCTTGCGCGCCAGCCAGAAGACCGGCAGGGCGCCGAGCGCCACGGCCACGGCCTGGGCGATCAGAAGGACATCCGGGCTGGGCCAGGCGAGCCACAGCGGGGCGAATGCGGCGAGGATCGGGTCGAAGTGAGCTCCCAGCCGCGAGATCTGGTCACCGCGCAGGCTTGTGATCTGGAGGGGGTGGCCGTGGGCGGTCGACCAAGCTGCCTGGACCATGTTGCCCAGATCGAAGCGCCCGGTCTGGAAGGCGCGATGGCGGAGAATCGAGAGGGCCGAGAAGGCGACCGCGAACGCCGCCATCGCGATCCACAGGAGGATATGCAGGACCGGGAGGCGGCGGCTGTTCATCCCGGCGGCGATCGTACGGCGTCCTTCGATTCGGCACGGGCGACCGCACCTTCGATGAGCCTAAGCCAGCGCCGGCCGAGAACCGCCTCGCTTGCGCGCTCTCGATAGACGGCCTGACCTCCTTCGCTGAGCGTGTGGGCCAGCGCGGGTTCGGCTGCGATGCGGCGCAGCGCGGCGGCCAGTGCATGGGGATCGCCGGGCGGCACGAGCAGCGCGCTTTGGTCGTGCACGAGCAGCTCGCGGGCAGCGGGGGTGTCGGCCGTGACGAGCGGCGTGCCGCAGGCGAGTGCCTGGAACGCCTTGTTGGGGATCACCCGCTGCGCCTTGGCGGAGGTGCCGAAGATCCCGAGCGCGCAACCGGCCTGCCGCAGCTCGTCCGGCAGCCGCTCGTACTCGACCCAACGGATCCACTCGACGTTCGCAGGCCGGTTGTCGAGGAGTGGCTCGAGTTGCCCGCTGCCGACAACGCGGACAGGGAGCTCCGGCGCCGCGCGCGCTGCGGCGAGGATGGTCTCGACTCCGTGCAGGGGAATCAGCTTGCCGACGAACAGGCAGTCGAATTGCTCGCGTCGCGTCCAGCCCGGACGGAAGATTCGCTCTTCGGCCCCGACGAAACAGACCTCGATGCGGTCGGCCGGCAGGTGGCCCAGAGAGGCGAAGTGACGCCCATTCGCCTCGGTGTCTGCAACGACGAGGTCCGCAGCCTCGAACGCACGCCGGTCGATCGTCGCGAGCGCGCGGGCTGCGGGCGAGCCCGGCCGGAAGCGCTTCCGATCGGCGACGAACGTGTCGGCCAGCGAGACGAGCGGGTTGAAGATCACCGGCCGCGCTCCGGCGGCTCGGCGGGCCGCGGGCAGATCGAGGTGCCCTGGATAGCCTACGACGAGAGCGTCGAACGCGGCAGTTGGCTTTCGCAACAGACGGAGCTCGGCGAGCGCCAGGCGGACAGCCGTGCCGGCTCCGGCCCGCCAGCTCTGTCTGCGACCTTCCCAGACGCCGACATGGTGTTCGAGGACCTCGACCCCTGCGCCCCGCAGGCAGGAGATCACCTGAGCGTTGCGCGGATAGTCGCGCTCGTACGTGCCGAAGTAGAGAACTCGCATCAGCGGCTTGCCGGAGGGTCCCCTAATTCAGGCGCGCCCGGCCTCCTCCCCGCTGCGAGCGTAACGAGGAACTGCGCACGAGTGTGTGACGGCCCTGTGACGAATGTGGGCCGGTGCTAGGAGAGAATCTCTTCGACGTGGAGCTCCGTTCGCTCCCGCGGTTCCGTGCGTTCTTCGTGCTGGGTCGTGATCAGCTCGCTGATCAGGCCGAGCGAGAAGAACTGGAGGCCGACAACGACGAGCAGGACGCCGAGGATCAGCAACGGCCGCTGCCCGATCGCATGTCCCCCCAGCTTGAGCGCGGTCAGGTAGGCAAGGACGCCGACGCCGATCGCGCCCAGAAGCAGCCCGAGACCGCCGAACAGGTGGAGCGGCCGGTAGCGGTAGCGGCCGATGAAGGAGACCGTCAAGAGGTCGAGGAAGCCCCGCAGGTAGCGCTCGACGCCGTACCGCGAGCGGCCGTGCTCTCGTGGCCGATGGTTCACGGCCAGCTCGGCGATTCGGTGCCCGCGGTAGTGGGCGAGCACGGGGATGAAGCGGTGCAGCTCGCCGTAAAGCCGCAGGCCCTGAACGACCTCCGCGCGGTACGCCTTCAGCCCGCAGTTGAGATCGTGCAAGCGGAGACCGGAAACACGGCCGGTGACCCAGTTGAAGATCCACGACGGTGCCCTCCGGCTGAGCGGGTCCCGCCGGTGAGTCTTCCAACCGGAGACGAGGTCGAAGCCCTCCTCGAGCTTGGCGAGCAGGCGTGGGATCTCCGCCGGATCGTCCTGGAGGTCGGCGTCGATCGTGATTACGACGTCTCCCTCGACGTTCGCAAAGCCGGCGGCGAGGGCCGCGGCCTTGCCGAAATTGCGGCGCAGCCGGACGACGCGGACGTTGCCCTGGCTGTTGTGCAACCGGGTCAGAGCGGCGAACGACCCGTCCGTGGAGCCGTCGTCGACGAAGACCACCTCCCAGGGCTGTCCTAGCGGCTCGAGGGCGGCCTGGAGCTCATCGAAGAGGAGCGCGATTGTTCGCTCCTCATCGTGGACAGGTACGACGACGGAGATCACGGCGGCTGAGCCTATCCTCGCCGCGTAGCGTATGCGCCGGTCATGGCCGAGCTGCTGATGGTCGAAGAGGCCCAGCGCCTCATCCTCGAGCGAGTTCGCCCGCTCGGGTCGGAGCGTGTTCCGATCGAACGTGCGAGCGGCCGCATCCTGGCCGAGGCGGCTCGGGCGGCAGTCGACCTCCCGCCGTTTCCGAGCTCGGCGATGGACGGCTTCGCGCTCCGGTCCGCGGACACGCCCGGCGAGCTGCCGGTCGTCGCTCGTATCGCCGCCGGCGTTCCGGCGCCACGCGAACTTCGTTCCGGCGAGGCGATGGCGATTGCCACCGGAGGGGTCGTCCCCGAGGGCGCTGATGCCGTCATCCCCTTCGAGGATGTTGTCGAACATGACAACAACATCCAGGTTCGCGACGCGGTGGCTCCGGGGGCCAGTGTTCGTCCTCGCGGCGGCGACGCTCATGCCGGGGACACCGTTGTTCCGGCCGGCGCTCGACTCGGTCCTGCTCAGCTGGGCGCGCTGGCTGCCGCGGGCGTGGGAGAGGTCGCCTGCGGCGCTCGGCCGCGGGCCTCCGTGCTGACAACGGGAACCGAGCTCCGGCGACCTGGCGAACCTCTCGGTCCCGGCGAGGTCTACGAGGCCAACGGAGTGCTTCTCAGCGCTCAGCTGGCTTCGGCGGGCGCAGAGGTCGAGCGGCTGGCACCCGTGGCGGACGACGAAGATGCGCACCGCGGCGCGCTGGCGCGCGGGCTCGAGTCCGACCTGCTCGTGACTTCGGGAGGGGTGTCCGTGGGGCCGCACGACCTCGTTCGTCGCGTCGAGGCCGAGCTCGGAGTCGAGGAGGTGTTCTGGCGCGTGGCGGTCAAGCCCGGCAAGCCGGTCTCGTTCGGCTTCCGCGGGCACACGCTCGTCTTCGGCTTGCCCGGAAACCCAGTGTCGTCACTGGTCGGCTTCGAGCTGTTCGTGCGTCCGGCGGTACTGGCGCTCCAGGGCCACGCGGCCCCGCTTCCCGCATTCGAGCCGGGGCGGCTTGCGGTTGCCATAAAGCGAAACGCCCGCAGGGACGAGCTTGTTCGCGCGCGTTCGCGGGCAGCTGATGACGGCACCGTCCTGCTCGAGCCACTCGCCGGCCAGGACTCTCACATGATCGTCCGGGCGGCCGCGGCCGACACACTCGTCCTCCTTCCGCGCGGCGACGGCGAGCTGGCGGCCGGCGCGCCCGTCCGCTACCTCCGTCTTTCCTAGGAGGGTTTGGCGAAACCTCGTCTGTGCCATCGGGCCGCGCTGTCCGCCCCGAGGCGGCGTCCTCGGTCGTCCCTGTAGTTATCCACTACAGGGACTCCCTGCGTCCTTGCCTCGGAACGGCCATCGCACCCCGCCGACGAGCGAAGTTCCGCCAAACCCTCCTAGCCCTGCGACGAGGCGAGCGGAGCCGCGGCCAGGGTCGTCGAAGGTGGCGTGAAGGCGCGCCCTCCGCGAAGCTCGACCCGGACGAGCCGCCCGTAGGCGATGTAGCGATGTGAGGCGAAGAAACGGGGATGGCACGCCTGAAGCGCGACCACCTCGCGTCCGTGGGATCTCAGGACGGCGAGGTCGTCCGCGGGAACGACGATGTGGCGGAAGATGCTGTAGCGAAAGGTCCCGTATGGAACTTCGAGCGTGACGGAGTCACCTGTTCGGAGGGAGTCGATGCTCGCGAACGGCGCGAGGTAGGTCGTCCGGTGGCCGGCGATGTAGATGAGCTGGCCCTCCCCGGGCATGTAGGTCCGAAGATCGCGCCCAGGGCCCTTCGTGAGAGAGTCGTGATCGGTTCCGTTCACGAGGATCATGTTGAGACCGAGGCGTGGAACGCGGATCCGACCGATCGCCTCGCCTCGTCGCGAGTCGATGCGGTAGCGCCGGGCTTCGCGTGCCACGATCCGCAGAGAGGCCGCAAGCGAGTTGTCCGAGCGGGAGCTACGCAGCGGCCGGTAGGCGGCGAAGCGGTGGTCGTAGCTGCGCGTGAGCTGGTGCTGCTTCCAATGCGTGTAGAGCGCGGTAAATGGGTCCTGCCAGCGCCAGACCACCACCGCCCAGACGAGGACCAGCACGCCCGCTGCCGCCAGGGACGTCCCAGTAATCCTCAGCATGCGTCTCACGTTCACCCCTCCAACGCCTTCCGCTCCGCCCCGGATGCTCGTCTCCGTGCTCTCACTGTAAGCACGACACGCCTGACCGTCTCCCTGATCGGCCCGCGCGGCGGGCGCTCGGCCGCGCTGGGGTAGGGCGCGTAGCGGCCCGCGGCGAGGGCGGCGATCTGGCCGGCGGCGGCGAGCCAGGCGACTCCGATCACGACCGATGGGAGCCGGACATATCCGGTCGCCGTCAGCTCGGCGAGGTACCAGGGCGCGTCGAGCTGGAGGCCGTAACGCCAGGCGAGCGACCCGAGCAGCATCAAGGGGCCGAGGAATCCGGCTGCGAGCAAGGCCGCGCGGTGCCAGAGCGGCCGCGCTCGAAATTGCGGCAACCAGAGCCATACGTGGAGGGAAGGCAGGAGGAAGAGGAGCGCGAAGGCGTTTGTTGCCACAACGAGCAACGCAACGACTCCGAGCGCGAGAAGGACAGCGACCGCGCCTGCAAGCTCCTCAGACGACGAGACTGCGCGCCGGGGCAAGAGCCGCTCTCGCGCGACGAGCCAACCGAGCCCGCTCAGCAGCGCGAGGCCGGCCAGGCCGATCACGGGCCAGTGGGTGCCGGGCGAGGCGCTGAGCGGAAGCGGCACCGCCGGCGCTCGCGGCCAGACCCCGGCGAGGGCGAAGAGCTCGAAGACCGCGGCCGTCCAGAGCCAGAACCCGACTCGACTCCTGTAGCTGCGGAGGGCAGGCGTGAGCGGTATGTGTCTGCGGCGGCAATGGGCGAAGAGGTCGACCGCGGCGAGGAGGAACGGCGCCAATGCGGCGATGAGGACGAACTCGATCGCCCACCCCGGCAAGGTGCGCGGGCCGAAGTAGACGTAGCGCGCGGTGCCGGGGGCGAGCTCGACGCTCGAGTCGAGCCAGCTCAGGAGCTGCTGGGCGGCGCGGCCGAGTTGCGCGAACCGGGGAGCGTTGAGCCGGTCGACCTGATCGGAGAACCCTGCGGGAGGCCGCTCGCCGGCGCTTGTCAGGGTGAGCGCAGGAACGTCGTGGGCCAGGAGCGGGCCCTGCTCGTAGAGGCTGAACGGGAAGGCGAGATCGATCAGCTGTCCGAGGACGGAGGCGCGCGCGGGCCGTCTGCCGGCTTGGTCGTATACGCGCTGAGCTGCTGTCTCGACGATTCCAGGCGAGGCCAACCGGGGCTCCCACCCTGTCAGTACGAGCCGAGGAGGACCGCGCCCGGCGAGAGCCGTGAGGTCGATCACGGCGAGAACCTCGTTCCGCTGAGTCTGCGCGAATCGGCGGGCGCCGAGAGCACCGAAGGCACCGCCGTCGGTGGCGACGAACTCGAGCGTGTGCAGCGGGCTCAAGGCGCGCGCTCCCGGGGCCGCTACGGGAGTGCCGTAGGAGCGCGCGAGCTGGATCAGCGCAGCGATTCCGGTGGCGTTGTCGTTGGCGCCCGGCCCACTGCCGTCATCGTCCCGGTGAGCCATGACGACGATTTCTGAAGGAAGACGGCCCGGAACCGTGACGTCCTGGTTCACCAGCGTCTCGCGACCGCGGCCCGGGAGGCGAGCCTGGAAGCGGTCCGAGACGACCTTGAGGCCGTAGGGCGCGAGCTGGCTTGCAAACCATTGAGCCGCACCGGCCGCTCCCGCTGTGCCCGGGGCGCGGTCCGGGTAGGTCTGGGAGAGCTCGGTGGCGAGCGCCAGTGCTCCGGCCTTGTCGAAGGCGGCCGGCAGTGCCGGCTGCGGTGCCGGTAGCGGATTCGCCTTGCGTACGCTAAACGCGGCGATTAGAAGAGGGATGCTGACGAGCAGCCAGGTTCCGCGGTAGAGGCGTCCGTTGACGGGGCGCTCGAGTGAGCCGGGCCGCGGCCGGCGCCGCGCAGAACGAGACGGGAGCGCCGCCATTGCGTGGCTATAGTAGGTGGGAGAACCGCATGCGCCGGCAGGCACTGCCGATGGCCGACTCCTCAACCATTCTGCTCGTAGACGACGAGGATGCTGTCCAGAAGCTCCTCGCCTATCCGCTCGAACGAGACGGTTTCCGCGTCGTGCAGGCCCGCGACGGTGAAGAGGCGCTCGAGCGCTTCGACAAGGAGGAGCACGTCGACCTCGTGGTTCTCGACCTGATGTTGCCGAAGCTCGATGGGCTGGAGGTCTGTAAGCGCCTCCGCGCCACGAGCAGCGTGCCGATCATCATGCTCACGGCCCGCGACGACGAGCTCGACAAGGTGCTCGGGCTCGAGCTCGGCGCGGACGACTACATCACGAAGCCGTTCTCGATCCGGGAGTTTCGTAGCCGCGTGCGGGCGCTGTTGCGACGCGCGGCGGCGTCCCACGACGACGAGCACGCGGAAGAGCTGATCGAGACCGCGGGGTTGAAGATCGATCTCGCCCGGCGCGAGGTCGAGGTTCACGGCCGCCCTGTGCAGCTGACATACGTCGAGTTCGAGCTCTTGCGAACGCTCGCGTCACAGCCTGGCCGCGTGTACTCCCGGGAGCAGCTTCTTCGGGCTCTCTGGGGCGGCGCCGACTACCGGGAGCCCCGCACGATCGACGTTCACGTGCGTCATCTACGCGAGAAGCTGGAGGAGGATCCGCGTGAGCCCGAGTTCCTCCTGACCGTTCGCGGCGTGGGGTACCGGTTCCGAAAGTGACGCGCTTCTTCCGCAGCGTCGGCACGAGACTGAGCCTCGCGCTCTTCCTGGTCGTGGCGGTCGCCCTCGGCATCGTCTACATCGGCGTCATTCCGTCGCTCCAGAGCCGGCTCGTGCACACGCGTCTGGCGCAACTCGAGAGCGCCGCGCTCCAGCTTCGCCAGCGAGCCGCCAACGACACGCCTGCTTACCTCGACGACCTCGTCTCGGCTTCGCGAGACATCGGCGCTCGGGTCGTCGTCTTCCAGGCAAACCCGATCCCGGGTGGCGAAGCGGTCGGCGGGGGGATCGCCGACTCGAGCTCCAACGGCGCCGATATCACGAACGACCCCGTCGCGATCCGGGCACTCAGCACGGACCGGCTGCAGACAGGCACCGTCGTGCGAGGGGGTGAGAGCTACGCCGAAGCGGCCGTTCCTTACTCGAACGGGGGCTACGTCCTCCTGTTGAGCAACTCGCTCGAGAGCCAGCTCGGGAGCGTGCAGCTCGTCAAGCATCGCTTGCTCATCGCCGCGGGGATCGCGCTGCTGATCGCACTCCTGCTCGGCTACGGCGGCGCCCGGGTCTTCGCCAGGCGGATCCGCAGGCTCGAGCGTGCGGCCGAGCGCATCGCCGGCGGGCGCTTCGACCAGCCCTTTAGCGATCGCGGCGGCGACGAGCTCGGCGATCTTGCCGCTGCATTCGAGCGCATGCGCGTCCGTCTGGCCCAACTGGACAACGCACGGCGGGAATTCGTCGCCAACGCCTCGCACGAGCTCCGGACGCCGCTTTTCTCGCTTTCCGGCTTCCTCGAGCTGATGGACGACGAAGAGCTCGACGAGTCGACGCGCCTCGAGTTTCTCGATTCCATGCGGGAGCAGGTGACGCGCCTGACGAAGCTGGCCTCGGACCTGCTCGATCTCTCGCGCCTGGATGCGGGCCGTCTGACTGTCAGCCGCGAGCGAGTCGAGCTTGCGGAGCTGGGCGAAGACCTCCTCGAGGAGTTCGGGCCGTCGGCACGGGCAGGCGGACGCGTTCTCACGCTGGATGGGAGTGAACGGGTAATCGCGAGCGGAGACGAGCTGAGGACGCTGCAGATCGGGCGAATCCTGGTCGAGAACGCGCTGTCGCACACGCCGCCGGGCACGGAGGTGCGCGTGCGCGCGCTCACTCGTGGCGGCAGGGCCGTGCTGGAGGTCGAGGACGAAGGTGGCGGGATCCCGCGTGAGCAGCAGGAGCAGCTGTTCGAGCGCTTCTTCCGTTTGGACGGCACGCGCGCCTCGGGAAGCGGTCTCGGCCTCGCGATCGCGAAGGAGCTCGCCGAGCTGATGGACGGCGCGGTTGAAGTCGAGTCCCGGCCTGGCCTGACGGTCTTCTCCTTGACCCTTCCGCTCGCGCAGGATGAAGCCCGGCCGTTTTCACGGCAAAAGCCGGTTGGCGCAGGCGCCTAGGAGGGTTTGGCGGAACCTCGCTCAGCACAGACTAGGTTTCGTCAAGCCCTCCTAGCTACAGTGAGAGCTCTGTGCGTTTCGGGCGTCTCGCTGTCGTTGCGGTCGTGTGCGCTCTTCTGGGCGGATTTGCCGCGCTTCTCGTCGGCCGGCTGACCGGCTGGACCGACGGCTCGACGACGACCGTCTTCCGTGCGTCGCCTCTGCTTCCCAGCACCTCGTCGGCAACGCCTGCCGCGGTCGGCCTCGGAGCGAAGCCGCTGGCCGGAAACGGGTTCGACCCGCGGACGATCTACGCGCGGCGCTCGCTCGGCGTCGTCACCATCTGGGCCCAGTACGGCAAGGATCCCGCGTCTGCCCAGCTCGCACAGGGCTCCGGCTTCGTCGTCACCCGCGGGGGCTACATCCTGACGAACTCGCACGTGATCAGGAACGCGGGCAATGGAGGCTCGGCGGTCCCGGCCGACAGCGTCGCCGTCGAGTTCCAGGATCGCGACCGTGCGGCGGCGAAGATCGTCGGCTGGGACGTCTTCGACGACGTCGGGCTCCTGAAGGTAGACCCGGCCGCGCACGCGCTCGCGCCGGTCCCGCTGGGGGACTCGGCCACCATCGCGGTCGGGCAGCCGGTCGCTGCGATCGGCAGCCCGTTCGGCAACGAGAACTCGCTCGGCGTGGGCGTCATCTCGGCGGCGCATCGCTCGATCGAGTCCCTGACGTCGACGTACAACCTCGTGGACGCGATCCAAACGGACGCTCCGATCAACCACGGCAACTCCGGGGGGCCGCTGTTCGACGCGCGCGGGCGAGTGATCGGCATCAACGCCCAGATCCGCAGCGACACGGGCAACGGCGTGGGCGTCGGCTTCGCGGTGCCGATCAACTCCGCCAAGCGGTCTATGGACCAGCTGATCGCGAACGGCAGCGTCTCCTACGCGTTCGTGGGCGTTGTCACCGCCGACCTGACTCCGGCGCTCGCGAGGCACTTCGGCTACTCAGTCACGCGCGGCGCAGTGATCACCAAGGTCGAGCCGAGCTCGCCCGCGCAGGCCGCCCATCTTCGCGCAGGCCGTGGCGACCACCGTTTCCTGGGGGTCGACTTCACGGGCGGCGCCGACGTGATCGTGGCGATCGACGGCCGGCGCGTCACCAGCTCGGAGGACGTTGTGCGGATTGTCACAGACCGGCTCTCGCCCGGACAGGTCGCGCGCTTCACGATCGTGCGCGGCAGCTCGCGGGTGGTCGTCCCGGTCCGGCTGGCCCAGCGTCCCGTAAGGCCGTAGGCTGGGCGAACCCGTGCCCTTCTGCAGAGACCCTCGCACCCCTGCCGCGTTAGGCGGTCTGATTCATCGGGTAGAGATGGCGTGATGAGCGACGAAGCTCGGTCCGTCCAACTGACGATTCCGGCCCGACCCGAGTACATCACGCTCGGCCGGCTGGCTCTGACTGCGCTTGCAGGCGTCAGGCCTCTCTCCGACGAGACGCTCCACGATCTGAAGCTGGCCCTCACGGAGGCGTGCACCAACTCGGTTCGGCATGCCTATGAGGAAGGCCGCGAGGGCACGGTCGAGATCGTCTACAAGCTCGAGCCCGGCCGGCTCGTTGTCGAGGTTGGCGACGAGGGCGCCGGCTTCGATCCGGGCAACGGAGGAAACGGAATCGACCGGGACCTGGAAGAGGGAGGTCTCGGAATCGCGATCATCCGGGCCCTCGCCGACGAGGTCGAGATCGGGCCGCGGGAGGCTGGGGGCTCGCGCCTGCGGTTCGTCAAGCTTTTGCCTGACTAGTCCGATCGTTATTCTCGGACGCAGTCGGCGTCCGCCCTCTCATCATGCTCCAGCTCGTCAACGTCGGACAGAAGTCGCTGAGCGACTACGCGACCATCGCCACCCGTGGCCTGATGGACGAGATCCGCAGGCTCGCAGAGCCTCTTGCAGGCTGTCGGGTGGCACACATCTCGGCCACTGCGTTCGGCGGCGGCGTCGCCGAGATCAATTACGCCCTCGTGCCGCTGATGAAGGACGCGGGGCTCGACGTCGAGTGGCGGATCATCGGCGGCGGCGACGAGTTCTTCGCAGTGACGAAGGCGATCCACAACGCGCTTCAGGGCAGTCCCGAGGGTCTCTCCGAGACCCAGGAAGAGATCTTCCGCCGCTACAACGCCCTCAACGCCGAGCAGTTCGAGGACGACTACGACTACGTCATCGTCCACGACCCTCAGCCCGCGGCGATGATCGAGCACTTCCCGCACACCTCCGCCCGCTGGATCTGGCGCTGCCACATCGATCTCTCGGAGCCCAACCGGGACGTCCTTGGGTTCCTCGTCCCGTGGCTCGCGCGCTACGACGGGGCGGTGTTCCACATGCCGCAGTACGTCCCGAAGGTGGCCGGCCTGCCGCCGGCGTACATCTGGCCGCCGGCGATCGACCCGCTGACACCCAAGAACATGGCGCTCTCGTCCGAAGATGCGGCGTACGTCGTCGACCAATTCGGGATCGACGTCGAGCGGCCGCTTCTCACCCAGGTCTCCCGCTTCGACCCCTGGAAGGACCCGCTGGGGGTGATCGACGCCTACCGCCTGGTCAAGGAGGAACGGCCGGAGGTCCAGCTCGCCCTCGTCGGCTCCATGGCCCACGACGACCCGGAAGGGTGGGACTACTACAGCCGCACCGTCGCCTACGCGGCCGACGATCCCGACGTCTACATCCTGTCCAACCTGAACAACATCGGCTCGGTCGAGGTGAACGCCTTCCAGGTGCATTCGGCCGCCGTGATCCAGAAGTCCATCCGCGAAGGCTTCGGGTTGACCGTCACCGAGGCTCTCTGGAAGACGAGGCCTGTCGTCGCCAGTCGGGTGGGAGGCATCGTCGCCCAGATCCAGGACGGTGAGACCGGCTGGCTCGTCGACTCGCCGGAGCAGTGCGCGGAGGCCTGTCTCGAGATCCTCGCCGATCCCGTCGCCGCCCGGCAGCGGGCCCTGCGGGGCAAGGAGTTCGTCCGCCGCAACTTCCTGATGCCGCGCCTGCTGCGCGACTGGCTGGTGCTCTTCAATCTCCTCGCCGGGAACGACACCGCCGGTGCGGAGGTCGCTACGGTCGCCGCGGCCTAGTCACCGACGTCCGGCCAGATAGGCTCCCGGCGCGTGGCGGGTGGGCGCAGGAAGCTGATCGTCGTCTCGAATCGCGGGCCGATCACGTACGGGCGCGGCGAGGATGGAGCCCGGACGGCCGCGCGCGGGGGCGGAGGGCTCGTCACGGCGCTGCGCGGCCTCGTCTCGCACCACGACGTGACCTGGATCGCGAGCGCGATGAGCGACGAAGACCGCCTGGTCGTCGAGGAATCGGGCGGCGAGGCAGTCGAAGAGGAATTGAGCGGCGCGAGTTTTCGCCTGCGCCTCGTCGCGCACGACGAGTCGGCCTACGACTGGTTCTACAACGTCGTCTCGAATCCGATGCTCTGGTTTCTCCAGCACTACCTCTGGGAGCTCGCCTACACGCCCTCGCTGGACATCGCCTTGCAGAACGCCTGGGAGGAGGGTTACGTCCGGGTGAACGAGAACTTTGCCGCCGCCGTCGTCGAGGAGCTCGAGCAGGAACCGGAGGCCACCGTGTTCTTCCACGACTACCACCTCTACCTCGCACCGCGGTTCGTCCGCGACCAGGTTCCCGATGCCCTGCTCGCCCACTTCGTCCACATCCCGTGGCCGCAGACCGATTACTGGCACGTCCTCCCGGACACGACACGGCGTGCGATCCACGAGGGACTGCTTGCAAACGACCTGGTCGGCTTCCATACGCACCGCTGGCAGCTCAACTTCCTCCGCGCGGCCAGCGATCTAGCGGGAGCCGACTGCGACTTCGTCGAGAAGCGTGCCGACTGCGGTGGGCGCCGGACGATTGTCAGGTTCCATCCGATCTCGGTCGACCCGGCGGAGTTCGAGGAAGCCGCGGCGAGCGAGGCGGTGTTGGAGGCCGAGCGTGAGCTCGTGTCGCGGAGGCCGGAGCAGCTCATCCTCCGGGTCGATCGCACGGACCCCTCGAAGAACATCGTCCGCGGCTTCCGCGCCTTCGAGCTCTATCTCGACCGCCACCCGGAGGCGCATCGGAAGGTCGGCCTGCTCGCTCGGCTTGACCCGTCACGTCAGGACATCCCGGAGTACTCGGAGTACCTGGGGGCGATCCAGCGCGAGGCGCGGCGCGTGAACGACCGCTTCCAGCAGGAGGGCTGGGCCCCGATCGAGCTCGTCATCGAGGACAACTTCGCGGCGTCCGTCGCCGCCTACAAGCAGTTCGACGTCCTCTTCGTGAACGCCATCTTCGACGGGCTCAACCTTGTCGCCAAGGAGGCGCCGCTCGTGAACGAGCGCGACGGTGTCGTGGTGCTCTCCGAGAACGCGGGCGCTCATGAGGAGCTCGGCGAGTGGGTCGTGAGCGTCAATCCCTTCGACGTCGCCGGGCAGGCCGAGGCGCTGCATCGGGCGCTGACGATGTCGGCGGCCGAGCGGCGGAATCGTCTCGAAGGGATTCGCGCCCACGTTCGGGAGCACGACGTCGAGGAGTGGATCGACGCACAGCTCGCCGATCTCGATCACTGCGCCCGCCCGCGTCAGCTAGACGCGCGCGCGTAAGGGATTAGGCTTTTGGCATCGCCATGCTCTGTCCGAGCTGCGGTACCGAGAACCGGGAAGGGCGCAAGTTCTGCGCGGAATGCGGAGGCGCCCTGGCTCTGGCCTGTCCGTCTTGCGGCGCGGCGAACGAGCCCGGCGAGCGCTTCTGCGGCGAGTGCGGCGCGGCATTGGCCGGCGCGGCGCCTGCTCCGGTAGCAGCAGCGCGCCCTGTACGTGAGGCCGCCGCTTCGGAGCGGCGGCTCGTGTCGGTGCTCTTCGCCGACCTTGTCGGCTTCACGCCGTTCTCCGAGAAGAGAGATGCGGAAGAGGTACGGGAGCTGCTCTCGCGCTACTTCGAGAACTGCAGGCGGATCATCGCGCTCTACGGCGGCACCGTGGAGAAGTTCATCGGAGACGCGGTCATGGCCGTCTGGGGGACTCCGACGGCAACTGAGGACGACGCCGAGCGGGCCGTTCGTGCCGCTCTCGATCTCGTCGCCGCTGTCTCGGCCCTCGGCCAGGAGGTCGGCGAGGAGGAGCTGCGGGCACGTGCCGGCGTCCTGACGGGCGAAGCCGCGGTCACGATCGGCTCCGAGAGCGAGGGGATGGTCGCGGGCGACCTCGTCAACACGGCCTCGAGGCTGCAGGCGTCGGCGGAGCCGGGCAGCGTCTACGTCGGCGAATCGACCCGCCGGGCGACCGAGCAGACGATCGTCTACGAGGACGCCGGCTCCTTCGAGCTGAAGGGCAAGGAAGGGCTGGTGCCGCTGTGGAAAGCGCGGCGCGTCATCTCGGGGCTGCGTGGCTCGCTCAAGTCGGAAGGGCTCGAGGCCCCCTTCGTCGGGCGTGACCGCGAGCTGCGGCAGATCAAGGATCTGTTCCACAGCACCGCGGAGGAGCGCAAGGCGCACCTCGTCTCGGTCACGGGAATCGCCGGGATCGGGAAGTCGCGCCTCGCCTGGGAGTTCTACAAGTACTTCGACGGCATCGCGGAGACGGTCTACTGGCACCGCGGCCGCTGCCTTCCCTACGGCGAGGGCGTCACCTACTGGGCGCTGGCAGACATGGTGCGGATGCGCTGCCGGATCTCGGAAGAAGAAGAGCCCGGCGCCGCCGCCGAGAAGCTGCGCTCGACCCTGTCCGAGCACTTCTTGGACGCGGAGGAGCGTGCCTTCGTGGAGCCGCGCCTCGCGCATCTCCTCGGCCTGGCGGAGCACCAGACTCACGAGAAGCAGGACCTGTTCGCCGCCTGGCGGCTCTTCTTCGAGCGCCTGGCCGAGGGCAATCCGACCGTGCTCGCGTTCGAGGACATGCAGTGGGCGGACGCGAGCCTGCTCGACTTCGTCGAGTACCTGCTCGACTGGTCGCGGAACCATCCGCTGTTCGTGGTGACGCTCGCGCGACCGGAGCTGGTCGAGCGACGCCCGACCTGGGGCGCCGGCCAGCGAAGCTTCACCTCGCTCTACCTGGAGCCGTTGTCGGAGCAGGCAATGGAAGCGCTGTTGGCGGGCCTGGTGCCCGGTCTTCCTGAGGCGCTTCGCGATCAGATTCTCAGCCGGGCAGAGGGTGTCCCGCTGTATGCGGTCGAGACCGTGCGGATGCTGCTCGACCGCGGGCTGCTAGTCCAGGAGGGCTCTGCGTACCGGCTCACCGGCGCCGTCGAGTCTCTGGAGGTTCCGGAGACGTTGCACGCGCTCATCGCCGCGCGGCTCGACGGTCTATCGCCCGAAGAGCGAAAGCTGCTCGAGGACGGGGCGGTTCTCGGCAAGACGTTCACGAAAGAGGCGCTCGCCGCCCTTTCGGGGCTGGAGGACAAGCAGCTGGAGACTCTCCTCGAATCGCTCGTGCGCAAAGAGGTTCTCGGCTTGCAGGCCGATCCGCGCTCACCCGAGCATGGCCAGTACGGGTTCCTCCAGGACCTCGTCCGCCACGTCGCCTACGGGACGCTCTCGAAGCGCGAGCGGCGAAGCAGGCACCTGGTCGCCGCGGACTATCTGACGACGGCCTTCGCGGGTGACCAGGACGAGGTGATCGAGGTGATCGCCTCCCACTACCTCAACGCGTACGAGGCTCTGCCCGACGCCGACGATGCGGCCGAGATCAAGCAGAGGGCGGTGGCAGTGCTGGCCCGGGCCGGAGAGCGCGCAGCCTCACTGGCCGCGGCGGGCGAAGCGCGCCGTTACTTCGAGCAGGCCTGCGAGCTGACGGACGAGCCGGTCGAGCGGGCGTCACTGCTTGCGCGGGCCGGTGAGATGGCGAGCAGGTCGGCCGATCCGGATGCGGCGCGGACGTTGATCGAAGAGTCGATTGCCCTCTACGAAGCTGTCGGCGACACACACTCGGCCGCGCGGGCAGCCAGCACCCTTGGCTATGTCCTTGAGTTCACCGGGCATCGCGAAGCGGCGCTCGCGCAGATGGAGCATGCCTTCGACGTGATCTCGAACGACCCGCCAAGCGAGGATCTCGCCCTGCTTGCCGCACGGCTGGCCATGAATCACTGGTTTCTCGGCAACATCGAGCGGAGCGCCGAGCGAGCAGAGCTGGCGCTCGACATCGCAGAAGAGCAGGGCTATCCCGAGTCGCTGGTGATCGCGCTTCGGAGCAAAGGCGCAATCGCCGCCAGCCGTGGTCACATGGAGGAATCGTACGCCTTCAGCAAGCACGCCTTGGACCTCGCGCTCACGCACGATCTCGCGCGCCACGCGAGCACTTCGTACTTCATCCTCTCCGACCGGGCGTTTCGCAGTGACCAGTACAACGACGCGCTTGGCTACCTCGGCGATTCGCTTGCTCTTGCCCGGAAGCTCGGGGACCGCCCGTACGAGTGGGCGGCACTCGCCGAGATGACGTATCCCCTCTACATGCTCGGCCGCTGGGACGAGGCTCTGAGCATGCTGGAGGAGCCGACGGAAGAGCAGACACGATCCGGTGGTGTTCTCCTGAGTCTGCTCACCTCCGTTCTCGAGATCCACCTGGAACGTGGTCGACTGGACCAGGCGCGCCAGATCTTCTCGCTGTTCGCCCACCTCGAAGACTCGATCGACGTGCAGGACAGATCCTGCTACCTCGGGGCGCGAGCGTCGCTCAACCGCGCCGAGGGTCGTTTCCAGGAAGCGCTGGCGGACGCCGACGGAGCGATTGAGGCAGCAAGCACGCTCGGCTACGCCCAGCAAGCGGTCAAGCAGGCGAGCGTCGCGGCGCTCGAGGTTGCGCTCGCTCTCGGCGATGCCGAGAAGGCGCATGAACTGCTCTCGTTTCTCGAGGATGCCCCTCCGGGGAGACGAGCGCCGTTCCTCGAGGGCCAGGCTCACCGCTTCCGCGCGCGCCTGGAGGGCGACGACGCGGAGTACCGGGTGGCTGAGGGCCTGTTCCGGCAGTTCGAGCTGCCCTTCTGGCTCGCGGCCACGCTGCTGGAGCGCGGCGAAGCGCTTCTCGAGAATGGCCTGTCCGACGAGGCGGCGCCGTTGCTCGCCGAGGCGGGGGAGATCTTCGAGCGCCTCGAGGCGAGCCCGTGGCTGGAGCGGGTGACGCAGGCCTCTTCGGCCGGACGCGAGCGTGAGCCCGTGGCCGGCGGCTGATCGCCGGCGGTACGGTTCCGGCTTATGACAGACCTCTCGCACGTGGACGAGACGGGTGCCGTGCGGATGGTCGACGTCGGCGACAAGCCGGTGTCGCGGAGGCGGGCGACGGCTCGAGCCTGGGTGCGGATGGCGTCAGAGACGGCGGCGCGGCTGTCGGAGCTTCCGAAGGGGGACGCGCTCGCGGCGGCGAGAATCGCCGGGATCATGGCCGCGAAGCGCACGAGCGAGCTCATCCCGCTCTGCCACCCACTGCCGTTGACGCACGTCCAGGTCGACCTCGCGGTCGGTGAGGACGCCGTCGAGATCGTCGCCTCAGCCGAGACGACCGCGCAAACCGGCGTGGAGATGGAGGCACTCGTCGCCGCAACTGTCGCCGCGCTCACGGTCTACGACATGGCGAAGGGCGTCGACCCGGGGATGGAGATCAGCGAGGTGCGGCTGGTCGAGAAGGTCAAGGAGTGAAGGCCGCGGTCGTCACCGTCTCCGACGGCGTCTCCGAGGGAACGCGCGAGGACGAGAGCGGAGCGCTTCTCTCCGCGCTGCTCAACGCCGAGGGGTACGAGGTCGAGCGGCGGGTCGTTGCTGACGACCGCGACGCGATCGCCGATGCAATCGCGGAGCTCGCCGAGGAGGCGGTGCTCGTCCTGACGACCGGCGGCACCGGTCTCGGCCCGCGCGATCGGACACCGGAGGCGACGCGGGAAGTGCTCGAGCGCGACGCCCCCGGGATCGCCGAGGCGATTCGAGCCGACTCGCTCGCAAAGACGCCGCACGCGCTGCTCTCTCGAGGGGTCGCCGGGGTGCGTGGCCGGACGCTCGTCGTCAACCTGCCCGGCTCGCCCGGAGGCTGCCGGGACGGCTTCGAGGTGCTGCGCCCGGCGTTGAAGCACGCGCTCGAGCTTCTCGCGGGCGAGGCGACAGTTCACCGCCAGACTTGAGCGCCCTCGCCTTTCCGCAGCGGTTCTTCTCGCTCGTCAAGTTCGAGCACACGGTATTCGCCTTGCCGTTCGCTTACGTAGGCGCGGTTCTGGCGGTCGATGCGGTTCCAAGCGCCCACGACTTCGTCTGGATCACCGTCGCGATGGTTGGCGCCCGCTCGCTCGCGATGGGGCTGAACCGCCTGATCGACGCGGGGCTCGACGCGCGTAACCCGCGCACCGCCCGCCGCGAGCTGCCGGCCGGGCTCCTCTCGCCGGCGCAGGTCGTTCTCTTCTGCCTCGGGTCGCTTGTCATCTTCCTCGTCGCCGTCTATCAGCTCGATCCGCTCGTGCACTGGCTCTGGCCGATCCCGGTCGCGGCGTTCGTCATCTACCCGTACCTGAAGCGCTGGACGTGGCTCTGCCACCTCTGGCTCGGCGTCGTCGACGGGCTCGCCCCTGTCGGCGCGTGGGCGGCGATCACCGGGAGGATCCCCTGGGAGGCCTGGGCCGTCGGTGGCGCGGTGGCGCTCTGGGTGGCCGGCTTCGACCTGTTCTACTCGCTTCTCGACGTGGAGGTCGACCGCGCGCAGGCGCTCCAGTCGATTGCCGTGCGCTTCGGCGAGCGCGGCGTCTTCTGGGGCGCCCGGGTTTTCCACGCCGGGACGGTGGCGCTGCTGGCAGCCGCCGGCGCCGGCCTCCCGGTCGGCGGCTTCTACTGGGCGGGCATAGCGGCGGTCGCGGCGCTGCTCGCGTACGAGCACTCGCTCGTCCGCCCCGGCGACCTGCGCCGCCTCGACACGGCGTTCTTCACCATGAACGGGGTCATCTCGGTCACGTTCTTCGCATTCGTTCTCGCGGACGTGCTCGTCTAGTGTGGCGGGGGCTTCTCGTCTGTCTCTGCGCCGTGCTTCTATTCGCCGTCGTGCCCGGCACGGCACGCCCACGCGAGCAGCGCTCGGTGAGGGCTGTCCGGTTGTGGAAGTTCGAGTACCGCGCGCACGACGGCCGTGACCGGGCGGCGTACGTGCTGCTACCTGCCTGGTACGGCCCGAACCACAATCCCCCGCTGCCGCTGATCATCTCGCCGCACGGGCGAGGCGTGGACGGGCAGGCGAACGCGCGGCTCTGGGGTCGCATTCCGGCTACCCATCGGCTTGCCGTCGTCAACCCTGACGGAGAGGGGCGGCGTCTGTCGCTCCACTCGTGGGGATACCCGGGCCAGATCTCCGACTTGGCGAGGATGCCGGAGCTCGTCCACCAGGCGTTGCCGTGGCTGCGTGTGGCCCGCGACCGCGTCTACGCAATCGGGGCAAGCATGGGCGGTCAAGAGGCGCTTCTGCTCACGGCGCGAGACCCGGACATGCTCAAGGGAACGGCCGTCTTCGACGCGCCGACCGACTTCGCCCTGCAGTACCGCCTCTTTCCCAAGCTTCCGTGTGATGCCTCGTGCAGGCAGCGGTGGAGAGGCCCGATCGGGCTCGGGCTGCAGCACCTCGCACGGATCGAGGTCGGAGGGTCGCCGAGCCAGGTGCCGGGCGCCTACGCTGCGCGAAGCCCGCTGCAGGTGGCCCGGAGGATCGCCCGCTCGGGCGTCCCGCTCGGGTTCTGGTGGAGCATGCGCGACCGGGTCATCCCCGACCCGGCACGCCAGGAGCAGAGGTTTCTCGACGCCCTCGCGGACAGCCACCCACGCGCCGATGTCCACGACGTGGCCGGGTCGTGGCGGCACGTGACGGCGATGCGGCTCAACCTTCCTGCCGCTCTGAAGTGGCTTCGCCTCGAGCCCAGCATCTCGGGGAAGACGTGATCCACGCCGTTGGGGTCGAGAAGCGTTACGGGCCCAAGCGGGTGCTTTGCGGCCTCGACTTCGACCTGGGGCGAGGAGGCTTTCTCGTGGTCACCGGGCCAAACGGCTCCGGAAAGACGACGCTCCTCCGTCTCTGCGCTGGGCTCGCTCTGCCGACGGCGGGCACGCTGGAGATAGAGCCCGACCGGAGCAGGATCGGCTTCCTGGCTCACGAGCCGCTGGTCTACCGCGAGTTGACGGCGCTCGAGAATCTCGACCTCTACGGCCGCCTCTACCGGGTGCCCGAGCGCCGGGAACGTGTGGGGATGCTGCTGGAACGCTTTGGCCTCTGGGAGTCGCGCCGCCAGCGGGCCTCGGCGCTCTCCCGCGGCCAGCTGCAGCGCCTCGCGCTGTGCCGGGCGCTCTTGCACAAGCCGGACCTCCTCATACTGGACGAGCCCTTCGCGGGCCTCGACGAGGACGGCGTGGCGCTCCTCGACCGGGAGCTGGCGGCGATGCGTGAGAGACGGACACTGGTTGTGGCGACGCACGACCCCCAGCGCGTCGCAGCGCTTTCCAGCGGGAGGCTCGCGCTGACGTGATCCGCTACCTCGGCGACGCGGCTGTTCTGGCCCGCAAGGACCTGCGGCTGGAGCTGCGGGCCCGCGACACGCTGCCCGCGATGCTGCTCTTCGTGCTCTCGATCCTCGCCGTCTTCCATTTCGCGTTGCCCTCAGGCTCCTCGCGGCTGGCCGAGTTCGGGCTGCTCTGGGTCGCGATCGTGTTCACGGCACTGCTCGGGCTCGGGCGGGCGTTCGTTGCCGAACGGGAGCAGGGGCTGCTGGACGCGCTCGTGCTCGCGCCATGCGACCGCAGCACGATCTGGCTGGCGAAGGGGATCGCGATGCTCGCCTTCCTGGCCGCGGCGGAGGTCGTAGCGCTGCCGGCGTTCGCGCTCTTCTTCTCGCCGGTCGGCTGGGCGACGGTCGGCGGTGTGCTCCTGGCCGACCTCGGCATCTGCGCGGTGGGGACTCTGCTCTCCGCGATGGCAGCCGCCGGCCGCGCGCGCGAGCTGCTCCTGCCCCTGCTCTTCCTCCCGCTTGCGCTACCGATCGTGATCGGCGGCGTCGGGGCGAGCGTCAAGGGCTCGGGCAGCTACCTCGGCCTGCTCGCCCTCTACGACCTGATCTTCGCGCTGCTCGCGTGGGCTTCGTTCGAGTACGTCGTCACCGAGTGACGGCGGCACAAATGGCGTCGACATGGCGGTGATCGGTGCCGCAGCAGCCGCCGACGACGTTCAGGCTCGGCAGGAGGTCGCGGAGCTCGCGGTAGGACGCCGCCAACTCGGCCGGGTCGCCCTCGTCCAGCTCCTCCGCCCCATCGAGCTCGGCATGGCTCTTCTTCGAGGCGTTCGCGCGTAGCCCGCGCAGCCGCTCGAGCCACGGCGCGGGCTCGAGGGCGTCTGCGAGGTGCGTGGGGTGGGCGCAGTTGATCATGTAGAAGGCCGCCGCGCGGTCCGTCTCCTCGTCGACCTGCTCGATGGCCCTGCCGAGAGCCTGGCCGCTCGGCAGCCGCGCGTCGGTCTCGACGGTGAACGAGATCACGGCCGGGACATCTGCCGCCTGCGCGGCCCGGACGATGCCGATCGCCTCGTCGACGTACGTCAGCGTGAGCGCGCTCACGAGATCGGCGCTCGACCGGGCGAAGGTCTCGACCTGAGGTGCGTGGTATCGCTGCGCCTCCTCGGCACTCATCACGCTCTCGACTCGGTAGCCGTCGCCGCGGGGGCCGATGCAACCGCTGATCAGGAGCTCGTGCGACCGGAACTCTTCGAGCAGGGCCACGCCACGCTGGTTCAGGTCCGCGAGCGCCTCCGGTGCGTACCCGAGCCGCTCGCCCCAGTCGCGGTTCGCGCGCCAGGTCGGCGTGTCGAGGATGATTCCGACCTCGCGCGAGCGCGCGATCTCGAGGTACGCACGGTAGTACGCGCGCAGCGCCTCGACGCCGTCGGGATCGTCCAGCAGGACGAACGAGGCGAAGTGGGGCAGTTCGAACCCGCCGTGGAAGACGAGCGTCGTCTCGAGGCCGCCGTCCGTGATGAACGTCCCGCCGTCGAGCTGGAGGGCCCGCTTGCTCACGTCGCCGCCGGCAGCGGCTCGGCCCGGCGTGCGAGTCGCCTCTGCTCACGCTGGTCCGGCCACATCGCGATCAGCGAGCCGAAGAGGAAGACGAGGCCCGCGAGCCACACGAGGTCGACGAGCGGGTTGACGAGCACCTTGAGGACGACGGTCCCGTCCTTGTTGAACTGGTCGCCGATCACGAACAGGTCTTCTGCGCGCAACCAGTCCGAGCGGATCGCGACCTCGTTCGAGACCTGCTGCTCGGCCGGGTAGCTGTTCTTGCCGGCCATGAGGACACCGAGCCGGTCGCCTCCGCGCGACACGGCGAGCCTCGCCCGCTCCTCGACGTTGTTCGGCCCCTGACGCACGATCGTGCCCAGGTAGGTGAGCCGGTAGCCGCGGATGGCCATCGTCTCGCCCGGCGCGAGGTGGCGCACCTTCGTCGCGCCGTAGGCGTTGCCGGCGACACCGATCGCGAGCAGGACGATGGCCGCGTGCACGACGTAGCCGCCGTAGCGGCGGCGGTTTCGGCCGACCAGCGAGGAGAAGGCGCCGAGCCAGGTGGCCTCGCCGAGCGCCTTGCGCGCCTTCGTTCCGCGGGCGAACTCGAGAACGATCGCGGCGAGCACGAAGATCGCGAAGGTGTACGCGACGAGGCCCGGCCGGCTCGAGCCCGCGCCGAAGCCGATCAGGATTCCGCCCGCCGTGAGCGCCACCGCGGCGGGCCAGGCGAGGCTCGCGCCGAGCGCTCGCAGCGAGCTGCGCCGCCAGGCCACGAGCGGGCCGATGCCCATCAGCAGCAGCAGCGGTAACCCGAAGACCCGCAGGAAGAAGTCGAAGTACGGCGGTCCGACCGTGATCCGCTCTCCGCGGACAGCCTCGGAGAGCAACGGGAAGGCGACACCCCAAAGCACGGTCAGCGTGAAGCCGACGAGGAGCAGGTTGTTGTAGAGGAAGGCGGCCTCGCGAGAGGCGAGAGACTCCAGTCGCGTGTGCGTCCGCAGCAGCGGCAGACGCCAGAAGATCAGCGTGATCGAGAAGGCCGCGGCGACGCCGATGAAGCCGAGGAACCAGGGCCCGATCGACGATTGGGCGAAGCTGTGGATCGAGCTGAGCACCCCGCTCCGGGTTAGGAAGGTGCCGAAGAGCGAGAGGCAGAAGGCGAGCGAGACGAGCACAGCGTTCCAGACGCGCAGCGTGTTCTTCTTCTCCTGCACCATCACCGAGTGCAGGAAGGCGGTGGAGGCCAGCCACGGCATCAGCGCCGCGTTCTCGACCGGGTCCCAGCCGTAGTAGCCGCCCCAGCCGACCTCCTCGTAGGCCCACTTGGCTCCCAGCAGGATGCCGATGCCGAGCGCGGCCCACGCGAGCAGCGTCCAGCGACGTGTGGCGACGATCCAGCGCTCGTCAGTACGCCCGGAGAGGAGCGCGCCGGCGGCGAATGCGAACGGAATCGTCAGCCCCACGTAGCCGAGGTAGAGGAGCGGCGGGTGGATCATCATGTAGGGGTTCTGCAGGCTCGGCGTCAGTCCGGAGCCGTCGGCCGGAGCGACTCCGCGCGCGAAGGGGCTGGCCACGAACGCCAGCACGAAGGCGAAGAAGGCGGCGATGCCGCCGAGCACCGGGACGGTCCAGGGGAGGAGGCGGCGGATGAGCCGCCGGTTCAGAAGCACCGCAGCCGAGCCGAGTGCGGTCAGCACCAGGAGCCAGAGGAGGAGCGAGCCCTCCTGCCCGCCCCAGAAGGCCGTGAAGGAATACGGGAACGGCAGCTTGCGGCTCGAGTGCTCGGCGACGTAGGTAAACGAGAAGTCGCGCGTCCTGAACGCGTTGAGGAGTACCAGCGCTCCGACGGCTGTCGCGGCGAACGCGCCGACGAGCGCGTTGCGAGCCGACTCGTGCAGACGGCGCCGCCCGCGGTACGCGGCGAGGCTGCCCGCAACCGCGGTGTAGAGGGCGAGCCCGAAGGCGACGATGAGGGCCGCGCGGCCGAGGTCAGCCACGGCGCGAGTCTAGCCGAGGCCGTTCTGCGATCATTGCAGCGATTTCGTGCTCCTCCGGCTGCGCCATATTCCGCTCCCCGCACTCGCGGCCGCCTCCGCCTTGCTCATGGGCGCCGCGCTCGCCCTCGTCTTCTTCTACGCCCCGGTCGACGCCGACCAGGGTCTCTCCCAGAAGATCTTCTACATCCACGTCCCGATCGCGTTGACCTCGTACGCCTGCTTCGCCTGGGGCGCCTTGAAGGCGTTCCAGCATCTCCGCTCGCGCCCGCCCGGCGCAGATCTCGAGAGCTACGCGGCGATCCACCAGGGCGTCATCTTCGGCGCGCTGACTCTGCTGACCGGCTCGATCTGGGCCCGCATCTCCTGGGGCCACTGGTGGAGCTGGAGCTCGAACCAGCTCGTGACGTTCCTCATCCTGTTCCTCTTCTACTCGGCGTACTTCATGCTCCGCTTTTCGGTCGAGCCGGGACCGGCGCGGGCGAACATGAGCGCGGTCTACGCGCTCTTCGGCGTCGTCCTGATCCCGGTCAGCTGGCTCTCGATCAGGATCGCGAATGACTACATCCACCCGACCGTCTTCACGACGCACGGCCCGCAGATGTCCGGGTCGATGTTCCTCGCCTTCTGCGTCTCCTGGGCGGGGCTGCTGGCGCTGGCGGCGACGATGTACCGGATCGAGCTCGTGGGCAAGCGACTGGATGCCCGGCTGCGCGAGCTGCGGGAGCTACTGGCTTGAGTGCGGGAGAGAAGTACGTCGCGGCCGCCTACCTCGTCGTTTTCGTCGCGGTCCTGGCGTGGGTCGCGATCGTCGCAGCGAAGCTCGCCCGGCTCGAGCGTGACGTCGACGAGCTGGCCGAGCTGGCGCGCAGGCGAGCCGAACGGGTGGAAGAGCGGGAGAAGGTCTCGGCCTAGTTGCTGTTGCGGATTGGCTCGCGCGGCTCGCGCCTCGCGCTGACGCAGGCGGAGCTGGCGGCCTCGCGGCTGCGGCGGCCGGGGGTGGAGATCGCCCTGGTTCCGATCACGACTGCGGGCGACCGCGACCGCTCGAAGCCCTTTGGCGAAATCGGCTCCCGCGGGGTCTTCGTGAAGGAGATCGAGGAGGCGCTGCTCGCAGGGCGGGTCGACGTGGCGGTCCACTCCGCGAAGGACATGACCTCCAGCGACACGGAGGGCCTCGCGGTGGGCGCTTACCTGGAGCGGGAGGACCCTCGTGACGCGCTCTGCGGAGCTTCGGAGCTCCGGGCCGGGATGCGGGTCGGGACGGCGTCGATTCGGCGCCGCGCACAGCTGCTTGCGCTTGAGCCCGAACTGTCGATCGAGCCGCTGCGCGGCAACATCGACACGCGGCTCCGGAAACGAGGCGAGCGCGGGCTCGATGCGATCGTGCTCGCGTGTTGCGGGCTCGACCGGCTCGGCCTGTCGGCGGAGATCGGGCGTCGCTTCTCGCCCGGCGAGCTGCTGCCCGAGGCGGGGCAGGGATCGCTCGCGCTGCAGGTGCGGGCAGGTGAGGAGGAGCGCGTCGCCGGGGCCGACGACGGCGAGACTCGCCGCCGCGTGGAGGCGGAACGCGCCTGCGTGTTCGCTCTCGGCGGCGGGTGCCTGGCGCCGGTCGCGGCCCACCACGACGGCGAGACGCTCACGGCGCTCGTCGCCGCGGAGGACGGAAGCTGGGTCGAGCGCCGGAGCGGTGACGATCCCGCCGCCCTGGCGGCCGAGCTCGCCGTGTTCGCAGGCGCGTGAAGATCGTCGTCACGCGGCCGCGCGACCAGGCCGAGCCGCTGGTCATGCGGCTAGAGGCCCTCGGCCACGAAGTCGTCGTCTGTCCACTGATCGAGATCGAGCCCACGGGACCCGCCGAAGTCGACGTCTCCGGCTACGACTGGGTCATCGTCACCAGCGCCAACGGAGCTCGTGAGCTGGCGCGGCGCATGCGCGGACGCCCGGAGCGGATCGCCGCGATCGGTTCCGGCACCGCCGCCGCGCTTCCCGAGCCTCCGGATCTCGTCGCCTCGGTCTCGACCCAGGAAGGGCTACTGGGCGAGCTGCCGCGGCCCGCCGGCCGCGTTCTCTTCGTCGGCGCCGAGGGCGCCCGGCGTGTGCTCGTCGATGCGCTCGACGCCGACGTCGTCCCGCTCTATCGGACCAGGGAGCTGCGGCCGGCGGGATTCCCCGATGCCGACCTCGTCGTACTCGCCTCAACTTCCGCCGCGCGCGCCTACGCGGGCTTGGGCCGCTCGACGCCGGCGGTCTCAATTGGCCCGCAGACGACAGCCGCAGCCCAGAACGAAGGAATCGCCGTCGTCGCCGAGGCCTGGACGCAGGATCTGGAGGGCCTGGTCGCTGCTGTCACTCGGGCGTGTGCTTGAGGTCGAGCGTCGTCGTCTCCGTCGGCGTGTACGTGACGTCCGAAACGGTGAACGAGGTCATCTGCTGATAGGTCTTCCGCGCATACACGGATCCGTGGAGGACGGACCAGCCGGTGATGCGGAACCGCTCGTACCCACCGCCGTTCAGCTCGCTTTGGTGGAGGTGGTAGAGGCTCGAGTTATAGAAGGATGTCTCGCCGCCGTCGGTGCCGCATGGCTTCCAAATGACCTTCTCCGCCGCAGAGCCAACCGAGATGTCCATCGTCACCGACGAGTCGTCGGGCGTGAGGTCGAGTCGCTCGACCGAGAAGGGATCGATCAGCCGAATTCCGTTCGCCTCAAGGTGCTTGCAGGGATTTGTGCCGGGCACGTCGGGGTGGCTGAGGTATTCCCACGTTAGGTAGTCCAGGGGCTGCGACGCCGGCGAGGGAACGACCTGGTCGATCGTCGAGCCGACGGCCTGGATGTGGAGCGAGAGAACGCGGACCTGGCTCGTGGACGTGGCGCCTCCTGCATCGGGGATGGTGGCGCTCACCTTGATCACGGTCTCGAAGTCGAGCTGGAAGCTGCCGCACTTTGTCGCGTCCTCGTTGGCGAGACCCTCGATCTCCTTGGCGGCCCGGGCGTCCTCCAAGAGGAGAGTAGCCCCACCCTGCGCCTGGCGCGCGTAGGCAAGAAGGTTGCGTAGCTCCTTGCCGACGTCGTGCTTCGTCTTGCAGCTCTCGTAAGACCGCTTGATCTGGTTCAGGAAGGCCTGCTTGATCAGCTTCTTCGCGTGTGCCCGCTCCTCGGACATGAAGCTCTTGTCGCCGATCAGCTCGAAGCCGCGTTCCCAGCTGAGGTCGAGCGCGACCGCCTGTTGGAAAGCCGAGTCGCTCCCCTGCGCCTCGTTCAGCTTCGGCAGCAGCACGTTCTTGTAGAAGGAGATCTGCGTGTCGCGTACGGCCGGCAGGCCGCCGATCGGGCCCTGGTACGCGCCGCCCCCCGAGAAGTGGAGGATCGAGACGACTAGCTTCCCGGCCGCCTGTGCGACCCGGTAGCGCTGCGCGTACTTCCCGCTGCCGAACCAGGCAAGGCCGCTGACCGAGCCGGAGGCCCGTCCACCGGAGATCGTCAAAGTAGCGGGCTTTGCCAGCACGAGCCCCTCGGGGCCGAGTTGCGCGGCGGCGATCAGCTTGCCGCTCACGCCGCCGATCGCGACGACTGGTGTGAGCGTCACGGTCGTGTCGGCCGGAAGGGCGTTTGCAGCGATGGTCAGTGTGAGCTTGAGGCCGTGGGCCGCTGCGGCCGTTACCGTTCCTCCGGCGGCAACCGTCAGCGCCGCGCTCCTCCGCTTGCCCGAATCGAGTTTCAGTGAGACGTGGATCAGCGGGGACGGCTTGCAGACTCGCACCTTGCGCTTCTTCCCGTGCACGTTCTTGACCACGACCTTGCACTTCCCGGTCACGGCCGTGTCGTGCGCCTGGCTTCCGACCGCTGCTCCCCAAAGACAGATGGCTGCGACGATCGCCAGCGCTGTCGCTCTCCGCCTCATCTCCCCTCCCTCAGGGGAGTGCTACTCCGTTTCGCAAAAACTGTCAAGCACTAGAGTCCTGCCGTGTTCATCACCTTCCTCTCGGACTTCGGCCTCCAGGACGACTTCGTCGGGACGTGCCACGGCGTAATGAAGCGAATAGCACCCGAGGCGGAGATCATCGACATCACACACGGCATACCGCCTCAGCACGTGCTCCAGGGCGCACTCGTCCTGTCCAACACGCTGCCGTACATGCCCGAAGGTGTCCACCTCGCTGTTGTCGACCCCGGCGTGGGCGGACACCGCAGGGCGCTGGCGCTGCGGACCGGCGAGGGTCGCCTCCTCGTCGGCCCGGACAACGGTCTCCTACTCCCAGCGGCCGACCGCCTCGGCGGGATTGAAGCCGCCCATGAGCTGGCGAACCCCGAGTACGCGCTCGACAGCGTCTCCCGCACGTTCCACGGCCGCGACCTCTTCTCGCCGGCCGCGGCACACCTCTCCCGCGGTGTCACGGTCGACAAGCTGGGGCCGCCCATCGACCCGCAGGCCCTGATTCGCATCGACGTGCCCGAGCCCGAGGTCGGCCAGAACCGAATCCGCGCGACGGTGCTCTACGTCGACCACTTCGGCAACGTGCAGCTCAACCTGAGGCGAGAGCACCTCGAGCAGGCGGATGTGCTCCCGGGCGTGAGGGTCGAGCTGGAGCTCGCGCTCGAGCGCTACTACGCCGTGGCGGCTCGCACGTTCGCGGACGCGCGGCCCGGGGACATCATCCTCTACGAGGACGCCTACCGGAACGTCGCGATCGCTCTCAGCGGCGGCAGCGCGGCAGAGACATTCGGGGCCGGCCCGGGCCAGGACGTGCGGATCAACCTGCGCGCGCCGTGAGCCTGCGGGATCTCGAGCGGCAGTTCGGCCGGCGGCTTGCGCGCGTGGCGACGAACGCCGTTGTCGCACGGCCGGGGCTCTGGCGGGCCTTTCGCGGGCCGATTCGCAAGCAGTTCGACCGGCTCGCGTCATCCTGGGACTCGATCCGCAGCCCCGATGCGCTCGCACCGCTGGAACGCGCCCTCGAGACCATCCCGAGCTCGCCGAGGCGCGTCCTCGACCTCGGAACCGGCACAGGGGCGGCAGCACTCGCGATCGCCCGCCGCTTCCCGGAGGCCGAGGTCGTCGGGGTCGACGTCTCCGGTCGCATGCTCGACGAAGCTCGCCGAAAGATGCCGCCGGAGCTCGCAGGCCGCGTCCGCTTCGAGCAGGCCGACGCCGAGCGCCTGCCGTACCCGGGGGAGACTTTCGATCTCGTCTCGCTCGCGAACATGATCCCGTTCTTCGACGAGCTCGCGCGTGTCACCGCGCCGGGCGGCTGGGTTGCCTTCACGTTCTCGGCTGGGCCCGAGACGCCGATCTGGGTGCCGCCAGAACGGCTCCGCTCGGAGCTCGTGCGCCGCGGTTTCGCGGATTTTGCGGAATTTCAGCAAGGCTCCGGGACCGCGGTTCTTGTCCGCAAGGGCGGCCGGAGCTAGGCTGCGCGCAAAGGACGTTCGCGGCGCGGTAGCACCGGCCCGGACGTCCTTTATTTGCGCAGGGCGCGGCTACACTGCCGCTGCGAGGCGAGGTAGCTCAGTTGGTAGAGCACACGGCTGAAAACCGTGGTGTCGCCGGTTCGATTCCGGCCCTCGCCACCTCACGCGCCGGCGCGAACCGTCGCGAGGCGATCGAGTAGCCCCTCGACGAGCTCGTTCTTCAGCAGCACCTCGTCGGCACCCGCCTCGCGGGCTGCTCGGTGGAGCGCCGGTGCTGCATCGCCGGTGAGCGCGATCAGACAGAGGCTGGGGTGGTCGCGGCGCAGCCGGGCGGCCGCCGTCACGCCGTCGAGCAGGGGCATGTGGAGGTCGATCACGATCGCGTCCGGCTCGAGGTCGTCGGCGAGCTCGATCGCCGCGAGCCCGTCGAACGCGGCGCCCACGACCGAGAGCTCCGGCTGCCGGTCGATCAGATTGCGGAGCGAGTCCAGGAACGCGTTGTCGTCGTCGGCGATCAGAACACGGATTCGGCTCTCGGGCCCCTCCGGCGAACGATTGTGCATGCGGAGACAAAGCTAGCCTTGCCTCGGTGGAGGCGCAACCACGTCCGGTCGCGATCATCGGCGCGGCGCTCGACCTCGGTGCCGGGCGGCGTGGCGTCGACATGGGCCCGTCGGCCATTCGGTACGCGGGGCTCGATGCACGGATCGCCGGCCTCGGCCGCCGTTGCGAGGATTGGGGCAA
>JBARRQ010000143.1:0-1546 GCA_049644305.1 Gaiellaceae bacterium
CGGGTCGGAGCCCTCCGGCCTGATCCGCGACGGATCAGGATTCGTGATCCCGACGAAGAGCTCGTCGCACCGAGCGGCGGCGCCCTTCAGGTACTCGAGGTGTCCGTTATGAAAAGGCTGGAACCGCCCATGGATCATCCCTCGGATTCCTGGCCGGCGTTCGCTCACGCCCGGCGGAGCCGGGCTCCGCGACCGCCTGACGCCGCTGTCGGCACAGTGCTCTCCGGGGCCGTGTCAAGAAACACTGTCCCCTCCGGCACCGCACCGCCAGCGCCGCCCCAGGTATCCGAGGGAAGCCGGGCGATCACTCGACGACGACGCCCTGGCCCTCCTCGACCCGCCCGACGCGACGAATGAAGAGCTTGCGCGAGGTGAATTCCGCCTCGAGTGCGGCCCCGTGCTCGCTCCGGACCGAGACCAGCAGTCCGCCGGCGGTCTGCGGGTCGTAACCCAGCGCGACGAGCGTCTCCGGGACCCCGTCCAGCTCGATGTGCGGCCCGGCGAAATCACGGTTGCGGGGGTCGCCGCTCGTCCGGACGCCGTGCCGCGCGAGATCGAGCGCGCCGTCGATCGCCGGGAAGCGCGCGGACTCCAGAAGGACCCGCACGCCGCTCCGCTCCGCGATCTCGTGCGCGTGCCCGAAGAGGCCGAACCCCGTGACATCCGTGACCGCGTTGGGCTCCAGGCCGCGCAGGACGTCCGCCGCCTCGTTGTTCAGGGTTCGCATCCAGCGAATCGCGCGCTCGAGCTGCTGCGTCCCCGCCTCCCCGCGCTTGTAGCCGCTCATGATCAATCCCGTCCCTAGCGGCTTGGTCAGGAACAGCACGTCGCCCGGGCGAGCGCCATTCTTTTGCCAGATCGCGTCGGGATGGACGGTCCCTATGACGGCGAGCCCGTACTTCGGCTCCGCGTCCCGGATCGTGTGGCCGCCGGCCAGCAGGCCGCCGGCCGCGCGCACCTGGGCGTCTGCCGCGGCGAAGATCTCGGCGAGCATCTCGATCGGGAGCTCCTCGGGGAAGGCAGCGATCGAAAGCGCGAGCAGCGGCGTGCCGCCCATCGCGAAGACGTCGTTCAGCGCGTTGGTCGCCGCAATCGCCCCGTAGTCCGTCGGGTCGTCGACGACCGGCGGGAAGAAGTCGAGCGTGAAGATCAGCGCCCGCTCGTCGTCTAGCCGGTAGACGGCCGCGTCGTCGGCCGGGGCGAGACCCACGAGGAGGTTCTCGGCCTCGGGCGGCACGAAACCGGCCAGCAGTTGCTCGAGCCGCGCAGCCGAGTACTTGGCAGCGCAGCCTCCGCAAGCGGCCAGGTCGGTGAGCTTCACTCTGCCGGTCTCGAGGTCCACGGGGCTCTCCCTGAAATCGGTTCCGGGAACTGTAGGGATCACGCCTACTTTCGTCCATAGACGAGAGCCGGTTCGTTCGTATTCCCGCCACGTTTGAAGCAATCGCCGGCTCCGCCACCATCAGCGGACCGGCACCGGCTGCAAGGAGGGGGCGCGTGGGCGAACCAGGGGTTCCCCCACGTTAAAGCAGCGGCGGCCCGAAGG
>JBARRQ010000144.1:0-3525 GCA_049644305.1 Gaiellaceae bacterium
GCCGGGTCACTGACGGCGAGGTCGGCGAGCACCTTGCGGTCGAGCGGGATCTCAGCCTTGCGCAGCCCGGCTACGAACTGGTTGTACGAGAGCCCTTCGCGCCGCGCAGCCGCGTTGATCCGCATGATCCAGAGCCGCCGGAACGTGCGCTTCTTGTTCTTGCGGTCGCGGTACGCGTACGCGAGCGAATGGTCGAGCTGCTCCTTGGCGCGCTTGTAGCTCGAGTGTTTCTGGCCCCAGTACCCGCGGGCCTGTCCGAGCACCTTGCGGCGCTTCTTGCGTGCGTGGACTGAGCGCTTTACGCGTGGCACTGCACTACCTCCCGAGCAGCCTCTTCACGGACCGGACGTCGGCCGGGCTCACGTCCTCCTGACGCCGGAAGCGGCGCTTCCGCTTAGCCGACTTCTTCTCGAGCAGGTGGCTCTTCATCGCCCGCCGGCGACGGAGCTTGCCCGTTCCGGTCACGTGGAACCGTTTCTTCGCTCCGCTGTGTGTCTTCTGTTTTGGCATCGTCTCTCTTGACTCCCGCGTTCCTTGTCGGCGCCAGGACCATCACCATGTTGCGGCCGTCGAGGAGTGGGGGCGACTCGATCTGCCCGATCTCCTTCACATCCTCCGCCAGGCGCATCAGCAGGTCTCGCCCGCGCTCGGGATGTGTCGTCTCCCGCCCGCGGAACATGATGGTCACCTTGACCTTCGCGCGCTGGTTGAGGAAGCGCTGGACGTGGGCCTTCTTGGTGTTGTAGTCGTGGATTCCGATCTTGGGCCTGAGCTTGATCTCCTTTACGTTGATCGAGACCTGGTGCTTCCGGGCGAGCTTGGCCTTCTGCTCCTGCTCGTAGCGGTACTTGCCGTAGTCCATCACTTTCGCGACGGGCGGATCCGCCTGCGCGGCGACCTCGACGAGGTCGAGATTCTTGTCCCACGCGTACTCCCGAGCTTCGTCAGAGTCCTTGATCCCGAGCTGCTCTCCGTTCTCGCCGATCAGCCTGACCTTCGGCGCGCGGATCATCTCGTTGATTCGGGCTTGCGGAACCGGTGCCCGGTCTGGCTCGACCGTCCGGCGTGGTCTCAAATGCCCTTCACCAAGTTCTCAGCTTCCTCCTTCTCGAACGACAAGACCGCTGCAAGCAGCGGCCCTGAATCCTCATCCATCCGACTCGGTTCAACCTCCGCGAAGCGCTCGGCTTGGGAGGTGAGGGTGGGCCCCTGCTTAATCAGGATCTAAGCGTAGCAAGGTGCGCGCGGAGCTCGTCCAGCGATTTCGTGGACTGCTCTCCCCCGCGCTCGCGCACGGCCAGCGACTCGTCGGACTCCTTGTCGCCGTAGACGATCAAGTACGGGATCTTCTCGACTTCGGCGTCCCGGATCCGCTTGCCGACGGTCTCGTCTCGCTCGTCGACCTCGACTCGGTAGTCGGCAAGCTTCCCGGCAAGCTCGTGTGCGGCGCCGCGGTGACCCTCACCCACCGGAACGATCCGGATCTGCACCGGCGCCAACCAGAACGGGAACGCGCCGGCGTAGTGCTCGATCAGGATCCCGATGAAGCGCTCGAAGGAGCCGTAGAGCGCGCGGTGGACGACGTAGAGCGGGTGCTCCTGGTTGTCGGGCCCCATGTAGGTGAGCCCGAAGCGCGAGGGCATCTGCGAGTCGAGCTGGATCGTGCCCATCTGCCACTTCCGTCCGAGAGCGTCCTCCATGTGGAGGTCGATCTTCGGGCCGTAGAAGGCGCCCTCGCCGGCGGCGATCTCGTACGGGATCTCGTTGAGCTTCAACGCCTCCTCCAGTGCGCTCTCGGTCATGTCCCACTGCTCGTCGGTGCCGAGCTTGTTGTCCGGGCGTGTCGAGAGCTCCGCGCTCGCACGCAGCTCGAAGAGGGCGTAGAGCGTGCGCGCGTAGTCGACGACGTCTGCGATCTCGTCCTGGATCTGCTCCTCGGTGCAGAAGATGTGCGCATCGTCCTGCTGCAGCTTCCGGACGCGAAGCAGCCCGTGGAGCGTCCCGGTCAGCTCGTTCCGGTGCAGGGGCGCCGGCTCGGCGTAGCGGATCGGCAGCTCGCGGTAGCTGCGGATCCGGCTGCCGAAGAGGAGCATGTGGCCGGGGCAGTTCATCGCCTTCATCGCCCAGGGCCGCTCGTCGACCTCGAGCTTGAACATCAGGTCCTCGTACTTGGGGAAGTGCCCGGAGGTGATGAACGTCTGGGCGTCGTAGATGATCGGCGTCTGCACCTCGAGGTAGCCGCGCCTCGCGTTCTCGGCGCGGCGGATCTTCTCCAGCTCGTCCCAGATCACCATGCCCTTCGGGTGCCAGAGCGCCGAGCCCGGCGAGTGCTCGGAGAAGTGGAAGAGATCGAGCTGCGGCCCGAGCCGACGATGGTCGCGGCGCTTCGCCTCCTCCAGGCGCTCCAGATAGGCGTCGAGGTCTTCCTGGCTGAAGAACGCCGTGCCGTAGATCCGCGTCAGCTGCGGGTTCTTCTCGTCACCGCGCCAGTAGGCACCCGCGAGGCCCGTCAGCTTGATCGCCTCGATCGGCTTCGAGTTCTGCAGATGCGGGCCTCGGCAGAGATCCGTGAAGTCGCCCTGCGTGTAGAAGGTGATCGGGCCGTCGGCGGTGTCGACGAGCTCCACTTTGTAGCTCTCGCCGTGCTCGGCGAAGTAGCGCTTGGCCTCTTCCGCGCTGACCTCCTGCCGGTTCCAGGAGCGCCCTTCGGCGAGCTCGCGCCGGATCTCTTCCTCGATCCGTCCGAGCGCCTCCTCGCCGATCGGCTCGGGGAACTCGAAGTCGTAGTAGAAGCCGTTCTCGATTGGCGGCCCGATGGCGATCTTCGTGCCCGGATAGAGGCGCCGGACGGCCTCGGCGAGCAGGTGCGCGGCGGAGTGCCGCAGGACGTAGAGCGCATCCGGGTCCTGTGTGTCGCGAGTCGTCAGGATCTGGATCCGCTGGCCTTCCTCGAGTGGAAGCCGGAGGTCCTGGACGTGGCCGTTCGACCGCAGAAGCACGGCCTCCTCGGCGAGCTTCGGGCCGATCGCCTGCGCGGCGTCGAGCCCCGTTGCGCCGGCGGGGAGCTCGAGCTCGCTCGAGTCGGGAAGACGGACCTTCATTGGAAGATCAGGATACTTCTGCGCCTCGCGAGGACGACCGCAACGAGGAAGCCGACTAATCGTCGCCTTCGACGGAGGCCTTCAGCTCTGCAGGGCACTTGAGCCAGTACGACTCCCGTAGCCACTCGAGGGCCGCCTCGAGCGACTCGCCGTCCGTGACCGCAGCCGTGATCCAGCCGTAGCGACCGACGTACCTGGCCGTGCGCACATAGGGCAGGAGGTGCGCGATCTCGCGCTCGTCGGCCGTCAGCTTCACGGTGACGTGGACCGCGCCGTCCTCGACCACCGCCCAGCCGAAGACCTTGTTCGCACCTACTTTGAACACCGGGAAATCACCCCACGGGCGATCCTCGTAGGCCTCGGGAAACGAGAGCGCGTGCTCGCGGATTTTCTTCTCGGCGGTGGCCGGGCGCACAGCGGCATT
>JBARRQ010000145.1:0-2412 GCA_049644305.1 Gaiellaceae bacterium
CCAGAGCTCGATCGTCGATCCGATCGCCGACCACGAGAACAATCTCATTACGACGCTGAAGCTGTACGAGCACGTAAAGGATTTCGGCCGCCTCGAGAAGCTCGTCTACGCGGCCTCCGGGTGCACGCTCGCGCCGCACACGTACGGAGAGGCCGAGGCGACGACGGAGGATGGGCCGGTGCCACTCGATCTCGACAGCCCGTACCAGATCTCGAAGGTTGTCGGCGAGCTCTACTCCGTCTACTACCACTCGCGGCACGGCGTGCCGACGGTCCGGGCGCGCTTCCAGAACGTCTACGGGCCGGGCGAGATCCTCGGGGCCGGGCGCTGGCGCGGAACGCCTGCGACCGTGTGGCGCAATGTCACGCCGACGTTCGTCTACCGGGCGCTCAAAGGCTTGCCGCTCGAGCTTGAGAACGCGGGCAGGGCGACGCGCGATTTCATCTACGTCGGCGACATTGTGCGAGGCCTGCTGCTCTGCGCCGAGCGAGGCGCGCCGGGCGAGGTCTACAACCTCGCGAGTGGCGGTGAGACGTCGATCCAGGAACTGGCAGAGCTCGTCAACGAGGTCACCGGCAGCTCGACGCCGGTCGAGCTGCTGCCACCGCGCGCGTGGGACCGCTCAGGCCATCGTTTCGGGAGTACGGAGAAGGCCAGGCGTGTGCTCGGCTTCGAGGGCGAGACGCAGCTCGAAGCGGGCTTGCGCAGCACGACCGACTGGATGCGCGAGCACCTCGATCTGATCGACGCATGCATCGAGAGGCACGCACAGCAAATGGAGCGCATGCCGGCAGCCGGTCCTGCCTAGAGGTGGCCGCGCTGGCTCCGCCTCAACGCTTCCGAAGGAACCCGCGCGGGTTGAACGTGAGGAAGAACTTCTCGCGGTCCGCATCGATCGCAAACTCGGTCGATTCCCGCAGGAACTGATCCACGGCCTCCATCGGCCCTGCACCGAACTCCGACAGAACGGGGTGGCCGTTGACGTTCGTGTCCTCGACGATCGCGTAGCTTCCCGGAGTCACGAGCGGCGCGTAGGACCGCAACTCTTCGAGCACGTGATCGCGACTGTGGTCGGAGTCCAGGATCACCAGCACCGGCCGGCGATCGCCCACCAGCGCAGTCACCCGCGCGCGGATCTCGGGCGCCACGGATGAACCGCTCAGGTAGGTGACGCGATCATGGCTGGGCCGCTCCTGCTCGAGGACGTCGATGGAGATGACTTCGCCGTGGCCAAGGAGATCGCACACCGATGCGAGGAAGAGTGCGCTTCCGCCGTTGGCCGTTCCGGACTCCACGATCACCGCGGGCCGGAGCTCGTACAGGATCTCCTGGTAAACCCACAGATCGAGGGGGCACTTCTGCGCAGGCGTCCCGAGCCAGCGCGTGTTTGACCAAGTCCGCGATGCGGAGTCGTAGTAGAGACGGTGGAAGTCTCGGACGACGTCGTCGGGGCGCGGGTGTGCGCCTTTCGCGCGGCGATAGAGGGCACCCAGCCAACTCGCGGCGGCTGTCACGTCGGCCGAGCCCTTACAACGCGCGTTCGGAGCCTACGCCGACCGCCAGTTTCTCCTTCCCAGCGGCCTGGTCCTGTGCCTCGAGGACGAAATCGCTGCGCAGGCCGAGCACGCTGAGGAAGAACGAGGCAAAGACGGTCTGGACGCCGAGCCCGGCCAGCGTAAGCCCGAGTAGCGCGAGGTAGGCGCGGGAGAGCGCGCCGAAGCCGCTCGCGGCCCATTCGACGAAGATCCCGAGGAGCACGCCGAAGCCGGCGAGTGCGAGCGCCCCGCCGATGAGAAGGCCATGCTCCAGACGCAGCCGTTTCCAGAGCCACTCGAGCAGGCGGTCGCGGTCGCCCAGGTAGAGCACAGCGTAGGTGCGGGCGAAGAGGCCGAGTTGCACGATCTGCGCCCCGACCAGCGTCGCCGTTGAGCCGACGATCATGGCGTGGATGTGCAGCGTGAGCCCGAAGACCGTGATCGGGCCGGCGCTCATCGGGATCAGCACGGCCAGCCCGAGCAGGAGGAGAACCGCTCCCGGAATGAGGAAGAGGAACGTCGCACTGTGGATCAGCATGAAGCGCAGGTGCCTCCAGCCGTCGCGCCACGTGCGCAACTTCGACTCGCCGACTCTCGGCCGGTAGTCGATCGGGATGTCGGTGACGCGGAGGTTCCGCTTGGCCGCCTTCAGGATCATCTCGGACGCAAACTCCATCCCCGTCGCCTGAAGGTGGAGACTGGGCACGACCGAGCGCCGGATAGCCCGGAGCCCGCAATGCGCGTCGGAGACGCGGACCCCGAAGAAGACGTTGAGTACCGCGGTCAGCATCGGGTTCCCGATCCAGCGGTGGACCCAAGGCATTGCGCCTCGATGGATCTTCCCGCGAAAGCGGGAGCCCAGCACCATGTCGGCGCC
>JBARRQ010000146.1:0-32137 GCA_049644305.1 Gaiellaceae bacterium
GTTTCGTCAAGCCCTCCTAGATCGCGGCCCGAGTTTCCGGGTCGAAGAAGTAGAGGCGGTTCGTGTCGACTACGAGCTCGATCTCGGTGCCCTCGGCGATGCGGGAATGCGGGTCGACGCGGGCGACGATGCGTGCCCGATCTGCGGCCTCGTCGTCGGTTTCTCCGATCCGTACCTCGGCGTCTGCAGCGTCGCCGACCGCGCTGGAGACGACCTCCGTTGCGGACGCGGTGAAGTAGACGAGTATCTCGGAGCCGAGCGGTTCGGTTAGGTCGCAGAACGTCCGGATCCTTCGATCGGCCGGTGCGTCGGGCTCGAGGCTCGCATCCTCGAAGCTCTCGGGCCGGATCCCCAGGATCACCGTCTTTCCCACGTATCGCTCGAGCCCTGAGCGGTTGCGGACAAGCCGCTCGTCCAGAGGCAACTGGTGCTCGCCGAAGCTGACCGAGAGCCCGCCGTTTCGGCGTGTCAGCTCTGACTCGACCAGGTTGATCGCAGGCGAGCCGATGAACCCCGCCACGAACTCGTTGACCGGGGAGTCGTAGAGCACTTGCGGCGTATCGACCTGCTGCAGGTGTCCATCACGCATCACGGCTACCCGGTCGCCCATGGTCATCGCCTCGACTTGGTCGTGCGTGACGTACAGAGTCGTCACGCCCAGACGGCGCTGGAGCTGGTGAATCTGTGCCCGCATCTGCACACGGAGCTTCGCGTCGAGGTTCGAGAGCGGCTCGTCCATCAGGAAGGCCTGTGGGTTTCGCACGATCGCGCGCCCCATCGCGACGCGCTGGCGCTGGCCTCCGGAGAGAGCGCGGGGCTTCCGCTTGAGGAACTCCGCGATCTCGAGCTTCTGCGCGGTCTCCTGGACTCGCTCCGCAATGTCGTCCTTCTTCAGCTTGCGCAGCTTCAACCCGAACGCCAGGTTTTCCTCGACGGTCATGTGCGGGTAGAGCGCGTAGTTCTGGAAGACCATCGCGACGTCCCGTTCCTTCGGCGTCAGGTCGTTGACGACCTGGTCGCCGATCAGGATCTCGCCGTCACTGATCTCCTCCAGCCCTGCGAGCATGCGGAGAGCCGTGGTCTTGCCGCAGCCCGACGGGCCGACCACGACCATCAGCTCGCCGTCGTCGATCTCGAGATCCAGGTCGTGGACGGCCTGCGTGCCGTCGTCGTAGACCTTCGAGACCTTGTCGTACTTGATCTCAGCCAGCGCGATCGCCCTCCTCCGGGAGAGCTTACTGCGCCGGCGCCTCGACGGTCACTACATGGCCGTCGCGCTCGTAGGAGACACGTCCGGGCGGCGAGTCGAGCATGCGGAAGCCCTTGCCCAGTCCGCGGCGAAGCTCGATCAGGCGGCGGTAGTGGTGGAAGAGCGAGTCCGGGTCCGCGAGCTGTGCCTCGACGTTGCGCTCTTGCGGGTCTACGGGCGGCAGCCACGGCTCGCCGTTGGTGAAGCCGCCCGTGGGAGAAGCGTCCCACTGCATCGGATGGCGGAACGGGTCTCGGCCTGCCCGGTCAAGCGGCGGATCGGCGCCGGGGCCTTCGGGCAGGCCGATCTCGTCTCCCTGGTAGAGGAACGCTGCTCCGGGCAGGGTGAGCAAGAGCTCCGCGGCGGCGCGCACGTCCCGAGGCCCGACTCTGCTCGCCAGCCGGCCGAAGTCGTGGTTCGACATCACCCAGGCGATGCGCCGCAGCGCCGCGGCGGGCTCGATCGCGGCGCGGAGGGCCTCCACCTTCCAGGGCGAGAAGAGGAACTCGAACGCGAACACGAGATCGAGGTGCTCGAGGTAGCGCGGGAGCTCCGCCGTCGGGAGGTAGACCTCGCCGACCAGCAGCGCGTCACCGGCCGCTTCGCGGAGCGCTGCCAGAGCGTCGGCGATTTCGGGACGGTTGGCCGAGTAGACGTGATCGAGCTCCGCGCTCTCGCCGAAGAGCGGCAGCGGGAATCTCCCCGACGCCGGTGGGTCGTCGCGCAGCTCGGCATCCTTGACGAGCCCGGTGACGGCGTCGACTCGAAAGCCGTCCACGCCGCGGGCGAGCCAGAAACGCACCACGTCTTGCATCGCCGCCACGACCTCGGGGTTCCGCCAGTTCAGGTCCACCTGCTCGGGGTAGAACGTGTGCAGGTACCAGCGTCCGCTCACCTCGTCTCGGCTCCAGGCCGACCCGCCGAACGCCGAGGCCCAGTTGTTCGGAGGCCCGTCGACGGGTGACCAGATGTACCAGTCCGGGTGCTCGCGCAACCAGGGGTGCTCGATCGAGGTGTGGGCAGGGACGAGGTCGAGCAGCACCTTCAGCCCGCGCTCGTGCGCGGACCGAATCAGCGCGTCGAGGTCGTCGAGCGTCCCGAAGACTGGATCGACGTCCGTGTAGTCGGAGATGTCGTAGCCGAAGTCGGCAAGCGGCGAGGGGTAGATCGGGGAGAGCCAGAGGGCGTCGACGCCGAGCCAGACGAGATGGTCGAGCCGCTGCGCGATGCCCGGCAAGTCACCGACACCGTCGCCGTTCGAGTCCTGAAACGAGCGGGGGTAGATCTGGTAAACGACGGCGTCCTGCCACCACATAGAGCGGCCAGGATAGAGGCGGCTCGGGGGTAAGATCGATGCACTGATCCCGCGTCCCAGGAGGAACTGCCGCAGATGCCCATCGACCCCGGAAAGATTCGCAACGTCGCCGTCACCGGCCACCGCGGCACTGGCAAGACGTCGCTTGTCGAGGCGATGCTCTTCCAGGCCGGCGCAATCAACAGGCTGGGCTCGGTCGAGCAAGGAACGACCACTTCCGACTGGGACGAGGACGAGCAGCGGCGCCAGATGTCGCTGGCGTCCTCTCTGTGCCACCTCGAGTGGCACGAGCGCAAGATCAACCTGATCGACACCCCCGGCGATCCCGGCTTCGGCGGTGACACGGTGGCGGCGCTGCGTGTCGTCGAGGGCGCGCTCGTGGTGGCGAGCGCCGTGATGGGCGTGGAGGTGCAGACGGGCCGCGTCTGGGAGCGGGCCGAGGAGCTCGGCCTGCCGCGTCTCGCCTTCGTGAACATGCTCGACCGCGAGCGGGCGGACTTCTTCCGCGCCCTCGAGCAGTTCCGCACGACGCTCTCGGACCGCTGCGTCGCCGTGCACCTTCCGATCGGAAACGAGCACGAGCTGACCGGGATCGTCGACGTCCTGCACATGAAGGCCTACTCGAGCCCGGAAGGCGACCGCGAGGGCGGGCCGACGGCGATTCCCGCCGAGATGGCCGATACGGTCGCCGAGTACCGCGAGAAGCTGCTCGACACCGTCGTCGAGACCGACGAGGCGCTGATGGAGCGCTACCTCGAAGGCGAGGAGCTCGGCGAGGAAGAGGTTGCCAGGGCGCTCAAGGAGGCGGTGACGCGCGGCGAGCTCTTCCCGGTCGCGTGCGGCGTGACGACGAAGAACCTCGGCACGACGGCTCTGCTCGACCTGCTCGTCGAGGGAATCCCTTCCCCCGCGAAGCGACCGCCCGCGATCGACGTGGACGGCGTGGGCACTGCCGCGTTCGTCTTCAAGACCGTCGCCGATCCCTTCGCCGGCCGGATCAACCTCTTCCGCGTTCTCGCGGGGACGCTCGGCTCCGACTCGACGGTCGTGAACACGCGCTCGCGCTCGAAGGAGCGCGTCGGCCAGCTGCTCACGCTCCAGGGCAAGGAGCACGAGCAGGCGACGGAGTTCGGCCCCGGCGACATCGGGGCCGTCGCCAAGCTCAAGGAGACGACCACCGGCGATCTGCTCCTCGACGCCGAGCGCGAGGTGGAGGCGCCGAAGCTCGACTTCCCCGAGCCGGTGATGAGCTTCGCGGTCACGCCGAAGGCCAAGGGCGACGAGGAGAAGGTCGGGACGTCGCTGCGCCGCCTCGCGGAGGAAGATCCGACGCTCGTCCTACGGCGCGACCAGCAGACCGGCGAGCAGCTCCTCTCGGGGATGAGCCAGATCCACGTCGAGGTCGCGGTCGACCGCCTGAAGCGCCGCTTCGGCGTGGACGTCGACCTGCACCAGCCACGCGTCCCCTACCTGGAGACCATCCGCAAGGAGGCACGTGCCAGGCACCGTTACAAGAAGCAGACCGGCGGCCGCGGGCAGTTCGGCGACTGCGAGATCGTCATCGAGCCGCTGCCGGAGCGTTCAGGCTACGAGTTCGTGGACGAGATCGTCGGCGGCGTGATCGGGCAGAGCTTCCGCCCGGCCGTGGACAAGGGGATCCAGGAAGCGATGCAGCACGGCGAGCTTGCCGGCGCACCCGTGCAGGGGGTCAGGGTGCGGCTCGTAGACGGCCAGCAACATACGGTCGACTCCTCGGAGATGGCCTTCAAGATCGCCGGCTCGCTCGCATTCAAGGAGGCCTACCAGAAGGCCGACCCTGTGCTCCTCGAGCCGATCATGGAGGTCGAGGTGGCCGTGCCGGACGACACCGTCGGCGCCGTGAACGGCGACCTCAACTCTCGCCGCGGCCGCCTGCAGGGGATGGAGCCGCGGGGCGGAATGACGTCGATCAAGGTCGAGGTGCCGATGTCGGAGATCCTCACCTACGCACAGGCTTTGACCTCGCTCACCGGGGGACGCGGCGATTACCACATGAACTTTCTGCGCTACGAGGAAGTGCCTTCTCACATAGCGCAAAAACTGATCGACGAGTCGAAGAAGGAGCCCGAAGAGGCGAAGGTCTGAGGCGAGGCGCTAAGGTCCTGCGCCATGCGGATTACACGGCAGGCCGTCCTCGCTGCGCAAACCTGCGGGATCTGTGAGCGGACGCTGCTCGTCGGCGAGCGCTCCGTACGGTACTCGCCCAACGGCGAGGATTTCGTCGACGTCTGCCCGCTCTGCCAAGAGGAGGCCGTCGACCACGGTTGGGTGAAGGAGGGCAGCCCCACTTCGCCGGTCGTCTCCGAGCGACGTCGCAAGCGGATCGGCCTGGGCTCGCTGTTCGAGTCGCGCAAGCCCGCAATCGAGCCGGTCGTGGACGAGCCGATCCTCCGACGGCTCTCCGAGCCCGAGCTGGCAATGGTCGAGGCGGCGGAGCTCTTCAACGGAAGCGCCTTCAGGCGCACGGTCGCCGGGATTGCGAAGAGCCTCGGCCAGCCGAAGGCGAGCATCGTCCCGCTCTCAGGCGTGAACAGCGAGGTCATACTCACCGTCGCCTGGGAGATCTCCTGGTACCAGTACCGGATCACGCCCGACTCCGGGCAGCCCGTGCGCCTGGCCGAGCGCGGCCACGACCCGCGCGAGCTGGAGACGATGTTCACGGGCTGGAACGGGCGCCTGACTCCGGACGGCCGCATCGTCCCGGATATCTCACCCGTGTAGTAGCGCGGGGCCAGGCTGTCCCTACAATCCGGACCACGATGATTTACTGCGTGATCCCGCGTGAGTTGGCCGACGAGCTGTACGACAAGATGGTCGACTACTACAAGGATAACCCGCACGTGACCGTGATCATCGACCGGCGCGAGGGCGATGACCGGCGAAAAGGCCGCTCCTACGGAGGCAAGCGCGAGATCCGCGACCGCCGCCGCAAGCGCGCACCGGGGACGTTTCCGGACACCGATCCGCCCGAGAGCTGACGGCTCGGTGCCCTCGGCGCCGAACGCGTTCGGCGGCGACGCAGGAACAATCTTCGTTCGCCACGAGTGGAACCGCGCGAACTTCGAGCAGGTCCCCCGCGCCGAATAGAATCGCCTCCGTGCTGACGGAGGCGAAGACGTTCAAGAACTACATCGCGGGCGAATGGGTCGACGCCGGCTCCGGGGAGACCTTCGAGTCGACCAGCCCGGCCACGGGCGAGACCCTTGGAGTCTTCCCTCGCTCTGGCGCGGAGGACGTCGACCGCGCCGTCGAGGCCGCGAAGGCCGCGTTCGAGAACTGGCGGCTCGTGCCCGCCCCCCGGCGCGGCGAGATGCTCTTCCGCTTCGCCCAGCTATTGACAGAGCTGAAGGACGACCTCGCGCACCTGATGGCCCACGAGATGGGCAAGGTGCTCCCCGAAGCGGCCGGCGACGTCCAGGAAGCGATCGACATGAGCTTCTACATGGGCGGCGAGGGACGCCGGCTCTTCGGGCAGACGACGCCGTCAGAGCTCCGCGACAAGTTCAACATGAGCGTGCGCATGCCGATCGGCGTCGTCGGCGTGATCACGCCGTGGAACTTCCCGATCGCGATCCCCTCGTGGAAGATCCTGCCGGCACTCGTCTGCGGGAACACAGTCGTCTTCAAGCCGGCCACGGACACGCCGTTGCTCGGCGAGCGTTTCGTCGAGCTGCTCGCCGAGGCGGGAGTGCCGCCCGGCGTTGTGAACGTCGTGCACGGGGGTGGGGGAGAGGTCGGCGACCGGCTCGTCCGCCACCCGGACGTGCCGGTGATCACGCTCACCGGCTCGCGCGAGACCGGCGTCCAGGTGATGCGCAATGCGGCAGACCACCTCAAGCACATTCACCTCGAGCTGGGCGGGAAGAACGCGATCATCGTCCTCGACGAGGCCGATCTGGACCTGGCCGTGGAGGGGATCGTCTGGTCCGCCTTCGGAACGTCAGGCCAGCGCTGCACGGCGGCGTCGCGCGTGATCGTGCAGGACGGCGTCTACGAGGAGCTGCAGTCGCGGCTCGTCGCGGCCGCCGAGAAGCTGCGGCTCGGCCCCGGCTGGGAGGAAGGCGTCGACGTCGGCCCCGTGATCAACAAGGGCGCCCTCGAGAAGATCCACTCGTACACGGGGATCGGCAAGGCGGAAGGCGCGAAGCTCCTGACCGGAGGCGAGATCGCCGGCGGCGACGGGCTCGGCGACGGCTTCTTCTACCGGCCCACGATCTTCGGCGAGGTCGATCCGGAAATGCGGATCGCACAGGAGGAGATTTTCGGCCCGACGACGGCCCTGATCCGCGTGAGCGACTTCGACGAAGCGGTGCGTGTCTCGAACGGGATCAAGTACGGGCTCTCGTCGTCGATCTTCACGCGTGACGTGAACAAGGCCTTCCGCGCGATGCGCGACCTCGAGGCCGGGATCACGTACATCAACGCGGGCACGATCGGTGCCGAGGTGCACCTTCCGTTCGGCGGCACGAAGGACACCGGCAACGGTCATCGCGAGGCCGGACAGGCGGCACTGGACGTCTTCACCGAGTGGAAGTCGATCTACGTCGACTACTCGGGCAAGCTCCAAAAGGCGCAGATCGACACCTCCTGACGACGTCCGACGAGCACGGTCCGGGCCTCGTCGACCACGATCTCAGCGGCTCGTCCGGACGCTCGGCCGGCGTCTAATCTCCGGAGACGTGGATCGGAAGCTCGTGGTCTTCGTCCCGGCGGAAGCGCTGGACGCCGTACGGGACGCACTCTTCGCGGCCGGCGCGGGGCGGATCGGCGACTACGAGCGCTGCTCCTGGTACACGGAGGGAACCGGGACGTTTCTGGGCGGTGAGAGCACCGATCCGGCTGTCGGCAGGAAGGGGAGGGAGGAGCGCGTGCCGGAGCTGCGCCTCGAGACCGTGTTCCCCGAGGACCAGCAGGGCGAGGTAATCGACGCGCTCCGTCGAGCCCATCCGTACGAGGAGCCGGCGTTCGACGTCTATCCGCTTCTGTGAAGGCGAAGCTCTCGACGGACGGCGGCTCCCGCGGGAACCCCGGGCCCGCGGCCTACGGCTACGTGCTCGAAAGCGAGGACGGCCACGTCCTCGACGCGCGGGGCGAGACGATCGGCGTCGCGACCAACAACGTCGCCGAGTACCGCGGCCTGATCGCCGGCCTCGAGAAGGCGCTCGAGCTGGGGGTGGCCGAGCTGGAGGTGGTCTCCGACTCGGAGCTCCTCGTCAAGCAGATGCGCGGCGAGTACAAGGTCAAAAACGAGGCGTTACGCGAGCTCGTAAGCGAGGCTACGCAGCTCGCCGACCGGCTCGACAAGGTCGCGTACACGGCCGTGCGCCGTGCCCACAACGAGCTCGCCGACAACCTCGTCAACGAGGCCCTGGACTCGGGCTGAGGCACCGCTTACGCCCGTCTGAAACGACCGGTCGACACGATCGAAGTCGGTCGAAACACCTGTGTGCACCGCGGCTATACTGGCCGCGCTCGCGGATGTAGCTCAGTTGGCTAGAGCGTCTGCTTGCCATGCAGAAGGTCGTGGGTTCGAATCCCATCATCCGCTCTGTTCTTCCTCTCAGAAAGCCCCGTTCGACGGGGTTTTTTGTTGCCTCGTTGCTCCTGCGCTTGCGTCTCCCTGAGTCAGGAACAGGCCGCGGGCGCCTCTGTCACCATCGGGGAGCCGGGCGGGCTTGTTTCTCTCCCTTGGGTGGCTAAGCCGCCTAAGTCCCCCTGGAGAAGGCCGCCCGGCTCCTCATTCCTACTGATGCCGTTTGAAGCCCGGATCTTGTGTTAAGCCTCCGGGTGACCTACCACCAGGGTCCCCCTTTGCCTCTTGGGTCTTGCTCTTACCGGCCGTATGTGTAGGAGTAAGTCGAGGTGGTCGTGGTGGTGGTCGTGCCGGGCGGGACCGCCCTTCCTTTGGCGGAGACCGCGTACCATTTGGCGCCGAAGGCAAGGATGCCCTCGCCGTGTGTCTGGCCCGCTTTCTTGTCGACCGTGTAGGTGTAGAGCGGCTGCTTGTTATAGGTCACTTGGAGGCTGCCGTTGCTTCGCTTCGTCGTGCCGAGCAGCGACGCTTTCACTCCGGAGCCGGCGGTCAGCTTGCCGTGCCTGAGCAAGGGCGGCCAGAAGGTCGCGCAGCTCCCGTTACAGGAACTCTTCCCGTTCTTGTCCTTCTTGAAGAGGTAGAGAGTGTGCCCTTTCGCGTTCACCAGTACCGGGCCAAGCTTCGTCTTGCCGAGGTTGACGGTCGCGCCCATCCGAGTCGCGCTGAGCCCGATCGAGCCTGCGCCCAGGAGGAACCCGATTGTGCCCAGCAGCAGCGTCAGCGTCAGCAGGACGACCCCGCGCATCATCGCCCGCGGCCTGGCTACGTCGCCTCCTCTTTCCTTTCGAACACTCGTCTCTCGCATCGACCGCATCTCCTTTCTAGCCTGTTCTACGCGACCAAGGCGCAGCCGGATTCAGCCGCCTGGCGCGGCGTGTCGGGCCCGGAAGAGACTTGGCAGTCGATCCCGCGAGCTCGGTGACACCCATAAAGCGGCGGAGGCGTAGGAAAACTCCACGACAGCCCCGTGACGCCTCGGGCGTCACACGCGAAAAGGCGCAGCACTTGACCTCGCCAGTGATGTCTGCCGAAAAACTTCGGCAGCAGATCTATCTTCAGCCGGCCGCGATCAGAACAAGCATCAGAACCACTGCAAGGGCGGGAAGGCGGAGGCGCAACTGCAGCAACATGCAAGGCTCCTTTCGCTCGGTGCACGAGCGCCGACGGCGCTCGCTCCGATAATCGAGCTGCGGCCACGGCGGTGTCAACCGCATGCTGCGGGGGCTCTGCCTCGAATTCGGGCCAGACGGTGTCGCAGAAGATCGAGGAGTGACACGTGCCTGCGCTCGGCGCCGAGGGGCGAATCCGCTAACGCCACGGTGCGGCACACAGGCTCTCGAGCTTGCGGACACCTCGCATCCAGGAGGACACCCGGTCGAACCCCTGAACGCTGAGACGGCTTGATTTTGGGCGCTAGGGATCGGCGGTGAGCCGCGTGAGCCCGGGGCGCCGCGCCGCTTTGTCCAAGGCGCGGAGCGGTCGCCCCTTCAGGTAATGATCGAGGAACGCGACGGTGGCACGTTCCACGATGCCGAGCTGCGGTTCCTGAACGGTGTACGGGGGGCGGTGCGACGCCCCGAGTAGCCACAGCAGGAACTTCGGGCGTCGCGCGAGCCGGAAGAAGTTCGCGGTCGTCGCCGGCGAGTTGATCGTGTCGCCCGTCCCCTGCACCGCGAGGAGTGGCGGGCCGGTTCGGGGGAACGGGCCCATTCCGGGGAGCGCCGCGCCCGACATCACGATCGCCGCCCGGACGCGCCGGTCGCGAAAGCGGCGATCGTCGGCGACGGCGAGCGCAGTCACGCCCCCGTCAGAGTGACCGGCTACCGCGATCTGCGACGGATCGATCCTTCCCTCGAGCACGCCGCCCGGGCGGACGTTCAGCGCGAGCAACCTCGAGATGACGAAGCTCATGTCCCGGGGTTGGTTGCCGAGATCGGACTCGTTGGGGCCCCCGGGTGCGTTCGCGTTTCCCAGCGGGAACCAGGGAGCGGCGACCACGTACCCGGCCTGCATCCAGGCGCGCAACAGCCCGTTGTATGTCCCAGGAGTGAGCGCGAATCCATGCCCGAACACAATCAACGGGTGAGGCCCTCCGGTCGCCGGATAGCGGACGGTTGTTTCGAGCGACCGCGGCACGCGCTTTCCGTTCGGCAGCCGAATCGTGCGCGAACTGTCAACGAACCGGAACAGCCGGACGCCGAACTGCCCCGATGAGAGCGTCTCTGAAGCGGGGGGCGACGCTGCGCCCACGGCGAGGACGCAGGCGATTGCCGCGCACACGCACAACCACGCCCGGATGGGCGTCGTCACCTGTCGTTCCACCATCCGATGCGTCCGACGTTATTTGAAGGGCACCGTGATCGGGCCCGGCAGCCGTCGGTAGACGGCGAAGAAGTCGCGGTCGTCCGGGACGAGGTAGCGCGTCGCGGGCTGCATCCCGTTGGGCACGACCTTGGTCGGTACCAGACCACCGTGGTGGCGATAGGTAATCAGGGTCGGCCACTCCGGGTTGATGTCGAACTGCATGGCCCGGACGGCGCCCGCTCGTTGGAGGATCCTCGCGAGCGTGATCACGGTCTGGTCGTTCGCGGCGGCGTAGATCAAGTTGCCGCGACGGTCGATGCCGACGCCGGTGCGCCAGACGCGGACGGCGTTTCCGAGCGTCAGGCCCCATTGTGAGCTGTCGTTCAATGCCGGGCTGAGCCGACCGTTCTGGATGATCAGCGGCAGGCTCTGTCGCGTGAAGACGATGGCAGGCCCAGCGTTCGGTCCGCCGGTCCACGTCCTGATGTCGACGTGACCGTTGGGGTAGCCGATCAGCGTCGCCAGGCCGTCCTTGAGCGGCTCGTAGCTGAGGCCGTTGATCGAGGAGCCGTTCTTGCCGTCGATGTAGGTGAAGCCGCCGTTGAAGGTGGCCAGGAGGCGCCAGCGCTGACCGTATGGGACCAACACCGGCCCGCGAACGGGGGCGTTCGGCGGTTCGTAGCGGCCTGGGTAGAAGGCGAGCGCCGTCCGCTTCTGATCGAACCAGGCGACGTAGGCGACGATCCGGGGATAGTCGCGCTCGGTGCGGAAGGTGGTGACGAGGACGGGCGGGCGTCCGGCGACCGAGGGCCCAGTCGGCTCCCAGATCCCCTCGCCCGGCAAGGGGTGAGCGAAGACGGGCTTGATCCGGGGCGGCCAGGCCGCCGCGTGGGCGTGTCGGTTCGCGCCCAGGCCGATTGCCGGCAGGGTCTTCAGCTGCGGCCCTCCCTTCTTGGGAGCCTTCCAGCTGTAGTAGATGTGCTCGGCCTCGTCGACCAGCCAGTTGCCGTGGTGCGTTCTGAGCCACTCGACGCTGCGCACGCCCAGGGGCAGGCTCGACGGCTGCAACATCGTCGTGATGTACGAGTAGAAGACCGGGGAGAGCAGGACGACCACGCCCAGCAGCACTGCCAGCCGTCGTCGCCGCTTCCGGCGTCGAGCCGCCGCCTTCTGGCGCCGCGCCGCAAGCCGCGCCGGCGTTACGGAGACAGGCAGTGACTCGTCAGCGGGTAACGGAGCACTCCCGAGGAAGTGCTCACCGGCCTGCCGCCGGCGGACCGTTCTGATCACGGCTGGGCCGGATCCTAGCCTTCGTCGAGCCTCACGAGCCGGATCATCGGGTTATTTTGGACTCAGGTCTCGAGTGACTGGGCGACGAGGACCGCCGTGGTGCTCTCTAGCGTGTGAGGCTGTGCCGACTGAGCCAGTCGCTGATCGCCGGGAAGAATCGTGGATCGAAACCCGGCGATCGTGGCAGGCTCGAGAGGAGTCCCGTGGGTAGGACGAGCGGTGTGTGCGTCGTAGGCAGCACGACCGAACTGAAATCGTGGCTGGACGTCATCGCGTCCAGGCGCTCAAGGCACAACTCGGTCGGGACGTTTCGATCGTCCGAGCCGTACATCCAGAGCATCGGCACGTTCAGCCGTTGCAGGTACGGCACCGGGTCGAAGCCAGACGGTCCGGCCTGTCGCACTTCCGCAAGCATCGCCGCGCGCGTGCCGCTCGGCGGCGTTTCTGACTGTCCTGCGAGTTGGCCCCAGTAGTTCGTCTCGCCGACAGTGCTGGTTGGTCCGGAGTTCAGTAGCGCCCATCGGACGGCAGGCTCGCGCACCGCGGCGACCGGGATGATCCAGCCGGCCTGGCTGTCTCCGAAGAGACCGACGCGCGCGGCGTCAATCTGGGGCAGTTGCGCGAGGAAGCGCACCTCCCGTTGTGCGTCGTGCGCGAGAACGTCGATTGTGGCGTCGCTCGGGAGCTCGCCCGGATACGTTCCGCCCGACTCCCCGACCCCACGCTTGTCGTCAGCTAGCACGGCAATCCCGTTCATTGCGAAGAAGGACGTGAAGACGTCGAATTCATCGCGTGTACGGGCACCGGAGCCGTGCACCATCGCAACCGCGGGAAACGGGCCGGGCCCCGCTGGCATGGTCAGCGTTGCGGCGTCCGCGCCGACCCGCACCTCGCGTTGGCGCAGCCCAATCCGAGCGTAGTGCCTCCCCTTCCAGGAGAAACCGATCGCGTCTACGGCGATCGACCCGTTGCCGCGCGTGTCGCCGAGTCGATCACCGACCGTCAGCGCATGGCCGATCCCGTGGGTGGCCCCGGACGGGAACTGAACTAAGAAGGGCGCCAGCCCGTCTGCCTCGAGCACGCCGACCCTGGCACCGGTGTCGCTCCGGTAGGCACCGAGCAGAGACACGATCCGCGAAACCCCGCGGTGAAGCACGAACCGTCCTCGCAGGGCGCCCTGCCGAACCGTGCCTGAGAGTCGCCTGCCCCTCACAGCGCCGTCGAAGACGACGTTCCGCGGTAGTCCGGGGAAACTGAAGCGCACACGTCTGCCCTGCACCGCGACGGCGACATGTGTCGCACCGGCATGTCCCGGGCCAAGCGAGACGGTCGCGGTGTGGGCACTCATCTGTACGACGATCGCGACCGGGGCGGCTGAGGCCGGAAGCATGTAGGTACCGCTCCAGCTCGGCGGCGCAGCGATCATTTCGGACCGCGTGCCAGCGCGCGCTGGACGCCGTCTGCCCAGCGCAGGTCGAGCTCGGCGCGCGCGATTCCAAGCCGCAGTAGATGCCGGTGGTACCAGTCGTGGCCGGTGTTCGTGTTTGTCGGCTCGAGCTCTCGAAACGCCGCGAGGCGCGCGGTCGTGTCCGTGCGGAACTGCGCGACGTGCTCCCGTAGAACATCGTTCGTCGTCAGGCCCCCGACGAAGAGCTTGAGGTAGAACTCGGTCGCTCCGGGCTCGACGGTCTCCAGCCATGTATCGAGTGCCTGCCGCCCAGCCCGCGTGATCGCGTAGAGCTGCTTGTCCGGCCGGCTCGTCTGCACGATCACGCGACAATGCGCGAGCCCCGTGCGCTCGATCCGCCGCAACACGGCGTAAAGCCCGCTCCGTGCCGGGGACCACACATGCCCGATCGACTTTTCGACGAGCTTGACGAGGTCGTATCCGGAGCGCTCGCCCTCAATCGCGAGGAGTGCGAGCACCGCAGCTTCGGTGGTCGTCAACTGCGCGACCTCCGAGCGCTTCATGACCCGCATGCACTCAGCCTATCAGTCCACTATGGATTAGTCTAAGGTGGACTATGAGTGCTCAGCCACGCCGGCGAGCCTGGTCGATCCAGGGCACCGACACGTCTCCTCCGGTGAGCTCACACGAATACGGGGATTCGGTTCGCGGGCCGAGCCCTCCTCACAAAGCCCCGCGTAGGCGGGGTTTTTTGTTGCCTCTGCCGGGCGTACACTCGGGCCATGTCCCGTTGTGAGAACTGCGGGCACGTCAGCACCGAGGCGTTCAAGTTCTGCCCGGAGTGCGGCGAGCCGGTCGCCCCTGCTGCCCGGGAGGAGCGCAAGACCGTCACGGTGCTGTTCTGCGACGTCGTCGGCTCGACGGAGCTCGGGGAGCGGCTCGATCCAGAGAGCGTGCGCCGCGTGCTGGGTCGTTACTTCGAGACGGTCCGCGCGGTGGTCGAACGCCACGGCGGGAGCGTGGAGAAGTTCATCGGCGACGCTGTCATGGCGGTCTTCGGCGTGCCCGTCGTGCACGAGGACGACGCCATGCGCGCGATTCGCGCCGCGGCGGAGCTACGTGAAGCCATGGGCCCCCTGAACCAGGGGCTCGCCCGTGAGTACGGGACTGCGCTCGCCATGAGGATGGGCGTCAACACGGGCCAGGTCGTGACCGGCACCGAGGATCGGCTGGCAACGGGCGATGCAGTCAACGTCGCGGCCCGGCTGGAGCAGAACGCCGGGGCGGGAGAGATCCTGGTCGGCGACGCGACGCTCGCACACGTGCGGGACGCCGTGGTGGCCGAGCCGCTGGTCCCGCTCGAGCTGAAGGGCAAGAGCGAGCCCGTGCGGGCCTGGCGGCTGCTTTCTGTCCGCGACGAAGAGCTCGAGCGGCTCTCGGCCGTGCCGATGGTCGGGCGCGAGAGGGAGCTCCGCCGCCTCAGGGACACGTTTGCGCAGGCCGTTCGCACGCGGTCTTGCCGGCTCGTCACGGTCGTCGGCGCCGCCGGTGTCGGCAAATCACGGCTGGTGGCAGAGTTCCTCGATGCGCTCGACGGCGCAAAAGTCCTCCAGGGTCGTTGTCTCTCCTACGGCGACGGCATCACGTATTGGCCCGTGGTCGAGATCGTCAGGCAGCTCCAGCCGCGTCTCGAGGAGCTGGCACCGGACGGGCGGGTGGCCACGGCGCTGAGAGGCATCCTCGGCGCCGATCGCACCGTCAGCTCGACCGAGGAGATCGCTTGGGCCGTCCGCAAGCTGCTCGAGGCAGCGGCATCCGAGCAGCCGCTCGTCTGCGTACTCGACGACGTGCATTGGGGCGAGGAGACGTTCTTCGATCTCGTCGAGCAGGTCACCGCGCTCACGCGCGACGTGCCACTGCTCCTCGTCTGCATGGCGCGGCCTGAGTTGCTCGACCGGCGTCCGGGCTGGGGCGGCGGCAGCCTGAACGCCACGAACGTCCAGCTCGAGCCGCTGTCAGACGAGGAGACGGACTCCTTGATCGAGGAGCTCTTGGGGCAAGCGCCGCTCGAGCCAACCCTGCGCGAGCGCATCCGCGCGGCGGCTGAAGGCAACCCGCTGTTCGTCGAGGAGATGATCGCGATGCTCCGCGATGCGCCCGAGGGAGAGATCCCGGTTCCGGCAACGATCCAGGCGCTGCTCGCATCTCGCCTCGACCAGCTCGACCCGGCCGAGCGGGAGGTGCTGGAGCGCGGCGCTGTGGAGGGGCGGGTCTTCCACCGCGGCGCACTGCAGGCGCTCGCCTCGGACGACGTGCAGCTGGGGACGCTTCTCGCCTCTCTTGTCCGAAAAGACCTCATCCGTCCGGACCTGGCGGAGCTTCCGGGCGAGGATGCCTACCGGTTTCGCCATGTTCTGATCCGCGACGCGGCTTACGACGCGCTTCCGAAGGCAAGCCGGGCGGAGCTGCACGAGCGGTTGGCAGGTTGGCTCGAAGAGCGTTCCACCGATGTGCTCGAGGCCGACGAGGTGCTTGGTTACCACCTCGAGCAGGCTCACCGATACCGGCGTGAGCTCGCTCCGGGTGACCCTCTTGCGCAGCCGCTCGCGGTGCGCGCCGGCGGGCTCCTTGCGGCTGCGGGTGCACGAGCGCTCGCCCGCAACGACGTGGGTGCGGCCCTCAACCTGTTCGAGCGTGCGCTCGCGTTGCGCTCCGACGACGATCCCGCCGTGGCTCTACGGCTCGATCTCGCCGAGGTGCTCTTCCTATCGGGCCGGGTCGTGGATGCAGCCGATGTAGCGGACGAGGCTGCCGGCCGAGCGGCTGCCGCGGGCGACGACGCGGGCCGGTTGCGCGGACGGCTGATGAGCGCGCGAATCACGGCGGTAACGCCGCGCGAGGAACCGGCCGACGAGGACCAGAGCGGAGCCCTCCTCGCTCTCGCGAAGGAAGCGCGCCCGGTGTTCGCGCAGGCCGGGGACGAGATCGCGCTGACGGAGGCGTGGGTCGCCAGCGCGTGGGCCGAGCTGATCCGCTGCCACTGGGCCTCGATGCTGGAGGCCGTCGAGCTCGCGCTCGAGCACGCGCACCGCGCCGGCTACGCGCGCTGGGAGCGAGAGCTTCCGGTGTGGAAGGGAACGGCGCTCTTCTACGGCCCGACTCCGGCCGAAGATGTCCTTCGCTGGCACGAGGAGCAGCAGTCACAGCACGTGCTCGCGTTCAGGCAACACGGTGCGCTCGAGGCGATGCGCGGCCGCTTCGACCAGGCGCGGGCGCTGCTTGCGGCGGGCGACGCCGCGGCGGAGGAGCTGGGACAGACGATCTGGCTCGCGGTAGGAGGCATGACCGAATGGGAGGTCGAGATGCTCGCCGGCGACGCCTCTGCCGCGGAGCGTTGCATCCGGACCAGCTGTCGACTGCTGGAGGAGCTCGGCGACACCGGCTATCGCGCCACGGCGACCGGGCAGCTCGCGGAGGCCCTCTACGTGCTCGGCAGGCTCGACGAGGCGGATCGCGAGACGTACGTGGCCGAGGAGCTGAGCGGGCCCGACGACCTGAACTCGCAGGCGCTCTGGCGGCAGGTGCGTGCGAAGGTGCGGGCACGCGCCGACCGGCATGCTGAGGCTGAGCGGCTTGCCCGCGAGGCGGTCTCGCTATTCGAGCAGACGGACATGCTCGACTTCCACGCGCGCGGGCTTGCCGATCTCGCGCAGGTTCTCGCGCTCGCCGGCCGCGTGGACGATGCCGAGCAGGAGCTCATGCAGGCCCTGGCGCTCTTCGACCGGAAGGGCAACGCCGTCCTCGCCGCCAGAGCCCGCGCCGACCTGACGGCGCTCCGCGAGACCGCTGCGGCGGCTTCCTAGCAATTCAGCGTTCGTGGCGTTAGCATCGAGCGGCTGCGGCCTCTGACCAGGACGTCAAGGAGGGCGGATGGAGAGCAAGGGCGAGAACACCGAGCGTTTGATCAACGCGGGCGTCATCCCGGCTTCGTTGCCTGAGCCCTACAACTCGGTTGTCGAGGCGCTGAGCGGCGAGGAGGTCGAGGCGCTGGTCTCCGTGAAGCGACGTCTTGACGAGGCCAATGCGTCCATCGGCGGCCCGGGAGACGTCGGTTACGTCGGAATGGTCGTCCCGCTCTAGCACCAACATGCCAACCGGGGAGACGGCAAGCGAACGTCTCCGGCACAAGATCGGGCTGATCGGCCCCGGCGTCACGCTTCCCGCCCGGCTCCTGCTAGAGCACCCGCGGGCCGCAGAGCTCTACCCGCGGTATCTGGCGACGGGGTACCACATCACCCAGGGGATGATCAGCTTGATGGTGGCTGCGCTCGAGCGTGCGCGCGCGCTTCGACCGGCAGACCCCGTCGCATCGGGCCTTGCCGAGTACCTGGAACGTCACCTCGCGGAGGAGATGCACCACAAGGAGCCGGGCGGCGCCGTGCTCGACGACCTCCACGCCTTGGGTGTCGACGCGCAGGCGATGGTCGAAGAGTCGTACTCGCCGAAAATCGCCTCGCTCCTCGCCACCCAGCATGAACGGATCCTCCACGAGCACCCGGTCGCGGTACTTGGTTTCCTCGAGCTCGAGGCGTACCACACGGAGCCTCCGGCGGTTGAGCGGTTGATCGAGATCACCGGCCTGCCTCGCGAGGGGTTCGGTCAGCTCCTCCTTCACGCAAAGCTCGACGCGGTGCACGCCGATCAGCTGCACGAGGTTCTCGACTCGCTACCTCTCGAGCCGGGTCATGAGCAGTTGATCGGCCTCAGCGCGCTGCACACGATCGGCGTCGTCACCGACGTGCTGCTCGACGTCGTCGAGACCGGCATGTCGTCGCGCCTCGAAGCGCCGCAATCCTAGTTTTCAGCGGGTTTCGTGCAAATCGCTCCTGCGAGGGATGGTCCGGCCCGGCTCGGCCGGCCGATTACTGCCTCAACCAAACCAGGGCGGAGCGGCCCCGCCGGCACGACGCATTCGGAGGGATCGCGGCGTGGAGCCGAATTACCGTCCCAACTTCACAACCGAGCAGACGACCCTCCCCGACCATCTGAAGGGAGGTGAACTCATGCTCAAGCTTTTCGCCTTCACGCAGGCGTTCGCCGCCAACGCGGCCGACGCTCTTCGCCGCCGCGAGCAGGGACAGACGATGGCCGAGTACGGTGTCGTTCTTGCCGTCATCACGCTCGCGGTGATCGCAGCGATCACGCTGCTCTCCAACAACGTGCGCACCGCCATCACGAGCGTCGCAAACATCCTTCCGTGATGTTTCGTGACCTCTATACGAACCTGACAGCCCGCGAGCAGCGGGCTCTCCGCTGGAGCGCGGCCGCCACGGCGGCCGCGCTCTGGCTTTCCACAGCCTGGGCCGACCCGTGGCTCCTGCTCGCTGTGCCGCTGTCAGCAGCCGCATTCGTCGCGTACCGCGCCCGCCACCAGGGCGAGCCCGACGAAGACGACCTCGATCTGTTCTAGCTGAGCTTGATCCGCTAGATCAGCTCGGCGACGGTCTTCAGGTCGCGAACGAATTCTCGGTACTCATGCTCGCGCGCCGCCTCGTCGGCGCGCAGGATCGAGCTCGGATGGACGGTGGCGAGCACGTGCTCGGCGAGATCGGATTCGACCGGCTGCCCGCGCTGTCTCGACACGCGGAAGTCGCGGCCGAGCAGCGCCTGCGCAGCGGTCGCGCCCAGGCAGACGAGCACCCGCGGCTCGATCACTTCGAGCTCGGCCTCGAGCCATGGCCGGCATGCGGCGATCTCCGACCAGTTCGGCTTTTGGTGGATGCGGCGCTTGCCTCGCGCCTGCCACTTGAAATGCTTGACGACGTTCGTGACGTAGACCTGCGAACGCTCGATTCCCGCTTCCTCGAGCGCCTTGTCGAGCAGCTTGCCCGCGGGACCGACGAACGGCTTGCCCTGGAGATCCTCCTGGTCGCCCGGCTGCTCGCCAACGAACACGACCTCGGCCTCGGGGCTGCCCTCACCGAACACGGTCTGCGTCCCGGTCTCGTGCAGCGGGCAGGCGGTGCAGCCGGCGGCTGCCTCTTTGAGCTTCGGGAGGGTTGGCTTCTCCGGAATGAGAGGCGCAGCGGTCTCGTCGAGAGTCAGCTGACGGGGCACGCCACGACTCTACCCAGGGAGGCTAGGCCCGAAAATCCATGACGCTACGATGAGGCCCGCGGCGCCGTGGCCGAGAGGTTAGGCAGGGGCCTGCAAAGCCCCGTACAGCGGTTCGAATCCGCTCGGCGCCTTCGCGTCTGTGGACGACATGTGACACTCCCGGCGCAAATTGGGGTTGACAGCGAAAGGTGTCCGACACCGTTCGAAGCACGGCGCGGACACGTCTCGAAGCGCGAAGCGTTGGCTCAACGCGGGGTGAAGAACATCGCCTGGGGGAACACCAGGCACGGGCGATCGGTGTTGTCGACGCCGCCGGGCGGATAGCACTGCGTCGACGAGGCGGTCGAGCGGTGCCAGAACGCGACGTCGTAGCCTTCGGCGGCGCTCGCTCGCAGCGGCTCGTCGTTGACAAGCGCCTCGGGCGAGTCCGGCGAGCTCTCGCCGGCATGCCGGCGGACCACGAAAACGGCCACGTTCTGGCCTCGGCTGTAGGCCTCGTTCGGGCCAGGAGGCGAGCCGGGCCAGTGCTCGTCGAGGTGGATGCAGGCAGAGATGTCGGCCGCGTTCAAGGGATGGTTGCACCCAGGGAAGGAGATGCCAAAGGAGACTGGATCCTCGGACTTGACCTGCAGGTTGTCCCACTCACCGCGGCCGCCGACCGTCGCAAGGACAGCGCTCCGCTCGCGCTGGATCGGGCCGATGCAAGCGAAGACGTCGGTCAGTCTGAGCTGCCCCAGCGCGCCAAGCGCGGCGCGCCAGGGACGGCACGAGGTGTCCACCGAGCCGTCCGTCGCCCCGAGCTTGAGGTTGTTGGTGGTGTCCTGGGTGAGCGCCGCCCGCTCGTGAGTGCCCGCGGGCTCCACCGCGGTGAAGACATCCAGCCGGAAGTCTGTGATCTGCGGCTGCGGGCCTGCGTCGAGCGCCCCGGTCGCCCAATGCTTCAGTAGCGCTGCCGGAACGTCGCAAAGACGGTCGTCCTGCAAGCAGAGCTGGGCAAAGTCGCTGGGCCGGAAGACCGCCGGCGGGCTGTAGCTCCACCTGACGGACGGCCGAAAGCCGGGGCACTCGGCGCCCAGGTTTCCGTCCGTGACCGAGACGAATTTCCCCAGCATCCTCAGCCCGACGGAGCCCAGCTCGCCGCTCGGGCCGCAATACGCCGCCTGAGCACTGCCCTCGACTGCCAGATTCAGCCGTCCGGGTAGGTTCTCGACCGCAAGCGTCGACTGGACCCACGCACCGAATCCGCCGCTTGTCGGGGCGGAGGCCCCGGTCGACTGGGCGTACGGCGACTTGGGCACGCCGCATGCGTCACCCGGGACGGTCAGCGGCACGCACTTCGGGCTGTCGAAGTGGTAGTCGACGCCCTGGTAGCGGACGACGAGCGAGTAGCGGAACTGGTCGAAGTACGCCGAGGCGATCCTCGTTGTCCCCGCCGCCCGCACGTCGCGGAAGACGAGCGGGTGCGCGCGGTCCTGCGAGGCCGTGAAGCTGATCGTGCCGTCGCCGTACTCGTTCGCCTGCTGGGGCGGGAGCGTTGTTGACGGCGGCGTGGCTGGCGGAGTCTGCCCGTAGACCCAAACCGGCATCGCGTAGCTCATTCCGGCGCCGCTCGAGTCGCGAACTGTCAGTCGCACCTCCGTGTCGTCCGCGCGCAGGGGGACGTCTAGCTTCTTACCCGTGCCGAGGTAGCCGCTCCGGTTGGCCGACCAGAGGAAACGGTAGGGGCGCCGCCCGCCGGTCGCGGCTCCGCGCAGCTTGACCGTTGAGCCCGCCTCGATGGGAACGCTTGGATTCGGCGCCCGGATGGTCGCGCGCGGAGTGAACGTCGTCGCCGGGACTCGGTCGAGGACGAAACCGCGCGTCACCGCCTCGTAGACCGGCTCGAGGTACGGCTGTTCCAGGTAGGACGGCTCGGCCACGTAAGCCAGCCGGAGATGGACTCCGGCCGCCGTCCCGAGATCGCTCCGCACCTCCTTCAGGACATCTCGGAGCGGCCGCGGCACGATTCGCACGGCCGCGACCGAAAGCGGCCGGTACTCGTCGCGCAGCCGGGTGATTGCTCCGTGCTCGCCGAGCCAGACCGTGATCGCTCCGTCCACGACGCGCGCGCCGCCTGCGATCGGAACGATCGTCACGACGATCGCGCGGGGGCTGGCAGGGAGATCTGTCCGGACGCTGATTCTTACGTCCTGGCTCGGCAGCAGGTCGTGCCGGCTCAGGAAGTCGACCGCTGTCTCCCGTGCCTCTGTGGGGGTGGGAAGGGGCCCGGCGGGAGCTGCGCCATATGCGGACCGGTCGACGTAGTCGAAGCCGCCGGAAGCCTTGTAGAGAACGAGCTGACGCGCCGCCGTCTCATCGCTTGCCACGTAGGCCGACAGCTCGGTGCGGACGATTGGCGCATCGAAGGCGAATGCTCGGGCAAGGGCAAGCGCTTTTTCGGCACTCGCTTGCGGCTGCGCGATGCGAAAGACGAGGACGAAGCGGGGCGCTGCAACCGTGCCGCCGGCGCAGACGAGAGTCGCCGCGATGACGGCTGCGGCAAGGAACGGCCAGAACGCGCGTCGAGGTCCGCGCCAGGGGCTCACCCCGTGACGGTACTCAGGCGGTCGGCGAGCGGTCAAGCAGTGCTTTGGCATTTCAAGCGCCATGATCCCCGAAGTCGTCGAGCAGCATGTGCACCTCGCCGACGCGCTCGAAGTCGAGCCGCTCGAGGATTGGCCGCGACATCGAGCCGCCCTGCGTGATCAGTGTCGGCGTGCCGAGCGAGACCGCCTCGTCCCAGCGCGTGCGCAGGAGCGCACGGTACGCGCCCCGGCCGCGGGCACGGGGGAGGGTCGCTCCGCCGTAAAGCAGGAGCCCATGTTCGGTCGGCGCGGCAGTCCCGGCACAGACGAGCTCGCCGTCGAGCCAGACGGCGTGCATGACGGTCACCATCTCTCGGAAGCGCTGCGGCAAGAGCTCCCGGCTCTCCGCAACCTCGTCCTCCGGCGTCGCGAACGCCTCCCACTGCACGGCGCTCGCGGCCGCGTCCTCGAACGTCTCGACCCGGCGTGCAACGAGCCCCTCGGTGACCGGCGGCGGCGCATTCTTCAACACCAGCGCCACCGCGTACGGCTCCTTGTCGCGAACGAGGCCGCGCTCGAGAAGCGCCTCGACGAGCCCGGGAGGTGCCGAGCTCCCGACCTCCCACTGTGTCCGCGTGCGCTTGCGCTGCCGCAGCGCGGCTCGCACCTCGTCGAGCACCTCGTCCACCTCGTCCACCGGAAACCGCTGCCGCTGGACCGTGTTCCACGTCTTGCCCGTGCCCATCCAGAGGGTGTAGCGGCCGGTGTCGATCCGCTCGTCCCATGGTCCAAGTGGGCCGAAGGAGTTGGGGTACTCGGCGATCTCGCGCAGCACGCGGGGAACTACCGGCCGCTCGCCAGCTTGCCTAACGAATCGGGCTCGCCTGCACCCGTGCGGGGCAGCGCCAGTACTCCACGGCTCCTGCGCGGCCCTCGCGGCGACACGAGCTGCGCGAGAGGTCGGGACGGCCGTCGAGCACGCCCTTCTGGCACGAGCGCCATGCTCCGTGCCGGCCCACAGGCGTGTGCATTGCCGCGCACGAGCCTAGGAGGCCGGTCCGGTGCAGGAGATCGTGGCCCCTGACGATCGCCAGGAGCGATGCCGCGAGCATCGCAATGAGCCAGAGTCGAAGCATTGCTCACCTCGTCTGACCGCAGATGTCGCTTTTGCAGGGATATCGGCGCCCTGGCCGGGCTCTGGATCACTCGGATCAGCGAAGCCCGCCGCGCTCGTGGTGCGCGCGGAAAAACTCCGCCGAGCCCGCTGTCGCCATCGCGGCCGAGGCGGAGATCTCGAGAGCTAGCGTGGCCGCCGCGACGATCTGCGCGAAGCGGTAGACCTTGCCGCTTCCGGCACAACCGAGTACTTCGAGCCAGGCGCGCGCATACGGGAGGGTCGTGCCGCCGCCGACGGTCGCCAGCTCGAGCCCCGGCAGCCGGATCGACACATTCAACCCGCCCTCGACGCGCCGCCCGGCGCCGTGTGCCATCGAGCTCGTGCCGACCATGCCGAGGTCCTGGCCCGTAGCCGCGAAGATCGCAGCGATCGCGGACGCCGGGGTGAACGCCACAGACTGCATCCCGGATGCGACGGCGCCATGCGTCCCCGCCCAGGCGAGGTCGAGCAGGTCGTCGATGCTCGTCCGGAGGATGCGCCCCACAGCCTCTTCCGTCAGCGTCGCCTCGGCGACCACGGTCTTGCCATGGCCGCTCTGGAAGTACTCGAAGGACGGCTTCTTGTCGCCGCCCATGTTCGCTTCGAGGATGGCGCGCTGCGGCTTGACCGGCGCTCGCTCCATCACGAAGCCCATGTTCAGGGTGTATGAGTTGCGGGTCATCATGTTCGCGCCGACCGCATCGCCGGTCGTCCAGCGCCAGAGGACGTGGCACATCGGCCCGACGACGTGCGTCTTCACCTCGCGGAGACGGGCGAACTTCGACAGCGAAGGATCGTCCTGTTCCGCGAGCCACGCGCGCATCGTGTCGACCTCGCCTTCGACCCAGCGCGCGAGCTCGACCGCATCGGCCAGCGAGGAGCAGATGAAGCACGAGGCGCGCGTGATCCGGTCGTCGAGCACGAACGTGCGGAAGCCGCCGGACTCCGCGACGGCCAGAGCCCCGCGGTGCAGCGAGGCGGAGAGGCCGCCCTCCGTGTGCGCGAGCGGCACGAAGACGCTGTCGTGCTCTCTGCCGGACTCGACGAGGGCGCCGTCCGGCTCGGTCAGCTCGTACTCTCCGAGCTCGAGCTCTACCGGCCCTACCACCGAGACCGGGATGACTACCGCTCCCGTCACCATCTCCTGGGCGCGCGCGAAGGGCTCGAGGTCGATGCCCGTCACCTCGCCGTCGAGGCCGAGAGTCTTCTGCCGTGCCTCGATCGACTCCGCGTCGTTCTTACGCGGCCACTTGCGCGTGTCCACGTCCAGGAGCTTAAGCTGCCATCGATGGCGACAGAGCACGTGATCGACCGGGATCAGATGGAGCGCGAGGCGTTTGCGGGCGTCCTTCGCTTCTACGAGCTCGCCAAGCGGCAGGAATGGCAGGTGCGCGACCTGCCGTGGGGCGACCTGCCGCCGATTCCCCAGGGCAAGGGCTCTCCGCAAAGGCAGGCCCGGCGCCGCGACCTCTGGCGCTCGGTGCTCACCCAGCAGCTCCAGGCGGACATCCTCGCCTGTGACATGTCCTCGCAGCTGCTCAACATGGCTCCCGATCCCGAGGCGAAGCTCTACTACTCGACGATGGTCCAGGACGAGTCGCGGCATACCGAAGCGTGGCTCAAGCTGATCGCCGAGGCGGGGGGCACCGCCGAGCGCGACCCGTACCTCGACGAGCTCGCGCACATGACGCTCGAGGCCGACACGCTCGAGGAGAAGGTCTTTCAGATGCAGGTCTTCTACGAGCGCCTGATCATCTCGCGCTTTCGGCTGATTGCCCGCTCGTCGCGCGGCACGGTGCTCGAAGACCTCTGCAACCGGCTCACGACCGATGACGGCATCCACCACGGCGCCGGGATGGCCTACGAGAAGGTGCTCCTCCAGAACGCCTCCAAGAAGACGAAGCAGAAGCTCGTCGAGGCGGCGAACCGGCTCCTCCCGACCTTTGTCGAGCACGCGCTCTGGCGGCCGAAAGAGCGCGCGTTCATCGGGAGTGCGATGCGCTCCCGCGATCTCGAGCGGTTGCGCGAGGACCTCGAGATCGGCGTCAGGCTCGCCGAGTCGCTGGGCCTCGACGTCAGCGAGGTCGAGCTGCCTACTCCGTAGCTTGTCCGCGACGCTGATGGAGGGCCGGCCGCTCGCCGAGCGAGTCCGGGCAGAGGTTGCCGCCGAAGTTCGCGAGCTCGGAGAGCTCGGGCTGGCGACCGTCCAGGTCGGCGAGGACGAAGCCTCGACGATCTATCTTCGCCGCAAGCATGAAGCGGCGGCCGAGGCGGGAATCGCCTCGATCGACCGCAAGCTGTCGGCCGGGATCGCGGAGGAAGAGCTACTCGGGGTCGTCGCGGAGCTGAACGACGACGACGCGATCGACGGGGTCCTCGTCCAGCTGCCGTTGCCGGAGCACCTCGACGAGGCGCGCGTGCTCGCGGCACTCGATCCGGTCAAGGACGTGGACGGGCTCCATCCGTTCAATGCGGGGCAGCTCTTTCTCGGTCGACCGACTCACGTCGGCGCGACGCCGCTCGGAATCATGCTGCTCCTCTCCGAGCACCGGATCGCGCTCGACGGCGCGAGAGCAGTGGTGGTGGGCCGGAGCAACATCGTCGGCAAGCCGGTCGCGCACCTGTTGCTGCAGTCTCATGCGACGGTCACGATCTGCCACTCGCACACCGGCGACCTCGCGCGGCACACGCTTGACGCCGACGTGCTGGTCGTGGCGGCGGGCCGGCCGGGGATCGTCTCGGCGGAGATGGTCAAGGTGGGCTCGGCGGTCGTGGACGTCGGGATCAACCGCACAGAGATGGGCGTCGTGGGCGACGTCGACCCAGGCGCGGCGCAGCGCGCGGCCTTCATCACGCCGGTTCCGGGCGGGGTCGGCCCGATGACGATCGCGATGCTGTTGCGAAACACGGTTCGCGCGGCCAAGTACCGGCGCGGGCTTCTTGCGTTCCCCGAAGTTCGGCGCTAAGGTTCGCGCCGCTTCAACGTAGGTCGGCGGCTCGGTGCCCGGGCCGTCGTTGTTTGTTGCACGAAGGGAGTTCCGTTTTGCCCAAGGGCACCGTCAAGTGGTTCTCGAACGAGAAGGGCTATGGCTTCATCGAGCGCGAAGGCGGCGAGGACGTCTTCGTCCACTTCTCGGCGATTGCAGGGGAAGGCTACAAGTCGCTGACCGAGGGTCAGCAGGTCGAGTTCGAGGTCGTGCAGGGCGACAAGGGCCTGCAGGCAGCGAACGTCCAGCCGCTCTAGACCCTTTCCGGAACCGAAAGTGAGCGGGCCCCGGAAGGGGCCCGCTCTTGTTTGGGAGGATTGCTTCGATGGCGATTTCGCGAGACGAGGTGCTGCACGTCGCGTGGCTGGCCCGGCTCGAGCTCTCGGAGGAGGAGCTCGAGCGTTTCGCCGAGCAGCTGAACGCGATCCTCGAAGCCGTCGGGAAGGTGAGCGAGCTGGACCTCCAGGGGATCGAGCCGACCGCGCACCCACTCGATCTGGCGAACGTCTGGGCAGAGGACGAGCCGCGGCCGTCCCTGAGCGTCGAGGAGGCGCTCGCGAACGCGCCCGATCGTGAGGGCGACTCGTTCCGCGTGCCAGCCGCGTGAGCAGGATGAGCGCCGCCGCGACCGTGTTTCGCTTCTGGCACGCCTCCGGCACAGACACGTGCGCCGAGCCCGGCTACCGTGTCTGTAGGGGTCCCGGGGGACCCCTGGGGGCCGTTTGGGGGTCGATTCGGTGGGGGCTCTCGTGATCGACACGTTGCGACTCACGGCCGAGGAAGCTCTCGCGCTCCTCGAGCGGGGCGAGGTGTCCGGCTCCGAGCTCCACCGTGCGTACCTGGACGCTGCGGCCGAGCGAAACGACGAGTTGAACGCGTATCTGCGAACCGTCGAAGACGGGGCGGAGGGCGCGACGAGCATCCCGATCGCTTTCAAGGACGTCGTCTCGACGAAGGGCGTCGAGACGACCGCCGGCTCGAAGATCCTCCAGGGCTATCGGCCCGTCTTTGACGCGACAGTCGCCGCACGCTGCAAGGACGCCGGCCTGGCCCTGCTCGGCAAGACCAACATGGACGAGTTCGCGATGGGCTCCTCGACGGAGAACTCGGCCTTCGGGCCAACGCGCAACCCTTGGGATCCGACGCGTGTGCCCGGCGGCTCGTCCGGTGGCTCAACGGCCGCAGTTGCCGCCGGGATGGCGCCGTGGGCGCTCGGTTCCGACACCGGCGGCTCGATCAAGCAGCCCGCGGCACTATGCGGGGTCGTCGGCCTACGCCCGACCTACGGGACCGTGTCGCGCTACGGCATCGTCGCCTTCGCCTCGAGCCTCGACCAGATCGGGCCGATCGCGAAGACGGTCCGCGACTGTGCGCGGCTCTACGAGATCATCGCGGGCCGGGATCCCTGCGACTCGACGACTGTGGAGCTGCCTGAGCCCGTCGAGATCCCCGTCTCGGAAGATCTGCACGGCCTGCGGATCGGCGTGCCCAAGGAGCTGAACGAAGCCGACGGGATCGAGCCCGGAGTTCGCGAGCAGATGGCGCGGGCACTCGAGGTCGCCAGTAGCCTCGGCGCCGAGATCGGCGAATGCCGCCTGCCGCGCTCGGTCGAGTACGGCCTGCCCTGCTACTACCTGATCGCGCCGTCCGAAGCGTCTTCAAACCTGGCCCGTTATGACGGAGTCCGCTACGGCCTTCGCTCGACCCCGAACGGCGACGTTCGCGCGATGTACGACCGTACCCGCCACGACGGCTTCGGCGACGAGCCGAAGCGGCGGATCATGCTCGGAACCTACGCGCTTTCGGCCGGGTACTACGAAGCCTTTTACGGCCAGGCGCAGAAGGTGCGCACCGTGATCCGGGACGAGCACGCCAAGGCCTTCGAGGAGTTCGACGTCCTTGCAAGCCCAACCTCGCCGACGGTCGCCTTCGAGCTGGGCGCCCGTACTGCCAACCCGCTTGCGATGTACGCGGCGGACCTGCTCACGATTCCCTCGAACCTCGCGGGTCTGCCTGGGCTCTCGATTCCGTGCGGCCTTTCGGAGGGCCTCCCGGTGGGCCTCCAGCTGATCGGCCGTCAGTTTTCCGAGAACCTGCTCTTCCGCGCAGGCCACGCGCTCGAGCAGGCGCTTGCCTTCGACTTCGTCCCGGAGCGCCTGCGATGACCTGGGAACCCGTCATCGGGCTCGAGATACACGTCCATCTGAAGACGCAGACGAAGATGTTCTGCCGCTGTCGAGTCGCGTACTTCGAGCCTCCGAACTCGCAGACGTGCCCGGTCTGCCTGGCGCTGCCCGGCTCACTTCCTGTGCCGAACCGCAAGGCCATCGAGTGGGCGATCCTGCTCGGCCTCGCGCTGGACTGCGAGATCGCTACTCGGGCGATCTTCCACCGCAAGAACTACTTCTACCCGGACAACCCGAAGGGTTACCAGATCTCCCAGTACGACGAGCCGCTCTGCGCCGACGGGAGGGTGCTCGTTCCGGGACCCGACGGCGACAGCCAGGTAGGGATCGTGCGCGCACATCTGGAGGAGGACGCCGCCAAGACCGTTCACGTCGGCGGTGCAGAGGGCCGGATCCACGGTGCAGAGAGCTCGCTGATCGACTTCAACCGGGCAGGCACGCCGCTGGTCGAGATCGTGACCGCTCCCGATCTGCGGTCGCCCGAGCAGGCGAAGCGCTTCCTGCAGCTCCTCCGGCAGACCGTGGTCGAGCTAGGCATCTCGGACGCGGAAATGGAGAAGGGCTCGCTGCGCTTCGACGTCAATGTCTCGGTGCGCCAAGCGGGGGAGGGGGCGCTCCGAACTCGAACCGAGCTCAAGAACATGAACTCCTTCAACTTTGCGGCGAAGGGAATCGAGCGGGAGATCCGACGGCAGATCGAGATCTACGAGTCGGGCCGCGACGTCGAGCAGGAGACCCTGCACTTCGACCCGGGCAACGAGGCGGCTCCCCCGCTCCGCTCGAAGGAGGAGGCGCAGGATTACCGCTACTTCCCCGAGCCCGATCTTGTGCCGCTCGAGCCGGACCCTGAGCTCGTGGAGTCGCTGCGCGGCGGGCTGCCGGAATCCCCGTGGGCACGAATCCGGCGACTGGAGACCGAGCTCGGCTTCGCGCTTGCGGAAGGCCTCGTCACAGGCGGCCGCGACGAGCTCTACTCGCGTACGCCGGGCGACCGTGAGGCCGTCGCGAACGTGTTGATGAACGAGTTTGCCGCCACTGGCGTCGACCCGGCCGCGGTGAACGGCGAGGAGCTCGGGAGGGTGATCGCCGGGCGCTCCGACATCCCTCGCGCAGCGTTCGCAGAAGCGTTGGCGGCCAGTGGCTCGCCGGAGTTCGAGGCCGACATGTACCTGGCTGAGGGCGCGATCGTCGACGTCTCTGAGCTCGATCCCGTGATCGAGAGGATCCTGAGCGAGCACGAATCGCAGGTCGAGGCCTATCGCGGCGGCAAGGAAGGCCTTCTCGGCTTCTTTGTGGGGCAGGTGATGAAAGAGACGGGCGGCAAGGCGAATCCAAAGGTCGTCAACGACCGGCTGCGCGAGAAGCTCCGCGCTTGACCCTGTGCGTAGCCGCCGTCCGCGTCCCCATCCCTAACCCCCACCCACCCGGGGGATGACCGAGGGTAGCTTCGCGGGGCGCAAGCAGGTGTGACGGGTTCGCGCCGGATGTGGAACTTTTGGCCGGTCCGCGCCTAGGCAAACGCGCGCTCCGACCGGGAGTTTTCTCACTTCTCTGGCCACTTTGCGCGGGTGAAGCCTCAAGCCTCGCCGGGCCGGATCCGACACAAAAGTCGGTATGCGCACCTGCCGCCAAAGGTTTGCAGCCCTCGCGCTCATCGCCGCCTTCGTCCTCGCTCCAAGCGCGGTCGCGTCGCGGAGCGCCGGGATCGCGGCTTTGCAGGTCGCTCTGCACGCGCGCGGGCTTTACGTCGGGACGATCGACGGGGTCAAGGGCGGCGCCACGATCCACGCCCTGAAGCGCTTCCAGCGGAGAGCCGGTCTGCCCGCGGACGGCGTCCCGGGCCGCCGCACGCGCACGGCGTTCGGCCGCTACGGCCGACACGTGCTAGGCAGCCGCCCGTTGACCACGGGCGCGACAGGCTGGGACGTCGCAGAGCTCCAGTTTCTGCTGGCGTGGCACGGTTTCCCTTCGGCCACGTTCGACGGTGGGCTCGGCTTCCACACCGAGCGTGCGCTCAAGCATTTCCAGCGCTGGGCCGGGCTCCTTGCAGACGGCGTCGCCGGCGCGAGTACCCTTGCCGCTCTCCGGAAACCGCCGGCACGCTGCCCACTTTCGCTTGCCTGGCCGCTCGAGGCTCCCATCGGGTCAGGCTTCGGCCCCCGCGGCAACCAGTTTCATTCCGGCATCGACCTCATTGCGCCTGAGGGAACGCCCGTGCGGTCTGCAGCTTCTGGCCGAGTCGTGTTCGCCGGCTTCGCTTCAGGCGGCTGGGGCAATCTCGTCGTCGTCGCCCACCGCGACGGTGTGCGCACGATGTATGCGCACCTTTCGGCGATTGATGTGCGTCGGGGGCGCTCTGTCTCGACGGGCGTGCGTCTCGGTCTCGTCGGCGCCACCGGCGATGCAAGCGGCCCGCATCTGCACTTCGAGGTTCGCCTCCGTGGCGCCGCCGTCGATCCGCGCAGCGCCTTGCGGTAAAGCGTCGCCTGCCGAAGCTAGTACCCTCGGAGTCATGCCCGAGAAGCGCTACCTCATGACCCCTGGGCCGACGCCGGCGCCGCCGGAAGTGCTTGCGGCGATCGCCCAGCCCGTCATCCACCACCGAGGGCCGGACTTCAAACGACTCTACGGCGAGTGCCTCGAGCGGCTCCGCCGGGTGTTTCGTACCGAATCTGAGGTGTTGCTCTTCGGCGCCTCCGGGACGGGGGCAATGGAGTCGGCGGCCGCGAACCTCTGCTCGCCAGGCGACCCCGTGCTGGTCGTCTCGGCCGGCTACTTCGGCGAGCGCTGGGCGGCGCTCGCGCGAGCCTACGGCGCCGAGGTCGACCACCTTCGCTATCCCTGGGGCGAGATACCGTCGTCCGAAGACCTGGCCGCGCGCCTGCGGGAGCGCGAGGCCCGCGCCGTCTTCCTGACGCACTCCGAGACCTCGACCGGCGTCGTCGCCGACCCGCAACCTTTCGCCGCCGCCGCGCGCGATGCCGGTGCACTGAGCGTCATCGACGCGATCTCGAGCCTGGGCGCCGTCCAGCTCGAGACCGACGCGTGGGGCATCGACGTCGTCGCCGCGGGCGCGCAAAAGGCGCTGATGACGCCGCCCGGGCTCGCGATGGTCTCCGTCTCGGCGAGGGCCTGGGAAGCGAGCGAGCAGGCGGCCTCGCCGCGCTTCTACTTCGACTGGCAGCGGACAAGCAAGGGCCAGTCGACTCTCGATGCTCCGGTAACGCCGCCGGTCTCCCTCGTCGCGGGCCTGAACGTCGCCCTCGGGATGCTGCTGGAGGAAGGCCTGGAAGCCGTGTTCGAGCGACACGTCCGACTCGGCCGCGCCTGCCGCGAAGGAATCAAGGCGCTCGGGCTCGAGCTCTTTTCGCCCGACGACGACAGCTCAGCCGTCGTCACCGCCGTGCGGGCCCCTGAGGGGATCGACTCGAGCGAGCTCGTGCTTTTGCTCCGCGACCGGCACGGCGTCACGCTTGCGCCGGGCCAGGGCGAGCTGAAGGGAAAGGTGTTCCGCATCGGCCACATCGGCTACTACGACGTGTTCGACATCACGACGGCGCTTGCGGCCGTGGAGCTGGCGCTGGTCGAGCTGGGCGCAGACGTCGAGCGCGGCGTAGCAGTCACGCGTGCGCTCGAGGCGTTCGAGCACACACCGGTGTGACGCGCCTCCGCGTCCTCGTACGAGAGCCGATCGCGGAAGCGGGCGTCGAACTTCTGCGCGAGCGCTTCGACGTCGATGTGGACACGAACGGCGACCTGGAAGGGACGATCGGTGCTTACGACGCAATCGTGATCCGGTCGGCGACGAAGCTCACCGCGGAGCTACTGGAGCGCGCCGACCGCTTGAAGGTGATCGGCCGGGCCGGAGTCGGGGTGGACAACGTGGACGTCGACGCTGCGACCCGCCGCGGCATCGTCGTGGCCAACGC
>JBARRQ010000147.1:0-8718 GCA_049644305.1 Gaiellaceae bacterium
AGGTCGAAGGCCGAGCGAAGCGAGAACTGCGCCGTTGCGATCACCACGTAGGCGGGCGTGGCCACCAGCGCAACGAGCAGTGCCACTCCCAGGGCGACCGACAGTGGCCGCAGCGACGTCCCGCGCACCCGGCCGGCGACAGGGCGCGCGATCACGGCCCGCAGGACGAAGAGCCCTAATGCCGTCATGAACGAGAGAAAGACGAGCCAGCGCCCGACCAGGAGTTGAGGCGTCGTGGCGGTCTCGCTCAAAGACGGAATGCGGAACTGCGGCGGCGGGCCGGCATTCGGGCCGACCGCGAACGTGAAGGCGCCTCTCACCGGGTGCCCGTCGGCCGAGATCACGCGCCAGAAGACGAGGTACCACCCTTCGGGGACGCGGCGAAGCGGCGCCACGAGGGTCTGCGGTGAGCCCGGCGCACGCTGCGGCTGGCCGGAGGTCACCTGCCGGCCCGTCGCATCTGTCACGGAGACGATCGCGAAGCGCGGCTCGATTGGCTCGCTGTAGGTGAGCCGGACCTCCCGCGGTGGCTGGTTCACCTTTCCGCTCGCCGCCGGCACGGTACGCAGCAGAGCGGCGTGCGCCCACGCGGCGGCGGGCAGCGCGAGCGCCGCCGCCGCCGCGAGGGCCAGGATGCCGCTCTTCCTCACGCGAGCGGTCGCCCCTTGGTCGCGAGCCCGACGACTCCGAGCAGGACTCCGATCCCGCCGACGATCAGGGCGACGATCGCCAGCGTCGACGTCGAGCCTCCGCCGCCGAGCGTGGAGACGCCGTCGACCAGCGGCGCAGGCGAGTCGGAGCTCTCCGGGCCGCTCCAGTCGACGATCGAGCCGTCGGAATACGTCTGCCGGACCGTGACTCTGTAGGTCTTGCGCGAGTCGAGACTCGCGTTGAAGCGGAAGACGGCGTCCTCACCGGTCGGGACCTTCCCGCCCTTCCAGGTCACCCTCTGGATTGTCTTCTGGTTGCCCGTGCCTGTGGCCTGCTCGCTGCGGGTCCAGCCCGGGTCGGGCTCGAACGAGTCGATCGTGAATCCGGACGGTACGGTCATCTCGATCTGCGTCGTCGTCGCGCCCGCCTTCTCCGTGGGGACGGAGAGCGTGAACTGCTGGAGCACCTTCGCCTTCGCCACAGGCGGGCTGACGACTGCGTGCGCGAACGCCCCCTGCGCGAGAGCGAGCCCGACCAGCGCAGCCGCAGCCATAACCATGGCCCTTCTCATTCGATCTCCTTTCGCGTCGCGTGATTCCGCTAAGGCGTCGCTTGCGACGCCGTCATCAGGACGCGCGGGCTCCGCCCGTGCGTCCGTCGGAACTGACCGGTCGAATCGCTTGCGCTTAGTTCGACGCCGTCTCTAGGCCGGGACCGGCGGCGCGCGCGGGCGCGGCCGGCGAAGTGCGGGCCGCGAGAGAAGGAAGGCCGGGGACGCGGGCGCGTGCGCGGGTGGTCGGGAAGCAACCGGTCGACGCAAGAGCTCGCGGACAACCGCGCGCATCCACGCGAGCACGTGCGCGGCGGCCTCGGCGAGGGCGGCCACTCCGAGAGCGAGCGCCGCCAGCAGCGGGATCGCGTTCCGGTGCACCGGCCCGACAAGGCAAGAGAGCCCGTGAAAGCCGATCCCGGCCCGCCAGTGCAGGTACGACTCGAAGAGCGCGAAGGCGAGCGAGCTCGCGGCGTAGAGGAAGACCGCGCGCAGCCCGAGACGGCGCAAGCGCAGTGCCGGCGCCACCCGCTTCGGCTGGAGCCGCTGTCGCTCGCGGACGCCGACCGCGGCGAGCCAGACGGTCAGCGTCGCGAGGAGCGCCGCGAGCCCGAGCGAGACGAGGGTCACGACGATAAGCCGCGGGCCGCCTGCCGTGGCCTGGAGCCGGCTTGAGAGCGGGCTCGGCGCAGCAAGCTCATAGGCCAGCCAACGAGCGCAAAGCACGAGCACCGACACAGCGCCGAGCCAGAGGCAGCTGCTGCGAACGACGTGGCGTTTCATCGAACGCTGAGGGTAAACGGTGCCGTCAAGATCCGCCCTCCGGCCTGAAACTGCAGAAAGAGCCGCCACGTGCCGGAAACGGGCAGCAGCACGCCGACCTGGAGCTTTCCGGGCGTCGTCGAGCGGCCGACGACCCTCGTCCCGCCGAGGATGCTCGTGCAGCCGGGCGTCGACGGCCCGCAAACGTGGGTGTGGAAGTAGTCGAGCGACCCTTCGCGGAAGAAGATCGCGTGCGCGAGCGCCCCGTACCAAGGCCTGAATGCGACCGGCCTGCCTGCCGGATCGGTCACGGAGGCGGTCAAATGGGCAGGCTCGATCGCGTGCAGGCGCCTCGGGCTCGAGAGCACGACCCGGTAGCCGTCGACGGTGGCCGTCGGGGAGAACGCAGGCAGCCGCTGCGGTCGGTATGCCCCGGCTACGCGAACGTCTTCGTGCAGTTGGAAGTTGCGAGGTGCCCCGTTGACCGCGGGGTAAGCGTCGACGAGGACGCGGTAGGGCCCGGGGGCCGGGAAGTCGATCGCCTGCACGATCCGCCCGTTCGGCCCGATCGGCGGGTGCCGGTGGATGATCACTCCCAGGTCGCGGCGCACCACGATCACGTGAACGCCAGTGTGGGGCCCCGCACCCCGGCGGTACGTCGTCAGCGGCGAGCCGGAAGGCTGGCGGATCGTGAACGAGAGCCGAGTGGTCCCCGGCCGCTCGATCCGGGTCGGCTTGAACCCCGTCAGCGCGAACGTCCGGGCCGGCGCGATCCGCACTGTGGGTTGGGAGGAGGACGAGCACCCTGTGAGGACGGCCGCCGCGCAGCAGGCGAGCAAAGCGAGGCGAGAACGCGCCATCTGCAGGCAGGATCGCCATCGCTTGGAGGGCGTGTCAAGCGAGAACGGTCGGGTTGTCGCGGAGTTCGGCGGCCTTCTTCACGCTCTCGAAGAAGAGGGCTGCGTCACCCGGATCGTGCTCAAGCGCTAGCCTGAGCCGCGGTTGTGCCGGCCGCGCACCTGAGTACGGCGTGGGAGACACCGCCGGCCGTTCTGGCCGCGGCGGTAGTCGCGTTGGCGCTGTTTGCCCAGGCTTTCGTGCGCCTGCGGCGGCGCCGGCGTGATCACGCGCCCTGGACGCGAGCGATCTTCTTCGGCGCGGGCTTCGCGCTGCTCGTGCTACCGCTGATCTCGCCGCTGGACACGGCCGGCGACAAGCGGCTGCTGTCGGCCCACATGCTCCAACACGTCCTGATCGGCGACGCCGCGGTCGCGCTGCTGGTGGTCGCCGTCCGTGGACCGCTCGTCTTCTTCCTGCTGCCGCCGCCTCTGCTCAGCCCCCTCGCGGCGCTTCGTCCGCTGCGTGCCGCCCTTTCGGTGCTCCTCCGGCCGCTCGTCAGCCTCGGCCTGTGGGCCGTCGCGATCCTCGTCTGGCACGTGCCGCGCTTCTACGACTACGCGGCTGCGCACCCGCTCGTGCATAACGTCGAGCACGCGAGCTTCGTCGGCGCCGGGCTGCTCGCGTGGACGCAGCTCGTCGATCCAGCGCGCCACGGGCGCCTGCGCCGGCCGCAGCGGATCTTCTTCGCGCTCGCGATGCTCGCCTTGGCGCAGCCGGTCGTCGACGTGCTCCTCTTCAGCTCGAGCCCACGCTACGCATCCTACGCACACGCCTACCCCAGGCTGTTCGGCCTCTCGCCGCTGACCGACCAGCGCCTGGCGGGCGCGGTGATGATGGTCGAGCAGCTGCTCACGCTTGGAGTCTGCGTCGCGCTTTTGCTCCGGCCGTACCTGGAGGAGCGGCGAGCCGGGCTCCGGGGACCGGCCCTCTCGCACCGATGAGACGACGCTTGCGTCGTCTCCGTCAGGCCGGGCGGGCTCTGCCCGCGCGGCCGTCTGAAATGACCGGTCGACGCATGGTCCGTCAGAAGGTAAGCCCGTGAGCACGCCGTCTTCGGCCTCGTTCAGCTTCGAGCCGCTGTTCCTCGTTCTCGCAGCTGCCGCCGGGTACGGCTACCTGCGGTTGGCTTGCAGCGTCGAACGCCCGACCCGGGCACGCGCGGCAATCTTCGCGCTCGGCCTCGTCCTGATCGCCTTCTCGCTGAACTCACCGCTGGAGACGCTTGCGGTCCATTACCTGCTCGTGGTCCACCTGCTCCAGAACGTGATGATCGCGGACTGGGCGCCGCCGCTCCTCGTGCTCGGCCTGACGCCGGCGATGCGGAACGCCGTAGCCGCTCGCGGCGGCCGGCCGCTCGCGCTCCTGACCCGACCGCTGGTCGCGCTGCCGGTCTGGCTCGCCGTCTGGTATGGCGTCCACGTGCCTCCCTTCTACGACTGGGCGCTCCGCCACAACTGGCCGCTCAACCTCGAGCACGGCCTGCTGATTCTCGCCGGGCTCGTCTTCTGGTGGCCTGTCTTCTCGAACGAGCCGCAACGCGTTCCGACGGCCGCGCGGCTCGCCTACCTGGGCGCCGCCTACATCGGCTCGGCCTTTCTCTCGCTCGCGCTGATCTTCTCGGGGCGCGCGTTCTACGCCTTCTACGAGCATGCCCCGCGTCTGTGGGGTCTCAGCCCGACGAAGGATCAGAACCTCGGCGGCATCCTCATGAACGCGGAGCAGATGATCGTGTTCTTTGCCGCGCTCTCGTACTTCCTGCTGCGCCTGCTCGGCGAGGAGGAGGAGGCACAGCGGGCGCTTGAGGGCCGATGAGGCGTCTCTCCCTCTTGCTATTGGCGCTCGCGCTCGTCCTTCCGGGAGTCGCCCACGCGAACGGCGATCCAGCGAGCGACGTGCTCCTCGCAGACAAGGTCTTCCTGCCGTATGAGGCGCCGGTCTCCAAGGCGGCTGCAACCGAGCTCCGCAACACGGTCACGGCGGCCAACTCGAAGGGCTACAAGATTCGCGTCGCCGTGATCGCTTTCACAGGCGACCTCGGTACCGCCGTCAGCCTCTGGAAGCGGCCCCAGGATTACGCGAAGTTCCTCGGCAGCGAGATCGCCTTCGTCTACACCGGCCGGCTGCTCGTCGCGATGCCGGCCGGCTTCGGCTTCTACGACGGGAGGAAGCCCGTCGCGAAGGAGCGCAGCGTGCTGGCGAAGGTGACGCCAGGGAAGACCCCGACCCCGCTCGCCCAGTCCGCCGCGGCCGCGGTGCGCGCGCTCGCGGGCGGAAAGGGCATCACGCTGCCGAAGGCGGCTTCCGGCAGCAATGCGACGCGCGACCGCCTGATCCTGGGCGCGGCCGTGCTCGCGTTCCTGCTCGTGCTCGTGTTCCCCGCGCGGCTCGTCAGGAGACGAGCCCGAGGTGGCGGGCAATCACCATCCGCTGGACCTCGTTAGTCCCCTCGCCGATCTCGAGGATCTTCTGGTCGCGGTAGAGCCGCGAGATCGCCGACTCCTCCATGAACCCGTACCCGCCGTGGATCTGGAGGGCCGCATTCACCACGCGGTGTGACAGCTCGCCCGTGTAGAGCTTGGCCATCGCCGCCTCGAGGGCGAACGGCTGGCCCCGGTCTTTCAGCCATGCCGCCTTGTAGGTGAGGCCGCGACCGGCATCGATCTCGACGGCCATGTCCGCGAGGGCGAACTGGATTGCTTGAAACTCGGCGATCGGCTGGCCGAACTGCTCGCGCTCCTTCGCATAGGCAAGCGCAAGGTCGTATGCGCCCTGCGCGAGGCCGACGGCCATCGCGGCGACGGAGATCCGGCCACCGTCGAGGATCTCCAGGAACTGCCGAAGGCCGCGGCCGCGCTCGCCGAGGAGGTTTCCCTCCGGGACGGCGCAGTTCTCGAACGAGAGCTCGCGCGTGTCGGACGCGCGCCAGCCGAGCTTGCGCATCGGCGCGGAGATCTCGTAGCCGGGGGTACCGTTCGGGACGATCAGGTTCGAGATCTCGTCCTCGCCGGTGCGCGCGGTGATCGTCACGCACGCGCTGATTTCCGTCCCGGCGTTGGTGATGAAGATCTTCGAGCCGTTGATCACCCACTGCCCGTCGCGGAGCTTGGCGGTGGTGCGCGCCGCCCCCGCGTCAGAGCCGGCCCCGGGTTCCGTGAGCCCGAAGGCGGCGAGCTTCTTGCCCGACGCGAGGTCGGGTAGCCACTGCCGCCTCTGCTCCCCCGTCCCGAACATCAGGATCGGCATCGTCCCCAGCGATGTATGCGCGGCCATCGTGATCGCGACCGAGGAGTCCACCCGGGTCAGCTCTTCGACGGCGATCGCGTACGAGACGGTGTCCGCGCCGGCGCCGCCGTACTCCTCCGGGACCGGCATGCCCATCAACCCGAGCTCGCCCAGCTCCGCGACGAGCTCGTATGGAAATCGGTGCTCGCGGTCGAGCTCTTCGGCCACAGGCTTCACGCGCTCCTCTGCGAACTCGCGCACGGTGCGCCGGACGAGCTCCTGCTCGGGCGAGGGGTCGAAGTTCACTCGGCGAGACGCGAGGCGAGCTCGACGATGAGCCGAACGCCGTAACCGGTGCCGCCGCGCTGGCGCAGGTAGTCGCCGCGCGAGCGCTCGAGGAACGCCGGCCCGGCGATGTCCGCGTGTGCCCACGGGCCATCGCCGGCGAACTCCCGCAGAAATTCCGCCGCGAGCACCGGGGAGCCTTGACGCAGGTCCGAGGAGTTCTTCAGGTCGGCGAAGGAGGAGTCGACGTACCGGCGGTAGCGCGGGTGCATCGGCCACGGCCAGGCGTGGTCGCCGCTGGTCTCGCCCGCTGCCACGATCTGCTCCCGCCAGTCGTCCTCGTTCGCGAAGATCCCGGCGTAGAGGTCGCCGAGCGCGAGCTCCATGGCGCCCGTCAGCGTCGCGAGGTCGAGCAGGTGCGTCGCGCCCTGCGTGCGCGCGTACCAGAGCGCATCAGCGAGCACGAGCCGGCCCTCGGCGTCGGTGTTCGTGACCTCGATCGTCTTGCCGTTCATCGCGGTCAAGATGTCGCCGGGCCTGTAGGCATGGCCGCCCGGCATGTTCTCGCAGGCTGCGACAACGGCGAGCACTCGCACGGGCAGGCCGAGGTCGGCGATCGCGCCGGTCGCCTCGATCACGGCAGCACCGCCGGCCATGTCGCCCTTCATGTCCTCCATCCGCAGAGCCGGCTTGAGCGAGATCCCGCCTGTGTCGAAGGTGATCGCCTTACCGACGAGGCCCAGCACGAGGTCGGGTTTCGCCGGGTTCGGGGGCTCGTACCGGAGCACGACCAGACGCGGCTCGTTGTGGCTGGCCTGCGCCACGGCCCCGAAGGCGCCCATTCCCAGCTCGAGAATCTCCTCACGGCCGAGAGCCTCTGTCTCGACGTTGGGGATCTCAGAGGCGATCTCTGCGGCTCGCGCCGCCAGCCGCTCCGGCGTGGTCTCGTTCGGCGGGCTGTTGACGAGGTCGCGCGCCCGGTTCGTCCACTCCGCGATCCGAGCCGTGCGCTCGACCGCGGGTCTGAAGCTGTCGGCCTCACCTCTGACCAGGAGAGTCAGCCTGGCCAACTTCGGCTTCGGCTCGTCGTGCTTCCAGCGTGCCGGGTCGTAGCTGCCGAGGATCGTGCCCTCGGTGACCGCGCGCGCCTGCTCCTCGAGCGGCAGCGGCAGCGTCGCGTCGAGTGCCCACGCGATCGTCTCGGCGAACTCGCCGGCCTCGCCGGCAACCGAGGCGGCTGCGGTGCGGAGGGCGTCCGCGTCGACCCCCGCCGACTTGCCGATACCGACGGCCGCAATCCGAGTGGTGGGCAGGCGGCCGTCCACGTGCACGACCCGGGCCAGGCCGAGCTCGCCGCGCAGCTCTCCCTCGTTCGTGAGCCGCTTCAGAAGACCGTCGAGGGCGCCGTCCAGCTCCGCCGCACCGGCCGGCAGAGAGTCGCCTTCGGTCAGTGGAACCGCAAGGACGTCGGCCTCGACTTCCGTGGGCGCGACATCCTGCACCTCGACTCGCATCGCGGGGCGATGCTAGCCGACACCCCGCGTAGCCTGCGCACCGCATGGAGGGGCTACACCTTCGTCTCGTTCCCGCCGATAGAGGAGGCATGGCTTGCGGCCCATCCTTGCGGCGTGCGCGTCCGGCCGGTTCCCGGCGCGGTCGCAAGCGCGTTTCCGTGGAGTCGTTGACGGTGCGCATCGGGTCGCTCGTGGCCGAACGGCAGGAGCTCCGGCTCGGTGGCGCCTCTGCCGGCGCGATCGAGCGCAACCGCCTCGAGATCGCCCAGGCGCAGCGCGAGCTGGGTTACGCACTGATCGAGCGGTATCTGCCGACGGCTCAAACCGCGGCCTAGCCTCCGTTCCTCATGGGTAGGCTCGGGCCGTGCGAGCCGAGCTCGACAAGCGGGCGATGGCCGCGCTCTCCGCAGGCCATCTCGCCACCGACTTCGCCAACGGGGCGCTGCCGGCGCTGCTCCCGTTCTTCGTCGAGCGCTTCGGCCTTTCGTACACGCTCGCCGCGGCGCTGATGCTCGCCTCGGCGGCCTCGTCGTCGCTGATCCAGCCGCTCTTCGGGGCCTGGTCGGACCGTCGCGGGGCGCTGTGGCTGCTGCCGAGCGGCGTCGCGCTGGCCGGGATCGGCATTGCGCTCGCCGCCGCGTCGCGCTCGTACTGGCTCGTCGTCCTCTTCGTGGTCATCTCCGGTTTGGGAGTCGCCGCCTACCATCCAGAGGGCTCGAAGCTCGCCGCGTATGCGAGCGGCCGGCGGCGCGCGAGCGGGATGAGCCTCTTCTCGGTCGGGGGCAACCTTGGCTTCGCGCTCGGGCCGACTGTGACGACGCCGCTCGTGCTCGC
>JBARRQ010000148.1:0-32991 GCA_049644305.1 Gaiellaceae bacterium
CCCGAGCACCGACCATCCCGAGGGCGACGCGGTCGCCGTACCAGTACGCCGCGCCCGCCACCAGCAGCGCGAAGAAGACGAGCAACGACGCAAGCCGGTAACCGCCGATCGGCCACGCGATCGCGCCTACCAGCGCGCAGCTTCCCGCGAGCAGGAGCCAAGCCTTGACCACGTTCCAGACGACCAGCACGCGCCCGTGCACTAACTCTCGTCCTGATGCTCGTCCTCCTCCAGCCCGCGCGGCGGCCAGTCGGGCTCGGGGGCGTCGCATCTGCTCGAGCAGTGGAGCGAGGCGATGTTCTGCAACGGAATCAGGATGTGCCCGTTCAGCTCGATATGGGCGACATCCTCGACGAGACAGTACGCGGTGAGCACGCCGTCCTGGTAGTCACCGCCAAAAAGGGCGATCTCGACCTGCTCGCCCTTGTACTTGTTCGTGTAGTCCTCCACCGGGCCGGCCCTCAGTCTAGTTGCCGCAGGGCCCCTCGCTCGACGCCGAATTCCGCTAGGAAGCAGTTGCCGACCGCGGGGCCGTTGCGCCGCGCCTCGGAGTGAGAAATGCCGTGCGCCGACGCGAACGCCGCGCGGATCGGGCCGCCGTGCGTGACCACGAGAGCCTCCTCGCCGTCATGCCGCTCCGCGAGCTCGACCAGCGTGGCGACGACCCGGCTGCTCATTTGCCCGTAGGTTTCCCCGTCCTCCCAGCCCTCGCGGTACTCGAGCCAGCGGCGGAAGTGGTCCGGAAAGCGCTGCTCGATCTCGTCGCGCGTCAGGCCCTGCCAGGAACCGACATCGACCTCGCGGAGGCCTTCTACCGGAACGGCCTCGAGGCCGTGCGGCGCGGCGACGATCTCCGCGGTCTCGAACGCGCGGCGCAGCGGGCTCGAGTAGACCGCCGCGAACGACCGCCCGGCAAGGCTGTCGGCCAGCTCGCGCGCCTGGGCACGTCCGGTCTCGTTCAAGGGCGGATCGGCGTGGCCCTGGAACCGGTCGCCGAGGTTCCAGTCGGTCTCGCCGTGCCGGACGAGAAGCAGCTTCGTCATGAGCGCTAGGCTAGCTCCGCCTTGGATCTGGGCCTCAGCGACCGGGTGTGCGTGGTCACCGGCTCGACCGGCGGCATCGGCCTTGCGACTGCGCGGCTTCTCGTCGAGGAAGGCGCGCGAGTCGTGACGTGCGGGCGCAGCGAAGCGCCAGCCGTCGGCGAGACGCTCCACGTTCGGGCCGATCTCTCGCAGCCGGGTGAGCCCGAGCGCGTCATCTCGGAGGCTGGAGACGTCGACGTGCTCGTCAACAACGTCGGCTACGCGGAGCAGCGCGACTTCCTCGAGATCACCGACGCCCAGTGGGACGAGGTGTGGCAGGTGAACGTGATGAGCTACATCCGGGCGATCCGCGCAGTCGTTCCGAAGATGCGCGGGGTCGGCGGGGTGATCGTGAACGTCTCTTCGACGGCGGGCAAGCGTCCCTCGACCGGAATGCCCGACTACTCGGTCACGAAGGCGGCGGTGCTGTCTCTCTCCCGGCTGGTCGCCGACCTTTACGCCGCCGACGGCATCCGCTGCAACGCGATCGCACCCGGCCCGACCGCGACCGAAGCCTGGCTCGCCGAAGGCGGGCTCGCCGACCAGCAGGCCCGGCGGACCGGGAAGACCCGCGAGGAGGTGCTCGAGGCGGTCGGCAAAGGTCGTCCACTCGGCCGGCTGGCCGAGCCCGACGAGATCGCCTCGGTGATTGCGTTTTTGTGCTCGGACCGCGCTTCTTACGTGACGGGAGCCGCGTGGAGCGCCGACGGCGGAACCGTCCCGATCATCATCTAGATTGACGTCCATGCCCGAGCTTGCGGGACGCATTGCGGACGCCTTCGAGGCGGGCGTCCGCGAGCACGAGGAGCAGTGGCTCTCGCCTCTGGCGGTCCGCTCCTACGAAACGCGTGGCCGCGCCGCGCCTGAGGATGCGTGCCTGCTGAGGACGCCGTTCCAGCGCGACCGTGATCGGATCGTTCACACGAAGGCGTTCCGGCGCCTGATGCACAAGACCCAGGTTTTTGTCGATCCCGCCGGCGACCATTACCGCACTCGGCTGACCCACACGCTCGAGACGACGGGTATCTCGCGGGGCGTCGCCCGCGCGCTCCGGTTGAACGAGGATCTCGTCGAGGCGATCGGGCTCGGGCACGACCTCGGCCACCCGCCGTTCGGACACGCGGGCGAGGAAGCGCTCGACGAGGTGCTGCGTGAGCGTTTCGACAGGCGTTTCCGGCACAACGAGCATTCGCTGCGCGTCGTCGACGTGCTCGAGCGCGACGGCCGCGGGCTCAACCTGACCGCCGAGGTTCGCGACGGGATTCTGAATCACACAGGGCCGAACGAGCCTGACACGCTCGAGGGAAAGATCGTCCGACTCGTCGACCGCGTCGCCTACATAAACCACGACATCGACGACGCGATCCGGGCCGGTGTGCTCGACAGCGAGGATCTGCCTCGTGAGGAGATAGAGCTGCTCGGGCCGACCGGCTCGCGCCGAATCGACGCGCTCGTCCACGACCTCGTCGAGACCTCGGCGCGTGAGGGCGACATCCGCCAGAGCGACGAGACGGGGGCGGCGATGCTGGCGCTGCGGTCGTTCATGTTCGACCACGTCTACCTGGGCGAAGCGGCTCGGGCCGAGCACGTACGAGCACGCTCGACGGTCCGGCGGATCTTCGAGCACCTGGTCGACCGTGGCGACCCGGTCGACGACGTGATCGACTACATCGCCGGCATGACCGACCGATTCGCGTTCAGCTACGCCGAGTCCCTGGATTAGTGGCCCGGATCCGGGACACATCGGTTCGCGAAGCGGTCGAGGCGGCCGACATGGTCGAAGTCGTCTCGGCACGGACGCAGCTGCGCCGCTCCGGCGCGCGCTACACCGGGCTCTGCCCATTCCACGACGAGAAGACGCCGAGCTTCTCGGTCAACGCGGCCGACAAGCTCTTCTACTGCTTCGGCTGCGGCAAGGGCGGCGACCTGATCACGTTCGTCCGCGAGACGGAGCAGCTCGACTTCGCGCAGGCCGTCGAGTGGCTCGCCGAGCGGTACCGCGTCACGCTCGAGTACGAGGAGTCCTCTCCCGAGCGAGACGCGGAGCGCACCCGCCGCGAGCGGCTGCTGGCGCTACTCGAGCAGGCGGCGAGCTTCTACGAGCGCCACCTGTGGGAGTCCGAGGCCGGCCGTTCGCCGCGTGAGTACCTCAGCGGGAGAGGGCTCGAGGAGGAGGTCTGCCGCACGTTCCGGCTGGGTCTGGCCCCCGGCGGGCAGACGCTGGCGCGCAAGGCGCGGGAGAAGGGTTTTACCGTTGAGGAGTTGCGCGCCGGGGGTCTCGTGAACAGGCGCGGCAACGACTACTTCTCCGGCCGGCTGCTCTTCCCGCTCGCCGATGCGCGTGGGCGCGTCCGCGGCTTCCAGGCGCGCAAGCTGCGCGAAGACGATCCGCTGCGCGCCAAGTACGTCAACTCGCCGGAAGGTGAGCTCTTCCGCAAGGGCGACTTGCTCTATGGGCTGGATCGGGCTCGGGCGGCGATCACGAAACAGGAGCGTGCGATCGTCGTCGAGGGGAATACCGACGTCCTCGCGCTCCACCAGGCCGGGCTCGAGCCGGTGGTCGCGTCGATGGGAACGGCTCTAACGGCAGGGCAGTTGAAGCAACTGCAGCCACTGGCAAAGCGCCTCTCCCTGTGTTTCGATGCCGATGCCGCTGGTGATGACGCGACGCTGCGTGGGATGGATCTCGCGCTCGAGCGCGGATTCGAAGTCGATGTCGTCACGCCTGAGCGTGGTTCAGATCCGGCCGACGTACCAGGTCGCTTCGAGAGTCTCCTGAATGCCGCGACGCCATATGAGATCTATCGAGTCAAGCTTGAGATCGATCGCGCTCCGACTAAGGAGCAAGCGGTTGAATCGGTGGCAAAGGTGCTCAGGACCTTTGATCAGAACACGAGATGGATGGATGCGATTTCCTACGTTGCTAACCGGCTCGACTTGCCTCGCGAAGTTGTTAAAGGGCTTCCCGGCTACGTGATACGGGGGGAGGGTGAAACGACGCCGCGGATCGTCCACGCCGATGTCCGACGCGAGCGCGACGCCCTCGCAGGAGTGGCAGCCCATCCGAACTTGCGCGATCTGCTAGCCGAGTTGGGCCCAGATCACTTCGATTCGGAGTTGCATCGCCGAGCCCGCAAGCATCTCGTCGAGCCCGGCGAGCCTGACGAAGATCTCGTCCCGCTCCTGGCCGAGCTCGACGCGCGTGCCGTGGAGGGCGGCATCGATGAGGAAACTGCCAAGGAATTGCTCCTGCGTCTGCGGGAGCGACAACTCCGTCGCGAGCTGGTAGGCGCTGAGCCCGAGCGCACGAAGGAGCTTCAGGAGCAGCTCGAGAAGATCAGGGCGACGGCGGCGAGCCTGTCTTAGGCGCCTGAGTTTCGACACGCCCGGCTACAATTCGGCCCGCTGAGCACCGTTCCCCGGTAGCTCAATTGGCAGAGCATCCGGCTGTTAACCGGAGGGTTGTTGGTTCGAGTCCAACCCGGGGAGCTACAGATCGCTAGCGCGTGCAGGAGCAGACGAGCTCGCCGAGGTGCCGGCGCTCGTAGCGGAGGCCGCAGCGCCCGCACGTCGGCGGGAGGATGTCCGCCCGCACGAGGAGCGCCCGCATCATCGCCGCCAAAAGTGCGACGTAAGGGAGCACGAGCACGGGCGAGTTCATGGACGGCGTATCGGCGGCCGTCGGCGCTTGGTTTAGCGGGGCTAGAATGACGTCCGTGAGCTGGCTCTCGGTCACGCTCTTGGTCTGCGCCGTCCTGGCGGTAATCGGAGCCGAGTGGCCGAGGTTGAGCGAGCGGCTCGGGCTCGAAGGCCGTAGGAAGCGCCAGCGGGCGCGGCGCAAGTCGCAGTGGAGAGTGGTGCGCGGCGACGACGACGATTTCGCCGCGAGCGTCGAGCGCGACCTCGAGCAGCTGCCGACGCTCGACGAGTCAGACCGGTTCAACCGCGGACGGTGAAGGTCGCCGAGAGGCGGAGCGTGTTCGGCAGCGTGACCGAGGCATCCTCGTTGTTCTTCGTCTCCTGGTAGTCGGCAGCGCCGAAGAGCAGCCGGTGCCGGCCCCGCTCGACCGGCCCGAGGGGCACGTCGACGTTGCCCGTCGCAGGTCTGTAGAAGATCCTGCGGTAGTGGCCGTCCACCTGCGCGAACAGGGACAGCGGGTCGATCCCTGATCCGCGGTCGTGGACAACTAGGCGAAGGGCCGTTCCGGGCGAGACAACCGGCGTGAGTAGGCGAGCGGACGGCGGTGAGGTGTCGTCCACCCAGAAGCGAAACGTGAAGCGACCGGCCTCGCTGGGGCTCGGCGTGTCGAAGACGAGGTCGTACGCGCCGGGCTCGGGGCGGTTGACGGCGACCACAGGCTCGACCTCGAAGAAGCGCGACTGGTAGGGGTTGACTCGAAGCGGCAGCGCCGAGAAGCCGGCGAGCTCGTCCTCGTCGCCGGCCCGGACGAGACGAGGTGAGATGTACACATGGGAGCCTTGCGACAGGACCACGGCGCCGGCGTTCGCAACCCGCCTTCGAAGCACGAATCGGAAGACTTGCTCCGGTCCGGACAGACGCGAGACCACTCCCAGTTGTGCCGGGTTGGTGGGGAAGCGGTAGGTGGAAACGAGCGACGCTCCGTGGCTGGTGTTGCCTTGATAGACGCCGGGACCGCGCAGGAGCTTGTGCGGCTCACGGGCCAGCGCGGCGGCTGTTACGTGCAGCCAGTACGGGATCCGGCGCGCTTGCCCGGCGCGCGTCAGGATCAGGAAGCCGCTGGTGTCGCTGGGCTCGGCGCGGGGCGAGATCGTCGCGCGCAGCGAAACCCGTCCGGGCACGCTCACGGTCGCAGGTGCGGCGAGCTTCACGCCGCGGCCCGCGACGACGCGCGTGACAACCACTGTCCAGATACCTGAGCCGCCGCCTGCGTCCGCGAGAGCGACGCCCACGGTCCGCGCCCGACCGCGATGCAGAAGCCCCAGCGAGAGACCGGACGGAGTCGCGAAGACGAGTGGCTGGTCGGCCCTGGGAAGCCAGATCATGCCGCCGCCTTCTCGCGTCGGCGGGAGCTCGCCCGCTCGACCGCCGACCGGGTTGCCGGTCAGCACGAGGGCCGACTTGATCTGCGCAACTGTCCACGTTGGGTGCCGCTGCAGCAGCAGCGCCGCAGCGCCGGCGACGTGCGGAGCGGCCATGCTGGTGCCGTCCTTGAAGCCCCAAGTGCCGAAACGCGAGGGCACCGACGAGAGAACAGAGACCCCAGGCGCGGAGACGTCCGGCTTCAGGCGGAGCGAGTACGGCGTCGGCCCGGCCGAGGAGAAGCCGGCGATCCCGCCGTTCTTCGTCGCCGCAGCAGCGGTGATCGCGGCGGGTGCAGATCCCGGCGAGTCGATCGACCCCGCTCCGAGGGTGTCGAACTCGTTGCCTGCGGCGATCACAGGCACGACGCCCGCCGCGGCGGCGCCGTCGATCGCCTGCACGACGACGTCCCTGGACGGCGTGATCTCCGGCTCACCCAGCGACAGGTTGATCACGTTCATTCCGTCGCGCACGGCAGCCTCGATTCCGGCGACTATCTCGGGCGAGTTGCCGTCGAGCCCGAACTGTGGGGTGGGAATCGTGAGCACGCGGTAGTTGCCCAGGTAGGCCCGCGGCGCCACTCCCGAGACGCTGACCGGTCCCGAGCTACTCCTGGCCGTGGTGCCGTGATCGCCGGCGGCGATGCCGGCCACATGCGTGGCGTGCTCTGACTCGGCCGGGTCGAACGGGAGCTTCGCGTAGCGATACTGCAAACCGGGAGGCGGGAACGACCGGGCGACTATCACCTTGGCCGTCGTGTAGGCGCGATTCCCCTTCGGGAAGCCCAGAGGCATCGTGAACCCGGCCGGAGAGAAGAACGGGTGAGTCCTGTCGATGCCGTCGTCGATGATCCCGATCTTGATCCCGTCACCGGCGCTGCTGAGGGCCGGCCCCCAGAGCTGGGGCGCACCGATCACCGCGGGGCTCCGGAAGAGCGCCTGCCTGTAGCCGATGCTCGGAAAGACCTGAGCGACTCCGGGCACGGCGCCGATACGCGCCGCTGATCCCGCAGGTGCCACGACGGCAAAGCCGTTGAGGACGACGCGATAGCGCCAGCGCACGGTGGCGCCTGGGACAGCGCGCTCGATCCGCGTGGCCAGGACGTCCTGGTTCTGGGCGATCGCCTGCTCATACGCGGAGGCAGCGGTCGAGTGCAGCATGAGGCCGGAGCGAGCCAACGGCGGCCTTTGGAGGATGACCACGACCTCGACGAGCGTCCGCCGCGGCAGGCTCGGCCGGTCGGCCGAGGCCGAGGTGAGCGGCAGCAGGAGTCCCGCCGCAACGAGGACGAATAGACCCCGGTTCAAGCGAAAAATCCTACGCTTCTGGTCGTTCGGACGCCGCTACACTGTCGCTCCGCGCGGATGTGGCGGAATTGGTAGACGCGCACGGTTCAGGTCCGTGTGGGCGCAAGCCCGTGGAGGTTCAAGTCCTCTCATCCGCATCTCGTTTGCGCGGGGATTGACCGGGGGAAATAGGCTGCTAACGTCGGATTTGGGGAGGCAGTACGAGCAAACACAATCGGGTCGGGGGACGCTGGGCGTCCCGGGGTCTAAGGGTCACGCTAGTCGGCCTCGCGGGAGCGGGGTTGCTCGGCTTGAGCGCGGTCGCAGTAGCCGTGGCCGCCTCGCCGCCGCAGCTAGGTGGGGGAACCCAGACGACGCCGAAACCCGACCCGCCTCCGCCGCCCCCGCCGGCGCCGGTACACAAGCCGCCACCGCCTCCGCCACCTCCGCCACCGCCTCCGCCTCCTCCGCCACCTCCGCCCGCGGCGGCGATCGCGCCACCCCCGCCACCGCCACCCCCGCCGCCACCTCCGCCACCTCCGCCTCCCAAGGCGACGGTGCGGACGCACGTGAAGAAGCACGTGCGGTACGAGCGGCCGGCGAAGACCAAGACTCCGGCTAAGCCCGCGACGCTTGCAGTGGCGGCAGCTGCCCCTGCGGCGTCCTCGTCGGGCGGCTCGTCACCCGCGCCGCTGATCATCTCGTTCGGCGTTGCCTTGACGCTCCTGGCGCTCGGCCTGTCTTTCGTGCCGGCCTCCCGGGTTCCGTTTGCCGTCGGGCTGCGGCTTGAACGAAATCGTCAGACGATCGTTCTCGTGGGACTGGCGATCGGCGTCGCGTGCGCCCTCGTCGGCCTCCTGACCGCCCTTGCCGGATGAAGACGCGGGCCCTCACGATCGCGCTTCTCGCCGCGGCCCTCGTCCCGGGTGTCGCAGGGGGTGCAGAGGACACGCCGCCGGAGACCACGATCACGTCGGGGCCTGCCGATCCGGTGGCCTCAAGCTCCGCGAGCTTCACGTTCACGAGCGACCAGCCCGGCTCGAGGTTCGGCTGTGCGCTCGACCGTCAATCGTTCAGGGCCTGCTCCTCGCCGAAGACCTACGCGGGGCTCTCGGACGGCGTCCACACGTTCTTCGTCTTCGCCTTGAACAACGGGATGAGCGATCCAACGCCGGCCTCCTGGACCTGGACGATCGACACTGTCCCGCCGCCGCCGGTGACGGGCCTCCGTGCATCGGTCAGCTACAGGCGCCTCGTTCTCTCGTGGACGCCCTCAGGGGATACCGACCACGTCGTCATCCTGCGGAGCACCGATGCCAAGAACGCGGCGTCCGCACAGGTGTACCAGGGGCCGGGTGGTACGTATGCCGAGACGAAGTTCGTCAACGCCGGCTACCACCACTACAGCGTCACGAGCTACGACAAGGCGGGCAACGTCTCGGCTCCGGTCGACGTCACCGTCCCGGCAAGCGCGCTCTTGCTCGCGCCTGCGGACGGCGCCAGCATGACTGCGCCGCCGACCCTTCTCTGGCGCGGGGTGCCGTCGGCCAGCTACTACAACGTGCAGCTCTGGCGTGGGACGAAAAAGATCCTCAGCGCCTGGCCGCACTCCCCGAAGTTCAAGGTTTCACGCACGTGGCGGTTCCAGGCGTATCGCTTCCACTTCAAGCCCGGCACCTACACCTGGTACGTCTGGCCTGCCTTTGGCCCCGGGAAGAAGGCCACGTACGGCCAGCTGCTCGGCACCGCTTCGTTCCAGGCCCTGCGCTAACCGGAGAGCGCCGCCAGCACCTCGTCTGCGTGGCGGTCCGGGTTGACCCGGCGCATGATGCGAGCAACGTTGCCCTTGCGGTCGATCACGAAGGTCGAGCGCTCATACGAGCCCTTGCCTTCTTTTCCGACGCCGTAGGGCTCGGCCAGTTTCCGCTCTGGGTCGGCGAGCAACGTAAACGGCAGCGAGTACTTCGACTTGAAGCGCTCGTGTGAGGTCTTTGTGTCCGCGCTGACCCCCAGCACGACCGCTCCCGCCTGTTCGAACTCGCGGTAGGCGTCGCGGATGCCGCAGGCCTGCCGCGTGCAGCCCGGCGTGTCGTCTTTGGGATAGAAGTAGAGGACGACCGGCTTTCCGCGGAGGCCGGAGAGCTTCACCGTCTCGCCGCTGTCGCTCTCGAGCTCGAAGTCAGGCGCCGGCTTGCCTTCCTCGACCACGCCGGGATCGTAGCTACGCTGATCCACGTGAGACGAGCCTTCCGCGACATGCATCCAACACTTCGCGGCTTCCTCGTGATCGCCCTCATCGCGGCGGTCATCGTCGTGCTCCAGCTCGAGCGGACGCTGACGGCACTCTTCATTCTCGCCCGGATCGCGTTCTTCCTCGCTATCGCCTACTTCCTGTTCCTGATGTGGCGTGACCGGCGGGAGCAGATCTCCACGTGGTCGACGCGCTCGCGGGCGGTCTTCTACGGCGCGGCGCTGCTACTGGTCGCGAATGTCGCGGCGCGCTTCTTCGTCTCCATAGGGAACGGCCTGAATCTCCTCTCGTTTCTCGCGGTCTTTGCGCTCGGCGGCTTCGCGATGTGGCGCGTCTGGCGCGACGAGCACACGTACGGCTACTAGTAGTAGGAGGGGTTGGCGGAACGACACAGACGAGGTTTCGTCAAGCCCTCCTAGACCTCGGCTCGTACCTCCGCGCCGTCGAGCTCCTCCAGGGCGTTGCGGATCTCGACGTGCCGCCCGACGAAGATCGGTGTGTCCCGCTCGGTGTAGCGGCTCGCCTCGGTCTCGCGGAGGGTGAGCATCAAATGCATGAAGTCGGCGGGCTCCTCGCACTCGAACGCGGTCATGAACTCCTGGTCGTCGATCCCGAACGAATAGGTGGTGTGGTTCGTGATCGTCGCGAACTCGTGCCCGATGCGCATGTGCTCGTCCATCGCCCGTTGCCGGTCCTCTTGCGGAAGCGCGTACCACGGGCGCACCTTCACGAACGGATAGACGACGAGGTACGGCGAGCCCTTCGGGACCACCTGCCGCGGTTTGCGCGCCTTCGTGTACTGCGACGCCTTCGTCGTCGCGAGATAGGAGTACGGCGTCTCGAGCCAGCCGGCGAGCGGTGTCGCGTTCAAGGCCGCCCCGAGCTCGCCGAGATCGGAATAGCGCTCGGTGATCTTCCAGAGAAAGAAGTCGGCGTCAGGGCGCACGCCGGTGAGCGAGTAGGTGCGCAGCGACGCCATGCGGGCGGCCCAGTCCTCGACGACCTCGGCGAAGGCATCCTTGCCGGCTCTGCGCTCGTCGATCGGCAAGCGCCGCCAGGCGGGATCGAGCTTGTAGAAGGTGTAGGCGACGTACTGCCCGGCCACGGTCGAAAGCCTAGCGACCGCAGGTCGTCAGCTTGCCGGCCTGGAGATCGGTGACCCGCCGCGGCCATGACGGCCACCCCGCCACGAGCAGGGGCTTCCTCACGGAGTCGGAGGCTACCCTTGCCCAGGATGACGGAACGGGTCGAAGAGCAGCTGAAAGCGCTCCCGGCGAAGCCGGGCGTCTACCTCTTCCGTGGCGAGCGAGGGAACGTCCTCTACATCGGCAAGGCGAAGTCGCTGCGCTCGCGGGTGCGCAGCTACTTCCAGAGAGGGGGCGAGACCCGCACGACCCTCTTGCAGCTGCCGGTGCTGGTGACCGACGTCGAGGTGATCGTGACCGACACCGAGGTCGAGGCGCTTCACCTGGAGCAGAACCTGGTCAAGCGGCACCGGCCGCCCTTCAACGTCCGGCTCCGGGACGACAAGTCCTTCCCGTACATCGCGGTCACCGTCGAGGACGAGTACCCACGCGTCATGTTCACGCGCGAGCGGCACCGGAGAGGGGTTGTCTACTTCGGTCCCTATGCGAACGCGAAGAAGGTTCGAGAGACGCTCGACGTCCTCAACCGCGTGTTCCCGTACCGGCCTTGCGAGGGACCGCAGCCCGGCCGCCACTCCGGGATCCCCTGCCTCGACTACCACATCGAGCGTTGCCTGGCGCCGTGCGTCGGCTACGTCTCGAAGGAGGACTACCGGAAGATCATCGACGGCGTGATCGAGTTCCTTTCCGGCGATACGCGGCCGATTGTGCGTGAGCTCGAGCGCAAGATGAAGGATGCGGCCGATGACGAGCGATTCGAGGATGCGGCGCGTTACCGTAACCGTCTCTTCGCGGTGCGGCATCTCGCGGAGCGGCAGGCAGCGGACAAGCGGGCCGTGGGCACGGTGGACGTGATCGGGATCGCCGTCGACGGTGAGCGGGCGGCCGTCCAGATCTTCCCGCTCCGCGACGGCCGCCTCATCGACCGCTACGGCTTCCACCTCGAGAACGCCGCCGGCCAGGACACGAGCGCGCTGCTCGAGGCGTTCTGCATCGAGTACTACGGCTCGGCGCCGAGCGTGCCGCCGCAAATCGTCGTGCCGCGCGACGCGGGTGACACCACCGCGCTCGCGGAGTTCCTCTCCGAGCGGCGGGGGTCGCGGGTCGAGGTGCGCGCGCCGGTGCGGGGCGAGAAGCGCCGCCTGCAGGAGCTGGCGACCGAGAACGCACGGGTCTCGCTCGAGTCGGACGCGCTCCAGGCGGAGCGGCGCCGGTCTCGCCGGGTCGAGGCGCTCGAGGAGCTGCGCGAGGCGCTCAACCTCGAGAGCCTGCCGCTGCGGATCGAGTGCTACGACGTCTCGAACATCCAGGGCGAAGCTGTCGTCGGCTCGATGGTCGTCTTCGAGGACGCGATGCCGAAGAAGGCCCACTATCGAAAGTTCGGCGTGCGAAGTCTCAACGGGCAGGACGACTACGCGGCCCTCGCGGAGGTAATCGCGCGGCGGTTCTCGCGCCTCGGCGACGCAGCCTCCGAGGACTACGACGAGTCCTTCGCCTCGACGCCGAATCTCGTCGTGATCGACGGCGGCAAGGGACAGCTGGCGGCGGCGCTCCAGGCGATGCAGGCCTACGACCTGCCGCGCGTGGCGGTCATCTCGCTGGCCAAGCGGATCGAGGAGGTCTTCGTGCCGGGACGGCCGGACGCGATCCCCCTCGACCGGGACTCCGCCGGGCTCCAGCTCCTCCAGCGCGTTCGCGACGAGGCACACCGTTTTGCCGTCGGTTTCCACCGGCAGCGGCGGGACGCAAAGGCGCGCGAGTCGATCTTCGACACGCTCCAAGGTGTCGGCCCGGCGCGTCGGCGGGCGCTGCTACGCCACTTCGGCTCGGCTGAGCGCTTTCTGGCCGCGAGCCAGGAGGAGCTCGAAGGCGTCCCCGGGATGCCCGCCAAGACCGCCAGGGCGATCTACGCCCAGCTCCACAAGGCGGGCAGAGCCTAACCGGCAAGACGGCTCGTTAGTTGGACGGCTGTGATGGCAAAGCCACCACAGCCTCCTGGACGGCTTCGCAAGCGATGCCTTGGCCAGCTCCACAAGGCGGGCAGGGCCTAACTTCACAAGGCCGGGCGGGCTTGAACACGCTCGACCAGCTCGCGGCCGAACAACCCGGCTGGATCGATCGGCTTCGCCCCCGAGTCGCGGTGAGCGAAGACGAGGATGACCGCGATCGCTCCGGAGACGCGCACGCGGCTTTCGAGCACGACCTCGAACACGCTGCGGGCGGCGCGCTCGAGCGTGTTTCCGGGCGGGGCGAGAAACACGGCTCGGCCCTCCGGGTCGAGAACGCGGACCAGCTCGTTCACGAACGAGCTCGGGTCAAGCCGGAACCGGCCCGCTGAGCCGACGGTCTCGCCCCACGGCGGATTGGTTGCAAGCCGGTGGGCCGAGTCTACGGCAAGGTCGGCGGCGTCCGCGACGGCCAGCTCGACCTCGACGTTGGCCGCGGCGGCGTTGCGACGAGCCGCGGCGACCGCTTCCGGATCGAGGTCGAGCCCGCGCACGCGGAGCTCCCGGCAGGCGAGCTTCGCCTCGATCGGGATCGTCCCGCTCCCGCAGAAGGGATCCATCAGCACCGCGCCCCGCCACAGGCCGGCGAGCAGCGAGAGAGCGCGGGCGAGCGGCGGGTGGAGGCTTCCCGGCCGCGAGGCGACGCGATAGGCCCGGCGATGGAGGGGCTCGGCGGCAATCCGGAGCGCCAGCGTCGCCTGCGAGCCGACGAGGTGAACGCGGAGCGAGAGGCTGCCTCGAGCAGCCGCGCCGGCCGACCGCGACTCGTAAGTCCAGCCGGCAGCCGTCTCGAGCGCCGAGCCGACGGCGTCCTCGATCTCGTAACGGCTGTAGTTGCGCTTTCCGACGAAGCTGCCGACGACGTCGAACGTTCGTCCCTGACGGCCCAGCAGCCGTGCGAGCCCGGCGAGGTCGATCTCCTTTGCGACGCTTGCGAGGCGGCTCAGGCTCTCGCGCGTGCGATCGACGCCGTCCGTCGTCGCCGCGACCAGGAAGATGTCGTCGACCGTGCCCAGTGACAGGAGCGCGGGAGTCAGCTCCGCCGAGAAGCGGAGCTCGCGATGACCCAGGCTGATGTCGGCCGGCCCGAGCACCGCCTCGACCTCGGCCGCGGCGATCCACTCGACCCCCCGCAACGTTCGAGCCAGGATCGGCAGCAGTGCCTCTGCCACGGACATGGCAGAAGATCGTTACCGCGGGACGGCGAGCGAGGTGGAGTACATCGACTCGCGAAGGCCGTTGCTGCCAGGGCGCAGGGCGAGCGCGAATACGGGCACTGCGCGCCCGCCTGCGAACGACGTCGAGATGTAGTCGCCGACCATCGAGCCCAGCGAGGTCGACGCGATCCAGGCAAGGGGGAAAGTGACGGAGTTCAGGCGTCGCGGGTTCGTCCAGCCGAGCCCTCCGTTCTTCGAGGCGAGAAACGCCACGTTGAGGCGGCTGCCGCTCCGGACCGTGTAGTAGGCGAGCGCGAGCCGCCCCGGCGTGCCGCGGTCGGCGGCAAGTCCGGGAATCTCCGCGTCGGGCGCGCGGGTCGGAACCTTGACCGGCGTGGCCCACGTAAGCCCGTCAGCCGAGCGCGCGACTACCAGGTCGTTGGCAGAGCAGCTCAGCCGCAGCGAGCAGTCCGCCCAGGCGACGTACACCGTTCCCGCACCGTCGACCGCAGCTGAAGGGAGCGGCGCCGCCCGCAACCCCGAGGGAGGGTGGTACTTGGCCGGCGCGATCGTCGTTGCCGGCAGCCACGTCGCCCCGCCGTCGGCCGAACGGATCTCGGTGAGCGCGGTCTCGTCGAAGTACGGGACGACGACGGTTCCGTCGGGCCGGACGACAGGCTGAACGCCCGGCGCCTCCGTACCCTGGATCGAAGCGCGGCCCGGAAAGCCTGCCGCGGACACGGGAGCCGACCAGGTCACTCCGCCGTCAGTCGAGACCTGAGTCGCAATCTGCGCGGTCTCCAGGTCGTCGTAGCTCAGGTAGCAATGCCCGCGATATGGGCTCGACGGCCAGTCGTCGCAGGCGACCCATTCCTTGTCCAGCTGGAAGCCGGACCTCAGGTTGGTCGTCACCGGCGCTCCCCAGTGGAGCCCATCCGCCGAGCGGTTCACGAGGAACGCGGAGGTGTCTCCGCCGAATCCGATCGAGACCGACAGCCACGCGCCGTGCACCGGGTCGTAGGCGACGGTCGGGTCGCTCACTCGCGGCCACGTCCCTGCCGCCTTGGAGTTAGCCGTCAATCCCGGCATGAAGCCGTGCTTCCACGTCCGGCCGCGATTGCGGGTCACGGCGAAGCCGATGTTGGCGGCTCCCCCGTCGGAGATTCGCCCGACCTGGAAGACCGCGACGACTGTCGAGCCCGAGGACGCGGTATCCGGCTCGACCTCGGTCGCGTGCTGGCTGTCTGCGTTGACGTACGGATCGCGCGAGATCTGGTGAAGCTGGATCTTCGCGGGCGCGCGCGCTGCGCCGGCGGTCGCCGCGGCGGCAAGGACACCCCCGGTGAGCAGGATGACGGCGCGTGTCAGCGGCTTGGAGGAGCCCATGAGCTCGACGACGGAGCCGCAGGCGACGCCTTAGCGGCTGCCGCCCGGATCCTTCGCGGCCCCGTCTGTCTCCACCGCGTCGAGGAACGGGTACCGGTAGTCCCGCGCAGGCACGAACGTCTCCTTGATCGTGCGGGGGCTCACCCAGCGGATCAGATTCCACATCGACCCCGCCTTGTCGTTCGTCCCCGAGGCGCGCGCTCCCCCGAACGGCTGCTGGCCGACGACGGCTCCGGTCGGCTTGTCGTTCACGTAGAGGTTCCCGGCCGCGTAGCGCAGAGTCTCTTCCGCCTCGTCGATCGCCGCGCGGTCCTGCGAGAAGATCGCGCCCGTCAGCCCGTACGGGGCCGTCTCGTCCACCAGCTCGAGCGTCTGTTCCCACTCGTTCTCGGGGTAGACGTAGGTCGTCACGATCGGGCCGAAGAACTCCTCGCGCATCAGCCGGTCACGGGGGTCCTTGGTCTCGATCACGGTCGGCTCGACGAAGTAGCCCTCGCTATCGTCCGTCCCACCGCCTGCGATTACCTCGGCGTGATTAGCCCGCGCGTGCTCGATCGCCTCGCGTTGGCGCGCGAATGACTTCTCGTCGATCACGGCGCCCATGAAGTTGGAGAAGTCGGTGACGTCGCCCACCTTGATCGTGCCTACTTCCTCCACGAGCCGGTCGCGGAGAACCGGCCAGAGGTTCGACGGCGCGTAGACGCGCGAGGCGGCGGAGCACTTCTGCCCCTGATACTCGAACGAGCCTCGCAGGATTGCCGCCGCCAAGGCGTCAACATCGGCGCTCGGGTGGGCGACGATGAAGTCCTTGCCGCCCGTCTCGCCCACGATCCGCGGGTAGTTGCGGTAGCGGTCGATGTTCTGCCCCACCGTCTTCCAGATCGAGTGAAAGACCTCCGTCGACCCCGTGAAGTGGATCCCGGCGAGGTGCTCGCTGGCGAGCACGGGATCACCGATCTCCGCCCCGCTGCCGTAGACGAGGTTGATCACGCCCGGCGGCAGCCCCGCTTCCTCGAGCAGGCGCATCGTCCAGTAGGCGGAGACCGCGGCCGTCGAGGCCGGCTTCCAGAGGATCGTGTCTCCCATCAGGGCGGGACTCGTCGAGAGGTTCGCGCCGATCGCGGTGAAGTTGAACGGCGAGATTGCGAAGACGAAGCCCTCCAGCGGCCGGTACTCCATGCGGTTCCAGACACCGGGCGGGGAGACGGGCTGCTCCTCGTAGATCCGCACCATGAATTCCACGTTGAAGCGCCAGAAGTCGATCACCTCACAGGCGGCGTCGATCTCGGCCTGATGGGCCGTCTTCGACTGGTTGAGCATCGTCGCGGCGACGAGCGTGGGCCGCCACGGTCCGGCCAGCAGCTCGGCCGCGCGGAGGAAGACCGCCGCCCGCTCCTCCCAGGGCAGCCTGTGCCAGTCCTCCCAGGCCTCGGCCGCCGCGCCTATCGCGCGCTCGACCTCCGCGGGGCCGGCCTTGTGCACCTCGGCCAGGACGTGGTCCTTGTCGTGGGGCGTGACCGCCTCGAAGGTCTCGCCCGTCCGGACGTCCTCGCCGCCGATCACACACGGAATCTCCAGCTGCCGGCGCTTCATCTCGTCCAGCCGGGCCTCGAGCTCTGCGCGCTCGGGCGAGCCGGGCTGATAGTCGCGCACCGGCTCGTTACGCGCCGGCGGCGGCCGGAAGATGCCGGGGCTGCCCATCGCCGTGATTCTACGATTCACGAGATGGTCGAGCGCATCGCGTACGAGGCCGAAGGGTGGGGCGTGGGGGAGCTCGTCTTCGCAGACGGCACCCTCGCCTGGCACGAGCTCCCACGCGTCGCGTCACCACAGGGGCCGCGCGTTAGCCACCCGTTGGCAGATCGGCTCCGGGCGTACTTCGACGGTGCGAACCCTTCCTTCTCGGACGTCGAGCTCGACCTCGCGTGGTGTACGGCCTTCCAGCGGGCGGCGGTGGAGGCGATACGGGCCATTCCGTATGGCGAGACGGCTACCTACGGCGAGGTCGCAGCGCTCGCCGGGCATGCGAACGCGCAGCGCGCTGTGGGCTCCGTTTGCGCCTCGAACCGGTTTCCGCTGATCGTGCCGTGCCACCGGATCGTCGCGGCGGACGGGCTGGGCTCATATGGGTCGCTCGGAATCGCCTACAAGCGCCGTCTGCTGGAGCTCGAGCATGTCGTTCTCTGACGACGTGCGGGGCGAGCTTGCCGCGATCGAGCCGGACCGCGATTGCGACCGGCTCGCCGAGCTCTCGGCGTTCTTTCACTTCGCCGGCCGGCTGCATCTCCTGGGGCGCGGACAGGTGAGTCTCCACCTCGACCTGGTGAGCTCCGCCGTGGCGCGGCGGGCGTTCGTCCTCCTTCGCTCCTTCGATGTCCGCTCGGAGATCCGGACCTACCGAAGGCATGCCTTCGGCAGGGAGACGCGCTATCAGCTGCACGTCGAAGGCGGACCGAAGGCGCTCGGGGTGCTGCAGCGGGCGGGCGTCGTCGGCACGCGCGGCGCACCGCGGGAGCGTCCGCCCAAGCGGGTCCTCGGCAGGGCCTGCTGCCGCGCGGCTTACGTCCGCGGCGCCTTGCTCGCCGCCGGCTCGGTGACGGCCCAGCCCTCACCGCACCTCGAGGTTCGGAGCGAGAACAGCGCCGGTGCCGAGACGCTTGCCGCCGCAGCCGCCGTCGAGGGCGCAGAGTTGCGCGTCGCCGAGCGAGGCGACAGCGCGCTCGCCTACGCGAAGGGGATCGAGCGCATATCCGACGTCCTTGCTGTCGCGGGTGCGAGCGACGCGGCTCTCGCGCTCGAGGAACGAGCAGTCGTGGGCGCCACCAAAGCTCGCGCAAACCGGCTCGCGAATGCCGATCACGCCAACCTCGTCCGGTCCGGTCGCGCCGCTCGGGCGCAGCTCGAGGCGGTCAGGCGTCTCGCTCGAGCACAGCGGCTCGCGGAGCTCTCGCCCTCGCTCCGGGAGATCGCCAAGCTGCGCTTGAAGTATCCGTCGCTGTCGCTTCGCGAGTTGGGCGCCAAATGCCGGCCGCCGGCGAGCAAGGCGGCTGCGCATCGCCGTTTGCGCGCGTTGATGCGGATCGCCCAGCGATAAGACGGATCCGATTTTTCCGATGTTTTCGACGTACGCTTCTGACTTACAAGCGCGTAGTTTTTGCCACCCGCCTTGCGTCATACTCCGCCAAGGCGGGTTCGCGCTCGTCCGGCGATGGATTCAGACCCCGTCCGTCGCCAAGGTCCGGAGCGCGACAATGCGGAGGGGGAGGTCGTCCTCGGAGCTTCCCCTCCGGCCCGCCAGCTTCCGCTGGCGGGCCGGAGGGCTTAAGACGCGCGCACGGGCAAAGCCCGGACCGGTCTAATCTCGGCAGCGCAAGCGCCGCCGAGGCGGCCCGCCATTTCTACCCAGCCTGGACCAGGTTGCTCGATAGACTCGAACGGGAATCGGACGGAAGGACTTCAGTGGCGATTCGGGTTGGAATCAACGGGTTCGGGCGAATTGGGCGGAACTTCTTCCGCGCCCATCTGGAGCGGGGAGGCGACTTCGAGGTGGTGGCAGCCAACGACCTCGGAGACGCCGAGACGATGGCGTACCTGCTCAAGCACGACTCGGTGCTCGGAACCCTCAGCCAGGACGTGGATGCCGGAGACGGAACGATCACCGTCGCCGGCAAGGAGATCCAGCTCCTGGCCGAGCGCGATCCAGCCGGTCTTCCCTGGCGTGATCTGGCCGTCGACATCGTGATCGAGTCGACGGGGTTCTTCACCAATCGCGAAGGAGCGGAGAAGCATCTCGAGGCAGGCGCAAAGAAGGTCGTCATCTCCGCCCCGGCCACCGATCCCGACGTGACGCTGGTGCTCGGCGTCAACGAGGGACATTACGACCCCGAATCGCACCGCATCATCTCGAACGCCTCCTGCACGACGAACTGCGTCGCGCCGCTCGCGAAGGTGCTCCACGACGGGTTCACGATCGAGCAGGGCTTCATGACGACAATCCACGCCTACACGAACGACCAGCGCGTCCTCGACCTCCCGCATGAGGACCTACGACGCGCCCGGGCAGCCGCGATCAACCTGATCCCGACCTCCACCGGCGCCGCCCGTGCGATCGGCGTGGTGATGCCGGAGCTCAAGGGGAAGGTCGACGGAATGTCAATGCGGGCGCCGGTGCCAACCGGGTCCATCGTCGACCTTGTCTGCCGCCTCGGACGCGAAACGAGCGCAGACGAGATCAACGGGGCCTTTTCGGCGAAAGCGGACACGGGCCCGTTCGAGGGCATCCTGGCCTACACAGACGAGCCGCTCGTCTCGACCGACATCCGGCACTCGTCCTATTCGTGCATCGTCGACAGCGAGCTGACGATGGCCAACGGCTCGCTCGTCAAGGTCTTCGGCTGGTACGACAACGAGTGGGGCTACTCGTGCCGGCTCGTCGACCTGGTGGAGAAGGTCGGCGCGACACTGCCCGCGGCCGTTTCCGCCTAGGCGCCGACTTGCAGCGACCGCGCTCCGTGCGGGAGGCCGACGTCGGCGGCTGGCACGTGCTCGTGCGTGCCGACCTGAACGTCCCGCTCGAGGACGGCCGCGTGGCCGACGACACGCGGATCCGCGCCGCCCTTCCGACTCTGCAGTACCTGCTCGAACACGACTCGGCGGACGTGGCGGTCTGCTCGCACCTCGGCCGGCCGAAGGGCCCCGACCCGGCCCTCTCGATGGAGCCGGTGCGCGAACGGCTTCGCGAGCTGCTTCCGGACGACCGGGTCAGCCTCCTCGAGAACACGCGGTTCGATCCCGGCGAGACGAAGAACGACCCCGCCTTCGCTCGGACGCTCGCGCGCGGGCGCGATCTGTTCGTCGAGGATGCATTCGGGTCCGTTCACCGCGCACACGCTTCAACCGTGGGTGTCGCGGAGCTGCTCCCAGCCTACGCCGGCTTGCTCCTCGAACGGGAGCTGGAGGAGCTCGGGAAGCTGCTCGGCGAGGTCGAGCGGCCCTTCGTACTCGTCTCGGGCGGCGCCAAGGTCGAGGACAAGCTGGGCGTGCTGCAGCACCTCGGCGGCAAGGCCGACACGGTCCTCGTGGGCGGAAAGATGGCCGAGCAGCTCCGCAGCGAGAACCCGCTCGGGTTCCAGGTCATGCTGCCCCGGGACGTCGTCGCGGCCTCGGAATTCTCGAAGGACGCGGAAAGCAAGGTGGTTCCGTACGACGCTCTTCCCGACGGCTGGCTCGGGCTGGACATCGGCCCGAAGACGCGGGACGCCTTTGCGGCCGAGATCGCTAGGGCCCGAACGATCTTCTGGAATGGGCCGATGGGCGTCTTCGAGTGGCCGCGGTTCACCGAAGGGACGAAGGCTGTTGCGCAGGCGGTCGCCCGCGCGGGCGCCTACTCGGTCGTTGGCGGAGCCGACTCGGCGCGGGCGCTACGCGAGCTCGGGCTCGAGGACGAGGTCTCCTGGCTCTCGACCGGCGGCGGTGCGGCGCTCGAGTTTCTCGAGGGCAAGGACCTCCCAGGCGTTGCCGTGATCCCGGAGACTTGACTGATGCTCATCGCCGGCAACTGGAAGATGTACAAGGGGCCGCGGGAGACGCGTGAGTTTTGCGCGGCGTTCCAGCCGCCGCAAGGAATCGACGTCGTCGTTTGCCCGCCGTTCGGGTCCCTCGGCGCCGGCGTCGAGAGCGGCCTGACCGTCTACGCCCAAAACGTCCACTGGGAGGACGAGGGCCCGTTCACGGGCGAGGTCTCGACGAAGATCCTGCTCGAGCTCGGCGTGCAAGGCTCGATTGTCGGCCACTCCGACCGGCGGCAGTACTTCGGCGAGACCGACGAGACGGCGGGGAAGCGAGCTCGCCACGCGCTCGAGGCCGGCCTCGCCGTGATCGCCTGCGTCGGCGAGACGGAGGGGGAGCGTGAGCGGGGCGAGACGGAGAATGTGCTCCGGCGTCAGGTCTCGGCTCTCGGTCCCCCGCAAGCCGGTCTCGTGATCGCCTACGAGCCCGTCTGGGCGATCGGGACCGGGAAGACCGCGACGCCCGAGACCGCCCAGGAGGCGCACGCGTTCATCAAGGAGATCCATCCGACCGCCGTCCTCTACGGCGGCTCGGTCAAGCCCGGCAACGCCCCGGAGCTGCTGGCGCAACCGGACGTCGACGGCGCTCTCGTCGGCGGCGCCTCCCTGGAGGTGGAATCGTTCACCGCGATTTGCGAAGCGGCGATCGGTACCCGCTCGTAGCGCTCGTCATCCTCGACGGCTGGGGCTGCGCAGCGCCCGGCCCCGGAAACGCGGTCGAGCTCGCGGAGACACCGGTCTTCGACCGCCTCTGGGGCTCGTACCCGCACACGACGCTGAGGGCCTCGGGCGAGGCGGTCGGCCTGCCGCCCGGGCAGATGGGCAACTCGGAGGTCGGCCACCTGACGATCGGCTCGGGCCGGGTGCTCGACCAGGACTTGCAGCGAATCAGCCGCGCAATCGAGGACGGCTCGTTCTTCGAGAATCCGGCGCTGAAGGCTGCCTTCGCCAAGGGCGGAGACGTCCACCTGCTGGGGCTCGTCTCCCGAGGCGGCGTCCATTCGCACATCGACCACTTGCAGGCGCTGCTCCGCTTCGCGCCCGAGCGCACCTGGATCCATGCTTTCACCGACGGCCGCGACGTCTCGCCGCACGCCGCGGAGCGCGACCTCGCTGAGCTGCCCGCCGATCGGATCGCCACCGTCGCCGGCCGCTACTACGCGATGGACCGGGACGGGCGCTGGGAGCGAACACAGCGGGCGTTCGACGCGATCGTCGAGGGCGAGGGCGAGCACGCCGACGATCCCGTGGGCACCGTTCGCGCGAGTTACGAGCGGGGCACGACCGACGAGTTCATCGAGCCGGTCGTGCTCGACGGCCGCCCACGTCTGAGCAAGGCGGACGCCGCGATCTTCCTCAACTTTCGCCCCGACCGGGCCCGCCAGCTCACGCAGAGGCTGCTCGAGGGCGGCTTCGACCTGACGACCATGACGCGATACCGAGACGACTTCGACTGCCCGGTCGCGTTCGACAGAGATGACGTGCACGAGACGCTGGCCGAGGTTCTGTCCCAGCAACGCGTGCGTCAGCTCCACGTCGCCGAGACGGAGAAGTACGCACACGTGACGTACTTCTTCAACGGCGGGCGTGAGCAGGAGTGGCCGGGGGAGACACGAATCCTCGTGCCGAGCCCGCGTGACGTCGGTACCTATGACAAGAAGCCGGAGATGTCCGCCAGCGAGGTGGCCGGTCGCTTCTGCCGGGCTCTCGAGGAGGACGGGTACGGCTTTGCCGTGGTCAACTTCGCGAACCCCGACATGGTCGGGCACACCGGCTCGATCCCGGCGGTCGTCGAGGCGGTCGAGACCGCCGACGCTTGTCTCGGCCGGGTCGCCGAAACCGTGGAGCGTCTCGGAGGCGTATTGCTGATCACCGCAGACCACGGGAACGCCGAACAGATGCTCGAAGCAGGCGGCACGAGCCCGCACACGGCGCACACGTCGAACCCGGTGCCGCTGATCGTCACGGACCCAGACGTCCGCCTACGCGAGGGTGGCAAGCTCGAGGATCTCGCTCCTACCGCCATCTCTTACCTTGGGCTCACGAAACCCTTACAGATGACTGGGGAAAACCTCTGCATATGAACACCTTCGGATCTATACTCCGCGAGCCTTGAGCCTCGCCCAGCCCGACCCTGGCGTCCTGCGGAAGGCGCAACGCGGTGACGAGCGCGCCTTTTCCTTGATCCTGCGCGCCTACGAGACGCCGGTCTTCAACTACGTGCTCCGGCTCGTGAACGGGGACCGTGCCCTGGCCGAGGACCTGACGCAGGAGGTCTTCCTGCGGGTGTTCCAGGGCCTGCCGAAGTTCTCGCTCCGGTCCAAGTTCACGACCTGGCTCTTCCAGGTCACGAAGAACCGCGTCCTCGACGAGCTGCGCGCATTCGAGCGCCGGCCGCGCGCGGTCGTCGCGCTGGACGACATCGCGCCGCTCGAGGTGCTGGACGCTCCGATCGAGCGGCTGGAGGAGATCGACACCCTCTGGCGCGCGGTCGAAGGGCTGAACGCCGACCTGAAGATGGCGCTCCTCCTGCGTGACGTGGTCGGGCTCTCGTACACGGAGATCGCGGACTCGCTGGAGATCACGCTCGCCACCGTCAAGTGGCGGATCTACAAGGCTCGGGAAGAGGTCCAGCTTGCGCTCGCGCGCGAGGGGGTCACCTTCGGCACGCCGGCCGTCGCAGAGACCAGCTCCTAAGGACCCGAGTACTTCCTGAGCCAGGCGGCCATGCTGCGCGCTTGGTCCTGCGGGCTCGAGCCCGCCGGGATCGGGGGAACCGCGCTAGGCGGGGAGGGCCGGCCGGAGCCGTCGCCTCGGCCGGAGAGCGCGACCGCGAGCAGGATCGCTGAGAGGACGAGCAGCCCGAAGAGCGCCAACACGAGGGCGCGTCGCCGTGGGCCGCTCAGCCGGCGCGGCAGCGGCTCTGTGGGCGGCTCTGAGCCGCCGGAAGCCAGCTCGCCCGCGAGCCCGCCGGCCGAGGCCGGCCTGTAGGCCGGATTCTTCGCAAGGCAGCGCATGACGGCGTCTTCGAGCCAGCGCGGTACCTCGGGCACCAGCTCTCGAACGGGCGTGATCGCAGCCGTGCGCTGGGAGTCCGCAAGGTCGGCGAGCGAGTCGATCTCGATCGGCGGTCGCCCGGTGAGCAGCTCGTAGAGCACGGCCCCGACGGCGTAGACGTCGGTCGCGGCAGTGACCGGTTGCCCGAGCGCCTGTTCCGGAGCCAGGTAGGCGGCGGTCCCCAGGATCGTCCCGGGCTGCGTGAGGGCGGTGGCCTCTGCCGCGCGAGCGATCCCGAAGTCGGCGACCTTGAGCGTGCCATCCGGCCGGAGGATGAGATTCTGGGGCTTGACGTCGCGGTGGACGAGGCCCGCGTCGTGGGCGTGCGCAAGACCGTGGCAGGCCTGGAGCACGAGCCCGCGGGCCTCGTCGGGTGAGAGGCGGCCTCGTGCGCTCATCACGTCGGCGAGCGTCTCTCCCTCGACGTACTCCATCACGATGTACGGCCGGCCACCGTCTTCGCCGACGTCGTAGACACCGACGACATTCGGATGGGAGAGACGGGCAGCGAGCCTCGCCTCACGGAGGAAGCGGGCGCGAAAAGCCTCGTCCCCGGACAGGTTCTCGGCCAGAAGCTTGACTGCGACGTGACGGTCGAGCTCGGTGTCGAGCGCGAGATGGACCGAAGCCATCCCTCCATGCCCGAGCGGCCGCTCGAGCCGGTACCGTCCTCCGGAGAGGCTTTGGGTACCCATTCGAGGGATTTCTATCCGAGGCTGCAAGTTTCCCGGGCCGATTTGCTCCAGCAGGGTGAAGCGTTCGCTTCGAGCTCCCGAAAATCACGTTCGTGAGCTCCGAAGCGAGAATCGAGAGAATGACGACGGAAGCGACGACCAGCGTGGCGAAGACAACGCAGGGGACGACGGCTAGACAGTGAGCCGCCGTTCGCCTGCGCTCTCGCTCTCGGGCCGACGCCGCCAGCTGGCGGCCGGAGAGCGCATCTCCGAGCTGTTCGAGCAGCACGGCCGGATGGTCTACGGCGTGTGCCGGCTGATCCTCCGCGATCCGAGCGAGGCTGAGGATGCCGCCCAGCAAACGTTCCTGTCTGCCTACACCGGTCTGCTCGGGGGACAGGAGCCGCGTGACCCCTCGGCCTGGCTCGGCACGATCGCGCGCAACGAATGCCGTGCGCGGCTGCGGAGCAGGACCAGCGAGCCGCTGGCGCTTGTCACAGAGAGCTCGGTCGACGAGACACAGCGCGAAGTCGGCCGTCGGGCCGAGGCCGAGGCGCTCTGCTCAGCGCTCGCCGAGCTGGCGCCGCAGCAGCGCGACGCGATCGTGCTGCGGGAGTTCTACGGTCTTTCCTACGCGGAGGTGGGGGCCGCTCTCGGGCTCTCGGGGGCGGCGGTCGAGTCGCTTCTCTTCCGAGGCCGCCGCCGCCTCCAGGATCAGCTGCGTCCTCTGCGTGCCGCTCTCGGGGCGCTGACCCTGCCTCCGGGCTTGGAACAGTCGCTCACCCGCGCGCTCCCCGGATTCGGCGGCGGCGCAGGCGCCGGTGCAGGCGCTGCGGTGATCGCAAAGGTGGGCGCGGCGCCGCTGGCGGCCAAGCTCGCCGCGGCGACACTGGCGCTCGGTACCGCGGGGACGGTTGCCGGGCTCGAGACTTCTTCGCGAGCACGCGCGCCGCATCACACGCACGCGGCCGCTCATGCGCGCGTCCAGCAGATCGAGAGCCTCGCCGCGCCCGCCCGCGGAGCGGCCGACGTCGCTCTCACGCCGACCGCTTCTGGTTCAGGCGAGAATGCGCAGGCGGGAGGCGATCAGAAGGCTGCGATGCAGGCCGGCGATGGGGGAGCGCGGAGCGAGCCGCAGCACCAGGACGGAAGCGGCTCGACGGGGCACCAAACTGCCGAGCCGAAGCCGGCTGAGAAGCCGAGCGGAGGCGACGGTGGACAGATTTCCTCGGGGAACGAGGCTTCGCCGAGTGGCGGCTCGGGAGATTCCGGCTCCACGACGGGTACGAGCCCGGCCAGCTCCCAGTCCGTCTCGACACCGGTCGCCGGCAGCTCTCATGGCGACGGGACGATGACGAGCCGCGATTCTGGAGACTGAGCCTCAGTCCCCCTGGTCGTGCTTGTGGCGCTCTTTCCGCTTTTCGTGGCGGCCGTGCCCGTGGTTCGGCGCCACGCAGACGAGAAGCCGCGCTACGAGCTCGTTGGCAGCGCTCATCACCTGCTCCTGGTAGCGGCCGGGGATTCGCCGAATTGCCGCGATCACGTCGCTCCGGAGCTTGACCGCGGCGCCGTACGCTGAGCATCCGGCGCTGCGGGAGACGACGTCGGCCTCGGCGGCCAGCTTCTGAGCCACCGCGGACGGGATTCGAGGCGGCTTCGATGCCGGAGCTGCGTGACCCCCGCAGCCCGCAAGCCCGACCGCGACGCTAGATGCCGCGAGCCAGGCGCTCGGCCAGCGCATCCGGAAGCCCCCTTTCGCGAATCTCAGCCTGCGTTCGCTCGACAGGGTAGGCGACGCGGCGGAACGTCGCGCGCCCCGCGCCGAAGTCGAGCAGGAGCCAGGCTGCCCGTGAGTCACCGTCCCGCGGCTGGCCTACCGAGCCAGGGTTGAGCAGGAGCCGCATCCCCGCCCTGAGCTCGGCCACTGTCCCGGCCGGGGCGAGGCCGCCGGCGAGGCTTCCGTCAACCTGCGCCAGGGCGAGAGGGACGTGGCTGTGCCCGACGAGGACGAGGGGCTCCTCGGTCAGACCGAATGCGGCCTCGACCGCCTCGAACGAGAGCACGTACTCCCAGACGGGATCGCGTGGGCTTGCGTGGAAGAGCTCGACTCCGTCGCGGTGCGCTTTCGGGCGCAACGTCTCCAGGTAGGCGCGGGCCTCGGCGGTAAGCACCTCGCGTGTCCACTCGGCGCTCACAACGGCATCCGGCGCGAACTCGCCCAGATCGAGCGCGCCCAGCACGCCGAGGTCGTGATTCCCGGCGAGGCAAAGAGCAGCGCGCTTCCTCACCGCGAGGCAGCAGGGATTCGGCCGCGGGCCGTAGCCCACGAGGTCGCCAAGGCACCAGATCTCATCCGGCCGCTCGGCATCGACCTCCGCCAGGACGGCCTCGAGCGCATGCCAGTTAGCGTGGACGTCCGAGATGACCGCGACACGGCTGGCCAAGGGCGCAACCTTAAGGGTCGGTTCTTAATGGGCAGTTGGGGGACCGGTCATTTCAGACGGAAGGCGACGCGCGCTGCGCTGTTGCTCGGCGTGGGCTCAGCCTGGGTCTTGGCGGGTCTGCTGCTCTGGCGAACAACCGTGCCGGGCGACCTGAGGCGACCGCACGTCGACGCTCAACGCTACTGGAGCTCGTCCGTGCTCCACCGTGCGGCGCGCTTCGACGGCTTCCTCCGGTGGGAGTGGGTCATCGCGACGCTCGTCGAGCTGTTGGCTTTGCTGGCGCTTGTCCGGCTCGGGCCGAGGATCGCGCGGGCGTTCGAGCTGGGTCGAATAGGGACGGGTGTGATGGTCGGAGCTGTGACCACGCTCGCGCTCTGGCTCGTCGGGCTTCCGTTCGGCTTGGTCACTCTCTGGTGGGGCCGCAGGTACGGGATCGAGAAGGAGAGCTACCTCGATTGGCTCCTCGGCCTCTGGCCGGGCGCGCTCGGCAAGGTCGTCGGCCTCACTATCGTCCTCACGCTCCTGCTGGTGCTGGCAGGCCGCTTCCGGCGCCGCTGGTGGCTCGTGGCGGGGCCGCTGTTCGTCGCGGTCGCGGCGCTCCTCGCGTTCCTCCTCCCGTACGTCCAGACGATCGGAACGCATGGGCTCAGCCGCCCGAGGCTCGCCGCTGCAGTCGGCGCGCTCGCACAGCGTGAGGGCGTCAGCGGGACGCCCGTGCGAGTCGAGAAGGTGAGCGACACCACGAGCGCTGTCAACGCGGAGTCGATCGGGATCGGCCGTTCCGCCCGCGTCGTCATCTGGGACACGTTCCTCGCTCCTCGATTCACAGCCGGCGAGATCGAGGTCGTGGCGGCGCACGAGCTCGGCCATGCCGCCCGTCGCCATATCTTGAAAGGGCTCGCGTGGTCGGCGTTGATCACGATCCCAGGCTTCTTCGTCCTCGCTGTCGCGACCGGGAGGCGAGGCGGCATGGCCCGCCCGGAGGTGGTTCCTTTTGCGCTGCTCGTGATCGGATTGCTCAACCTCGGCGTCACGCCGTTCACGAACGTGATCTCACGCCGCTACGAGGGCGAGGCCGACTGGCGGGCGCTCCAGACGACCCACGACCCGGCCTCTGCCGCAAGGCTCTTCCGGGATTTCGGATCCGTCGACCTACAGCAGCCGGATCCTCCTGGCTGGTCGTACGTCTGGATCGACGACCACCCGACCCTCGTGCAACGGATCGCGATGGTCCGCGCCTGGGCGCGGTTGCACGGCTCTAGCGGCGGCTGATCCGGTAGAGGCCGGCTTCCAGCTCGGTCTCTCCTGCGGGCGGCCCGGAGAGAACAGCCTCGACGCGATGGGGCTCGGCAGGCCGTCCGGTGGGAAACCAGCCGCGACCTGACGGAGCCAGGATCAGCGTCCTCGCACGCTCGCCGACGAAGGCCAGGCGCTCGGCGCCGAGGGTCCCGTCCCAGAGCTCGAGGCCTAGATCGTCCCGCAGAGCGGCGGCCATGGCGGGCTTGTCTCCGACCAGGCCGAGCTCGGAGACTCCGATCAGACCGTCGCCCTGCTCGGCGATTCCGCGATGTGAGACCAGCTCGACGATGTTGCCGGCGGGGTCGTGGAAGTAGAAGGCCTTCGCCTCCCAGAAGTCGAAGTCGAAGACGACCTCGCCAGTGTCGGGATCGGGCAAGAGGTCCACGCGCTCGGCTGCCCACGCGAGCAGCTCGTCGAACCGATCACCGGCCGCGAGGAGCGCGAAGTGGTAGAACGGCTCTCCTTTCCCGGCCACGAACTCGAGCTGCGTCTCGCCCACGGTCAGCGCGCCGTCTCGTCGCGGCAGGCCCAAGCGGTCCTCGTAGAACTCGGCCAGCGCGAGAAGCGATTGCGCCGGAGCATGCAATCGCACCCGTAGGAAGTGCACAGCGCTCTTAGGTCGACTCGCCCTCGGAGGTCTCGGGCAGGTTGCGGATCCCCTCCCGAGACGACCACTTCGACCAGGAGTCGTTCATGGCGTCCAGCAGCTCGCGCATGAAGCGTGTCGACATGTTCACCCGCGAGACGACGACCCCAGGGACGTCGCCTTCCTCGACCTCGTGGTCGATGCGCGCAAACGTGATCGTGAACTCGTAGTCGGAGAAGCTGATGTTGGCGAAGTTCGCGTAGACGCCGGCGAGGTGGTCCGGGTCGAGATGGATGTTGAGCTGGCGCTCTTCGCCTTCGCCTTCGCCTTCCACGCGTCGAGGATACTACTGAGGTGATCGAGTCGCTCAGCGCGCGCCGCGTTGCGTACGCCGTTGCGGCTCTTCTCGTCGTTCTCGGGGGCGGGACCGTGGCGTTCCACCAGTCCCTCGACGAGTCCTGGATGCAGTCGGTCTATCGCACCATCGTCACCACCTCGCTCGCGGGGCTGGACACGGTGCCGCAAAACGACGCGGCCAGGGCGGTCTCCATCGTCCTCGTCCTCGCCGGACTGACTATCTTTGCCTACATCGCGACGGTCCTCGTCGAGGGGATCGCCCGGGGCGTCTTCACGGGGGCGCTGGCAGAGCGGAGGAGGCGGCGGACGATCGAGCGGCTGAGCGACCACTACATCATCTGCGGCTTCGGCCGAGTCGGCCGCAGGGTTGCCGCGGAGTTCCATGAAGCGGGTGCCGACTTCGTGGTGCTCGACTTCAGCCCCGAGGCGATCGAGCACGCGCGGGAGAGTCGAGTTCTGCTGGTCGAGGGCACCGGCACCGAGGACGACGACCTGCGCGAAGCGGGTCTGGAGCGGGCCCGGGGGCTGGTCGCCTCCGTTGACTCGGACGCGGACAACCTCTACATCACGCTCTCGGCCCGGGCTGTGAGGCCGAACCTGCTGATCGTCGCCCGCGCGTCCGACGAGGATGCCGCCAAGAAGCTGCGTCTCGCGGGCGCTGACCGGGTCGTCCAGCCGTATTCGACGGCAGGGAAGGAGATGGCGAAGCTGGTGCTGCGCCCGCAGGTCGCAGCCTTCCTCGACGTCGCCTCCGCAGCCGGCGGCCCCGAGTTCCAGTTCGAGGAGATCGAGGTCACGGACACGAGCAGGCGGGCCGGCAGCTCGATCCGCGATCTCCGCGTGCGCGAGCAGACGGGGGCGATGATCATCGGCCTGCGCAAGCAGGACGGCACCTTCGACACGACGCCTTCCCCGGACTCTGTGTTCGACGTCGGCGACGTGATGATCGGGGTCGGGACGCCGACCGAGCTGCAGGCGCTGGAGGAGCTCTTCGCACCGAGTAGAGCCGTTGACAGCTAGCGCGGTCGCGGGTCTCGAGGCGAAGCTCGCCGAGATCGCCGGCGCGCCGGTCGAGCTCGAGCGGCCGAACGATCCGGCCCACGGCGACTACGCCACCAACGTCGCGATGCAGCTCGCGCCCGCGCGCAAGCGCGCGCCGCGGGAGATCGCCGAGGAGCTGGCCGCCGCGGCTTCGGCGCTCGCCGAGGTCGAGCAGGTCGAGGTGGCCGGGCCGGGCTTCGTCAATCTCTGGCTTGCTTCGGCCTGGTACGGCGAGGCCCTCGCGGAGATGCTGGCGGCCGGGCGTGAGTACGGCGGGGGCTTGGCCGCGAAGCGCGAGCGGATCCAGGTCGAGATGGTCTCGGCGAACCCCACTGGGCCGATCACCGTTGCCTCGGCCCGCAACGGCGCCTACGGCGACTCCCTCGCACGGCTACTTGCTTTCGCGGGCCACGACGTCGAGCGCGAGTACTACTACAACGACTCGGGCGCCCAGGTGGAGCTCTTCCGCGCCTCGGTCGAGGCGATTCGGCGCGGTGAGGAGCCGCCCGAGGGCGGCTACCGCGGCGAGTACGTCGTCGAGCTGGCGCGCGAAGAGGGCGATCCGGTGCCGAAGATGCTCGAGCGGATCCAAACGTCGCTCGAGCGTTTTCGGATCCACTTCGACTCGTGGGTGCTCCAGAGCGAGCTCGAGAAGCGGCTGCCCGAGCTGCTGCCCAGGCTCGACACCTACGAGCGGGACGGGGCGATCTGGGCCCGCTCGTCGGCCTACGGCGACGACGAAGACCGTGTGCTCGTCCGCTCACTCGAGCAGGGCGGCGCTTCGACGTACCGGGCCGCCGACGTCGCGTACCTGGTCGACAAGCTCGAGCGCGGCTACGACCGCGCGATCTACGTCCTCGGCGCCGATCACCACGGGACGCGTAACTGGTACGCGGCGGTTGCTCGCATGCTCGGGTACGACCCGGAGCGCATCGAGGTGCTGATCTACCAGCTCGTCCATCTGACCAGGGGCGGAGAGCAGGCGAAGATGTCGAAGCGACGCGGCGACGTCGTGTTCCTGGACGAGTTCGTTGACGAGGTCGGCGTGGATGCGGCGCGGTGGTATCTCGTCAACAGAGGGCCCGACCAGACGATCGAGATCGACGTCGACCTGGCCGCCGAGCGGACCGAGAAGAACCCGGTCTACTACGTCCAGTACGCACACGCACGCATCGCCGGGATCCGGCGCAACGCCGGAGACGCGGAGATCGCGGCGTCACCGCCGGCGGAGCTCGCACCGGAGGAACGAGAGCTGATCAAGCGGCTCGCGGAGTTCCCGGGGCTCGTCGCGGAGGCGACCGAGCGACGCGGACCGCATGCGGTTCCGAACTACGCAATCCGTGTCGCGGACGACTTTCACCGCTTCTACCACCGTCATCGCGTGCTCGAGAGCGAGGCCGAGGCCTTCCGCCTAGGACTTTGCGCCGCCGCGCAAGCGGTGATCGCGCGCAGCCTCGATCTGGTGGGCGTGGACGCACCAGAGCGCATGTAGGATCGAGGCCATGGCCCGCCCGGAAGCGTCGGTAACGGAGCGGCCCGCAGGGAACCTCCCCGACCGCAACCTCGCGCTCGAGCTCGTCCGCGTGACGGAGGCCGCGGCGATGGCAGCCGGCCGCTGGATCGGCCGGGGGGACAAGGAATCCGCCGATCAGGCTGCGGTCGACGGTATGCGGGCGATGCTCGACACCGTCCACATGGCGGGCGTCGTCGTCATCGGCGAGGGCGAGAAGGACAAGGCGCCGATGCTCTACAACGGCGAGGAGATCGGCGACGGGAACGGCCCCGACGTCGACGTCGCGGTCGATCCACTCGAGGGGACGCGCCTGACAGCGAAAGGCCAGCCGAACGCGATCGCCGTCATCGCGGTAGCCGAGAGGGGGACGATGTTCTTCCCGGGCGCGGCCGTGTACATGGACAAGATCGCGTGCGGCCCGGAGGCGATCGACCTCGTCGACATCGACGCGCCGCCGCGCGAGAACATCGAGCGAGTCGCGCGCGCGAAGGGGAAGAAGCCGAGCGAGGTGTCGGTCGTCGTGCTCGAGCGCGACCGCCACGACTCGCTGATCGGGGAGCTGCGGGAGCTCGGAGCGAAGGTGCTCTTGATCCCCGACGGCGACGTTGCGCCGGCGATCGCCGCCGCACAGCCCACGACCGGCGTCGACCTGCTGATGGGAATCGGCGGCACCCCGGAAGGCGTGATTGCGGCGGCCGCCCTGAAGTGCGTCGGCGGCGGTGTCCAGGGCAAGCTCTGGCCGCGGAACGACGAGGAGCGTCAGCGGCTCGTGGACGAGGGCCTCGACCCCGACCGCGTGCTCACCACCGACGACCTCGTCTCGAGCGACAACGTCTTCGTCGCGGCGACGGGCGTCACGACCGGCGCGCTGCTGCGCGGCGTCCGCTACACACCTGAGGGCGCGGTCACTGACTCGATCGTGATGCGCTCGCGTTCAGGGACGGTGCGCCGGATCGAGGCGAGCCACGCCTTCGACAAGCTCGAGCGCTTCAGCGGCCGCGAATATAGGCCGTAACGCTTCCGGCACCCGCGAGACAGTTCGGCATGAAGCTCCTGCTGCTGATCCTCGCCGCCGCCG
>JBARRQ010000149.1:0-2878 GCA_049644305.1 Gaiellaceae bacterium
TGCTCATCAGATGTTGAGGCTAACATCCAGGTCGTGACGTCCCCGCGTTTACAAAGCGTTAACGGGGACATAACGATCGGCTCACCGCCGACGGTCAGACTGGGCAAGCCGCCGTCGGACCGGCCACCCAACATGCGCAAGCGCCCAGCAGCGCTCATCCCCATCCTCGTCGCCGTCCTGGCAGGCCTGCTGCTGGCCGGGTTCGTCCCCGGCCGGGCCGTCGCCGCGACGCCGTGCTGGAAGCAGGTCCTGAACGACTGGTCGAACGGAAGAGGGATCGGCGTCTACCCCCTCCACTGCTACCGCGACGCAATCCGCAACCTGCCGGAGGATCTGCGCGACTACTCGAGTGCCGCCGACGACATCAACGCCGCCCTCCAGGCGCAGATCGCCAAGCGAGAGACGCGCAGTCCCCAGGCGACAGGCCTCAGCACGAAGGGCGGAGGCAGTGACGGAAGCAAGAGCGGGCGGCCCTCTGCGTCTGCTTATCGCGTCGCGATCGACAACCTCGGCACGAGCAACGCCGACGCGCTGCCGCTGCCGCTCCTCGTCCTCGCCTCAGTCGGCGGCTTCCTGCTCGTCCTCGCCGCCGGGATGACGGCGACGAAGCGGATCAGCGGCCGCCGCAGGAACTAACCGCCGAGCGCCGTCTCGACCGCCCTCTCCAGCGGCAGGCTCCTACCTTCCTCGCGCGCACGCGCAAACTCCGGGCCGTCCGCCGGAATCATCCCATCCAGGAGGCCCGATTCCGTCCGGCCCCGGCTCTACATTGAGCGGTCCGCTCGACCCGCGCCGTCCCGCGCGAGCCCGGGCGCAGGACATACGATTCGCTAGAGGCCCGGGAGGTCAGGCATGGCGTCAGCAAAGGAAATGACGACCGTCGAAATCACCGACGAGCAGCTCGTAAACGCCGTCGCGCAGGAGAGCGCGAGCGTCGGCGTGCGCCGGTTCTTCACGATCCCCGGCCGCGACCCGTTCGAGGAGATCGAATGGGAGTCGCGCGACGCCCTGATCACCGGCAAGGACGGCGCCGTCTTCGAGCAGAAGGCCGTCGAGTTTCCCAAGTTCTGGAGCCAGACCGCGACGAACATCGTCGCGCAGAAGTACTTCCGCGGCCGCATGTCCTCGCCGGAGCGCGAGGAGAGCGTCAAGCAGATGATCGGCCGTGTCGTCGACACGATCGGCACCTGGGGCCGCGACGGCGGCTACTTCGCCGACGAGGAGGAGGCCGAGACCTTCGCGGCGGAGCTAAAGGCGATCCTGGTCAACCAGTACGCCGCCTTCAACTCGCCCGTCTGGTTCAACGTCGGCTTCGAGGAGCGCCCGCAGTGCTCGGCGTGCCAACCGTATGACGCACTGATCTCAACTCCCGACGGAATGGTCCGGATTGGCGACCTGGTCGTAAACGACCAAATCGGCCGCGAGGTTTATGACGCTGACGGAACGACGCGGGTCGTCGCGGTCAAGGCGAACGGACAGAAGCCCGTCTTCCGCGTAACGCTCCGAAACGGAAGCTTCATCGAAGCGACGTCTGATCATGTCGTCAGAGCCGTAGGAGAACGGCGAACAGCGCCGTCGTGGCTGCGAGTAGGCCAGCTTCAGCCGGGTATGCGGCTGCACCTCCATCCGCATCGGGCCAAGGTCGCAGCTCCTGCCCTTGTCGCTGCTACACCTGCCGCGGCTGCGGAGCCAACGCACGAGCCCGCTCTCCCAGACGTCAACCCCGCGCTGATCGCCGAAGCGGCACTTGCCGGATGGCTCCAAGCGGATGGATTCGTGGGCAAATACGACCACGGCACAAATCGTTCGCTGACGATCGAGTTCCAAGTTGCGAACGACCATGAGTACGCATGGGTCATGGAGAACCTCGATCTGGCCCTCCCTCACATTCATCGGCACATCAGTGAGGTAACAACGCAGGACGAATCACTCTCCTACCGACGCATTCGTCTTTATGGCGAGGTGCTGCGCGAATTCGTCGACGAGTGGGAACTGCTCAATCGCGGCTCTGACATTCGTGTTCCGACGAAGCTTTGGACCGCCTCACACGACGAGATCGCTGCCTATCTGAGGAGCCTCTTCCAGGCCGACGGCTTCGTGACTGTCCAGCGGAGTCATGGTTCCGAACGCGGTCGCGTTGCATTCGCAGTGGTCAGTGAGCGGTGGACCGAAGACGTTCAGATCCTGCTCAACGTACTGGGCATCTATTCGCGCCGAATCCGGAAACAGGACCCGCGGTCCGATCGCCAGGACCTCCATGAGGTTCAGATCAGCATTGGCTCGGAGCGCGCACGATTCGCTGAGCTCGTCGGCTTTGTCAGCGATGCGAAGCACCAGAGACTTCTGGAGTCGCTCTCCCTGCGCGGGCTGAAGCAGTGCCCCGATCTCCGCGAGGAGGAGATCGTTGCCATTGAGGACCTCGGTGTTCAAGAGGTCTACGACATTCAGACCGAATCAGGCGAATATCTCACCAACAACGTCGCTGTCCACAACTGCTTCATCCTCTCGATCGACGACTCGATGGAGTCGATCCTCGACTGGATCCGGCGCGAGGGGATCATCTTCCGCGGCGGCTCGGGCTCCGGCGTCAACCTGTCCAAGCTGCGCTCCTCGAAGGAGCAGCTCTCCAAGGGCGGCTACGCCTCCGGCCCGGTCAGCTTCATGCGCGGCGCCGACGCGAGCGCCGGCACGATCAAGTCCGGCGGCAAGACGCGGCGCGCCGCAAAGATGGTCGTCCTCGACGTCGACCACCCGGACATCGAGGAGTTCATCTGGTGCAAGGCGCGCGAGGAGGAGAAGGCGCGCGTGCTCGAGCAGGCCGGCTACGACATGTCGCTCGACTCGGGCGACTGGGCCTCGATCCAGTACCAGAACGCCA
>JBARRQ010000150.1:0-57576 GCA_049644305.1 Gaiellaceae bacterium
GCAGCCGCGCATGTCGGCTGCGGCGGCGTGATGTGTTCCGCCGCCGGCTCGCCAGAAGGACGACGCCGGCGAGCAAGAGGAGAGTGGACCCAGCGACGAGAAGAACCAGGATCTTCTTCGATGACAAGGCGCTCGGCGCCGTGGCCGGCAGCCCGATCCGAGCCAGCGTCTCCTTCAAGCGCGCACCGCCGCGGAACCAGCCGCCGGGGGTCTTGAAGTTGAAGACTCGCTGCCCCGGCTTCAAGTAGGTGACGACTCCGCCGTCAGCATACGGATAGAGCTCCTGTTTAACCCGGAAGACGAGCCCGCTGCCGCGATGCCAACGCCAGCGGGGGATCACGTACCGGACCGTGTACTTTGGCCCGAGCTTGCCCTGCGGTCGACCGGGAAGCATCGGGCGGATGTCACCCGGCATGACGGCCTGGAAGAACCCCCCTTCGACTGTCAACGTATCGACTGCCCAGCGTCCGGTCTTACCGCCACGGAGTTCCAGCGGGTGGGACAGCCCCGGGCCACTGATGGTCGCCTCGGAGGGGACGGGCACTTTGGCAGTGGCTACCGTTGCAAGAACAAGGCAGATAGCCGCAGCAAGCAGCGTCAGGCCGAGTGCTCTCACGCAGTAATCGTATGCGGCGTTACTTTCCTGCGCCGGTAGTTTGCAGGGATGGCGCCCGGCTTTGTCGACTGCCACTCACACGTTGTCCCGTCGGGGGACGACGGTGCGAAGACGCTCGCCGAGGGGATCGAGCTCTGCGAGCTGGCTCGCGACGGCGGGACGGCGATTCTCTTCGCGACGCCGCACGTCTGGCCGCATCTCGTTCTCACGTCCGAGCGTGAGGCTTCGATCCGCGCCGCCTACGCCGAGCTGCGCGCGCATGCACCGTTGGACCTGCGGCTCGGCTTCGAGCTGACTCCGGCTCCGCCGCTCCTGAACGACGATCCGGCCAGGTACGTGCTCGAGGGAACCAACCTCGTGCTCGTGGAGGTGCCATTTGCCGGGCCTGAGGAAGGGCTCATCGCCCTCGGGGAGCACATCGAGGCGGCCGGGCTCGTCCCGCTGATCGCGCACCCGGAGCGAACGGAGTCGGTCCAGGCGCGGCCGCAGCTGGCTCGAGAGCTCGCGGAGCGGGGGTGGCCGCTGCAGGTGAACGCGACCAGCCTGCTGGGCAGGCACAGCCAGGAGGCAGAGCGCCTCGCGTGGCGCCTCGTAGAGGGCGGAGAGGCGAAGGTCGTCGCGTCAGACGGTCACCGCGTCACCCGCCCGGCGCGGCTCGACGACGCCTACGAGCTCGTCGAGGCCAGAGTGGGGGAGGACGCCGCGCTGCCGCTCTTCGACGGCACCGCGTTGGCGCTCAGTGCGCGACCGACTCCATCTCGCGCAGTCGCGCGAGGCGCTTGAGCGCTTCCGTCTCGATCTGACGCACGCGCTCCCGAGTCAGGCCCAGGCGCCGGCCGATCTCCTCGAGCGTCTTGGGCTCGGCGTCGTCGAGGCCGTAACGGAGGATCAGGACCTTGCGCTCGCGCTCCGCGAGCGCCGCGAGTGCCTCGCCGAGCGCCTGACAGCGCAGCGAGACCTCGACCTCCTCGTCGGGTAGGGGCCCATCGCCGGCCACGAAGTCTCCGAAGACGGCGTCCTCGCTCTCGCCGACCGGCTGGTCGAGGCTCGTCGAGGCGCGCGCCGCCGCCTTGACCTCGTGCGCCTGCGCCAGCGGCAGGTTTGCCTCCTCCGCTATCTCCTCGAGCGAGGGCTCGCGGCCGAGCTGCGTCCAAAGTGTGCGCTCGGCCCGGTTCAGCTTCTGCATCCGCTCGACGATGTGGACCGGCATTCGAATCGTCCGCGCCTTGTCGGCGAGCGCCCGTGCGACCGCCTGGCGAATCCACCAAGTCGCATACGTAGAGAACTTGTAGCCTCGGCGCCAGTCGAATTTCTCGACAGCGCGGATCAGGCCGAGCGTCCCTTCCTGGATCAGGTCCAGGAACGGGAGGCCCTGGTTGCGGTAGTTCTTCGCGATCGAGACGACGAGCCGTAGGTTCGACTGGATCATCCGCTGCTTCGCCTCGCCCTCGCCCCGCTCGATCCGCTTGGCGAGCTCGACTTCCTGCGGGGCCGTGAGCAGCGGATGGCGGCCGGCGTCGCGCAGGAACAGCTGGAGCGCGTCCGTCGTCGTCTCGTGGACGACCGGCTGCGGGGGTGGAGGCGGCGGGGTCTGCGCCTCTGCCTCCGGCTCGACGATCTCGATCCCGCGCTGCTCGAGGCTCAGATAGACCGCGTCGGTCTCGAGAGGGTCGAGGTGCAACAGCTCGAGCGTCTCCGAGAGGTCGGCGTAGCGAAGCGAGCCCGTTTGCTCGGCTGCCTCCACCAGCTCCTGCAACTCGGGAGTCGCCAGGATGTTCTCGATCTCGACCGTCGTCATCCCGACTGAAGCGGTCTTTTCACCGCTGAGCATGTACGAAACCCCCTCCCTGGGCGCGCTCGCTGCCTGTGCACGGTAACGGGTGTTATGTCAAGTTGCCAGTGCAAGCCCTCGCTCCCCCAATCTTCGCTCTCTCGGCACGAGCAATGGGAGCGAGATTGGTCTGTAGCGTCAACCTGTGCATGCAGCGGAGCGGCGAAGCCGCGGAGTCTGCGCGCGGAAAAATAAAAAAGAATTCGCCGAGCCGGTTTCCCTTTCGTCCACCGCTCTCGCTGACTTTCCCCTTGCGGGTACAGTCCTCGAGCTCGGCTTCGACCTACTCGGGCTCCGTGCTCGGCGCAAGCGGCAATCTATGGGTCTGCTGAGGACAGTGCAAGGGGGTCACAGGACGCCAAAGTCGCAATTTGCGAAAATTCAATTTTCCACATTTCCACAGCAGAGCGTGCAGCTTGTGGAAAACCTCCTCAGCTGATCCAGACGCTAAGCTCCGCCCGTGCCGCACCTACGTCCGCCCTCGATCTCACACGGCGTGACGTCGTTCGTCTGGGGCCTGCTCTTCGGCGCGTTCATCTGGGCCGGCATGCTCGCGACAGGCGTCTCGCGCGCAACGTCGTTCATCATCGGCGCGGTCTCGGGGGCCGGAATCTTCCTCTACGTGCGCGTCTACGGAGCCGACGAGCCCCAGCCTCAGGCCGGGCCCCGCGGCGAGCGTGTGCGATGAACGCCGGTCAGCGCATACAGCAGGCGGCGAGCCAGGTCGACTCCGACCCGCTCGCGTAGGCGCTCGAAGATCGGCCTCCGCGGAGCGGCTTCCTCCATCTCGTCGAGCACGGCACAGTCGGCGAGGAGGTGCTCCACGGCTCTGCGGTCGCGGCTGTCGAGGGCGGCGCTCATACCGGCGGTATCGGCGCGCCGGTCCAGCCCACTCGATCCCTCCCCGGAGGGAAGGGACGGAGCAGGTCGAGGTGCTCTTTACCTCTCGACTGGCTCGGGCTCCCGCTCGCGCGGGCTGGCCTCCGGGCCGTTCGGGCTTGCGGCAGGAGCAACGCCGTCTGCGGGACCTGCCGCCGCGCGCCGTCGCCGCCGTCCAAGCGGGCCGTATGCGTCCGGCCGTGCGGTATCGAACGAAAAGCCGAACACCAGACCGATCCCGAACGCGAGCACGGCGACGTAAGCGCCGAGATCGCGCACGAGACCGCTGATCGAGATGTCATTGGACCACGACAGCACGTGGTTCCGGAACCAGTTCCCGTGCGGCTGGTGCCCGACGATCACCCAGCCGGCCGCGATCAGCGTCGGGACGAAGGCCAGGAGGAAGACGTTGAGCGACAGCCGCGGCCACCCCCACTTCGTCCAGCCGCCGAGCAGCTGCGACAGTGCCATCGTGAGGCCCGCGCCCGCGATCACGCCGTACACCGCCCAGTAGCCGCCGGTCGTATGGCCGTTGATCCGGGTCGCGACCCAGAGCAGGACTCCGGCCGTGGCGACACCGAAGAGCGTCACAGTCCCTCGTGTCAAACCGTACATGAAACCACCTCCGGAGCCGTTCTACCCTGCGGCCGAAAAGTGCAACCTCGGTGTGTCGGCGCTTACAGAGAGAGCCGGCGAGAGTCGAACTCGCCGGAGTAGAGCTCCGTCCGGAACCGCTCGACGAAGCGCTCGGCATCCGCATGGAAGACGTGCTCGACCACGCCGATCTCGGCGTCGTTGTGAAACGGCACGTCGACGTGTTCGGACGAGACCAGGTTGACGGAGAGGCTGGCGCAGACCGGGCAGCGAACCGCGATCCCGACGAAGTTTCGGTCGAGCGCCGGAGCGAGCAGGAAGAACGAGGACGGAAAGACCGGGCGGGACCGCTCCTCCAAGTAGCAGAAGAAGCTCCAGGGCCACTCGCCGGCACCTATGCGGCGAGCGGCCAGATCGGCCAGTTCGTCCTCGAGCGGATCGAGCTTCGCCGTCATCAGGTTGAGGAAGACGCCTTCCTGGAGGCCCAGCGGCGCCCAGTCGAGCTCATCGTGGGACACCAGTCCGGGGTGCTCTTCGCCGCAGCCACAGTCGAACGAGACCTCGAACACCGCAGGATGCGCGGCTCCAGGCAGCTGCTCGATCCTCCGGAACGACGAGAGCAGCACATGCGCTTCCCCCCGCTCCGGGCATGGAAATGCGTAGCGTGTCCTGAAGATGTCGTACATCGCTCTCTTTGTAATCGGCGCCGCGGACGGCAGCTAAACGGTCAATACGTGATAAGCGAGTAGACGTCGTAGTTCTCGAGCTGTTTGCGGCCTTCCAGGAACACCAGTTCGATCACGAAGGCAACGCCGACGATCGTGCCTCCGAGCTGTTCCGCCAGGTTGCAGATCGCCGCCGCCGTGCCGCCTGTTGCAAGAACGTCGTCGTGCACCAGGACGCGCGCTCCCTCGGCGATCGCATCGGCATGGAGCTCCAGGGCGTTCTCACCGTACTCGAGCGCGTACGTCGCGCTGATGGTCTTCCAGGGCAGCTTTCCGGGCCGGCGCGCGGCGACGAAGCCGCAGCCCAACTTGTACGCGAGCGCCGCGCCGAGGATGAAGCCGCGGGCTTCTGCGCCGAGAATGACGTCCGGCTTGCGGGGCTCGATCCACTCGGCCAGCCGGTCGACGGCCTCCCGCAGCGTGGCGGGATCGGCCAGAAGCGGCATGATGTCCTTGAAGACGATCCCCGGCTCGGGGAAGTCCGGGACGTCGCGGATCTTCGCCTTGAGGGTCTCCGACACGACTAGCCGGCTGCGAGCTGCCGGAGATCGCGCCAGAACAGGAGCTGCGAGAGCTCCTGCGCCAGCTCGGCGAGAGTCTCGAGCTCATGGATGCCTGCCTCCCGCCGCTCCGGGCTGCGCGAACGGAGCGCCGGAGCCACGAGTTGCTGGAGCAACCCGGCTTCGCGGTCAGCGGCCGTCCGAAAGGCTCGTAGGTGCCGGGCCGAGATCCCGTACCGCGAGAGCTTCGCGCAGGCCACCGCGATGTCCACGTCGCCGGCCGCGTAGAGCTTGTCGCTTCCGTCTCGGCGCGACTGGAGCAACCCGAAGTCCTCGAGCTCGCGCGCGAGCTCAGGCGTGATCGCCGCGCGGTCGCAGAGCTCTCCGAGCTCGAGCTCGTCATCTGGTTCCGCCAGGCCTCCCGCCCGCCGGCGGCGGCGCTCCTTGCCCGCGCCCGAGGGCGAGGCCAGCTCCTGCCGGATCACGCGCAGCGGCAGGAACTCGTCGCGCTGGAGGCGCAAGATCGTCTCGAGCCTCTCGACGTCGTCCTCGCTGAACAGTCGGTAGCCGCTCTGCGTCCGGCGCGGCGCGAGCAGCCCCTGGTCCTCGAGGTAGCGGATCTTCGAGATCGAGATGTCCGGGAAGTCAGCCTGTAGGCGCGCGCAGACCGTGCCGATCGTGAGCAGGCGGCGCTGCTCCTGGCGCTCGGGTACCTGTGCCGAGGTCACTTCTCGAGGAAGCTCAGCTTGTACTTGCCGATTTGCAGCTCGTCACCGTTCTCGAGCTGCCCCGACTCGATCCGCTTCCGGTTCAAGAAGGTGCCGTTGAGGCTCCCCTGGTCCTCGATGAAGAAGGCGCCGTCACGCTGCACGAGCACCGCGTGCTTGCGCGAGACGGTCACGTCGTCGAGGAAGATGTCGCAGTCCGGCGAGCGGCCTATGGTCGTGCGCTCGGCGCGAGGGACGAAGTGCTCGCCGGCGCGCCCGCCGCCGGAACGGACGACGAGCGCCGGCCCTTCCGTGCCGAGCTCCTCGAGCGTGACCGAGGCGTTCTCCTCCCCGTCCTCCGGCGTGTAACTCATCGTGGTCTCGTCGCCGGGCTCGTCCTTGACGAGCAGCGCGCCGCACTTGGAGCAGTAGTTGGCGGATTCCGGGTTCTGGAAGCCACACTCCTGGCAGTAGACGTGCGCCATCGATTTAGCTTTCTCGCGCGGGCCGCGCTAGTCCTCGGCGGGCGGCGCGGCTTTGCCGGCGAGGATGGCTGCCAGCCGCTCGACGTCGACCTGCTCGAGCACGCTCTTCCCTCCCGTCTCCCGAAGGCGCGCCTGCAGCTCGGCGCGCAGGAGGTCGATCTTGCCGTGCAGTATGCGGCGGCGGAACGACACCTCCTGCTCCTCCTTGGTGAGATTGTCGATCAGCTGCTTGAGATCGTCGTCCGAGAGCGATGCGAGATCGGGAAATGGTTCCACGTAGAGCCTTTCGTCGGGGAAGCGGGTGTTCCTAGTCTACGTTGGCGGGGGCAGAAGGGTCAACCTCAACTTGAGGCTCTGGCCTCCTCCCTGGTCTCGCTCTCCGCCCTCTGCATGATCTCCTCGACGAGCTCGCGCAGCTCTTCTTCGAGCGCGTTCGACTCTTCTTGTGTCCTGCCTTCGGCATAAATGTGGACGACCGGCTCGTCGGGATCGGGCAACACCTGACCCCATCCCCGGCGATCGAAGACCTTGACCCCGTCGAGGAGGTCCAGCTTCCGGTCGCGGAGTCGCTCCGTGACAACGCGCATGACGGTCCCTTTGAGCGACCACGGACAGGGAATCTGGCGGTGGACGAGCGTGGTCGTCGGCAACTCTGCGACGAGCTCCGAGAGCGGCTTCTTGACAGGCGCCAGCAGCTCGAGCAACTTGCAGAGGCTGGCCACCGCGTCGTATGCCGGGAGGAACTCCGGGAAGACGTAGCCGCCCCCGACCGCTCCGGCGAAGACGACGCTGTCCTCTGCTGCGACCTTCGTCAGCTCGGCGAGGGACGCCGGGGTGCGAACCACCTTGAGCCCGCTTCCCTTCACCATCTGCTCGACCCAGCTCGTGACCGTGATCGGGAAAGCGATCTTGCCGCGACGGCCGCCATTGCGCAGGAGTCGCAGGAAAAGCAGGAGCGTCTGCTCGACCGGGATTTCACGCGCCTGCTCGTCGATCAGGAACAGGCGCTCGCCTGCGCGGTCGAATACGGCCCCGAACTCCGCCCCGATCGCGCTCACCAGCCGCTTCGCCTGGCCGATCGACTCGCGCAGCGTCGCAGCCGCCTCCGCGCCGTCGAAGGAAAAGGCGTGCGCGCTGACGGCCTCGACGCCCAGTGGACCAAGCACCAGCGGCAGCACGAACGACGTCGCCGAGTAGCCGTAGTCGACCACGAGCCGGAAGCGGCGCTCCTGGATCGCATCTACGTCGAGGGTCGACAGGAGGTCGTGGGCGTAGGTCTCACGTACGCGGGCGGGGTATGTGACGTCTCCCACGGCATTGAACGCGGCGCGGCGGAGCTCGTGTCGCGTGAAGTGCTTCTCGATCTCCTTCTGGAGCGCGGTCGTGAGCTGGATTCCGGGCTGTTCGAAGAACCGGATCTGGAGCATCTCCGGGTCCGTGAGGCTCATGCCCACATGGAAGCCGGCGTCGTAGCCCTGCGTCTTCAGGAGATGGCGTCCGACCGCGGCGGGCAGGACACGCAGGTCGGCGATGTCCGCGCCCGTCGACGTGAGGCCGGAGATCATCGCCCGCTTGACCATCCGGCATGCAGCGGGCGACTCCCGGCTCGCGACGATGCGCGAACCGCGTGAGAGCGCCGTCCCCAGGGCGGCGGCGAGCCGAACCGCTGTCTCCGGCGTCAGATCGACGTTCACGAGCCCGGAGACGCCGTCCTTGCCGAACAGGTGCGAGGAGGCGCGCGACTCCCAGATGAGGCTCTCGTGGATCTGCGAGCCCGTCTCAACCTCCTTGTACGGATAGATCCGTACCTGTGGAAAGACCACGGTCTGGGCCCCGATCTTGACCTCGTCGCCGATCGCTGCGCCCTCCTGGATCTGGACGTGGGAGCGGATGTCGCAATTGCGCCCGACCACTGCGCCTTCGACCCGCGCGCTGCGGCCGACGTGCGTCGAGGCGTCGATGACGGAGCGCTCGGTGCGCGCCCGCTCGAGGAGAGTGACGCTCGAGGAGAGAACCGAATAGGCCCCGACGGAGGCGTCCGGCGCGACCCGGCAGTAGTTGCCGAGGAAGGAGGGCCCTTCGATCTGGGCCAGGTCGTCCACCTCCACCCCTTCCCCCAGCCAGAGGTTGCCGCGCAGCCGGATGCCGGGAATGTTCAGATGCACTCGCTCGTCGAGCGCGTCGAAGTTGGCCTGGCGGAACTGGTCGAGGTTCCCGATGTCCTGCCAGTAGCCGTCGAACGCATGACCGTAGAGCGGCCGCCCCATCTCGAGGAGCAGCGGGAAGAGCTCCTTCGAGAAGTCGTAAGGTCGGTCGGCCGGCACGTGGCGCAGGACCTCGGGCTCAAGCACGTAGATCCCTGTATTGATCGTGTCCGAGAAGACCTGGCCCCAGGATGGCTTCTCCAGGAAACGCTCGATGCGGCCCTCCTCGTCGGTGACCACGATCCCGAACTCCAGCGGGTTCGGTACCGACTTCAGGCCGATCGTGACCGCGGCCTCCTTCTCCTTGTGGCGGCGCACGAGCTCGCTCAGATCGACGTCGCAGAGGGCGTCGCCGGAGATGACCACGAACGGCTCGTCGAGCTTGTCGCTCGCGAGCCGAACAGAGCCTGCCGTGCCGAGCGGGGATTCCTCGACTGAGTACTCGATCGCGAGCCCGAGCCCTTCGCCGTCGCCGAAGTAGCTGCGGATCGCCTGCGGCAGGAACGCGACCGTGACGATCACCTCCTCGAAGCCGTGCTGCTTGAGCAGCTCGAGGATGTGCTCCATGCAAGGCTTGCCGACGATCGGCACCATCGGCTTCGGCTGGTTCGACGTGAGCGGCCGCAGGCGTGTGCCCTCGCCACCGGCCATCACGACGGCTTTCACGCCGTGTTCACCTCACGGCGAGCCTTGAGCAGGTAGCCCGCCAGTGACAGTGCGGCGAGCCCAAAGCCGGCCCAGAAGATCCAGACCGGCCAATGGGTTCCCTCGCGCGTGACGAGGACGAACGCGAGCGAGGCGTAGAGCAGCCATGTGGCCGCCTTGCCCGTGAGATTGACGGCGAAGTCGTAGCCGCGCTCCACGACGAGCTTGTACCCGACGACGAGCGCCAGATCACGGGCCGGAATCGCAAGTGCGACCCAAGGCAAACGGCCGGCGTTCCAGAGCAAGATCACGGCACCGTCGATCATCAGGCGGTCTGCAAGCGGGTCGGCGACCTTGCCGAATCTGGACTCCGCCCGCCAGAGTCGCGCCAGCCAGCCGTCGATTTGGTCGGTCACGCCCGCTGCGCCGAGGACGATGGCCGCGGGCCAGCTGTGCCCGCCGTCCGAGGCGAGAACCAGGCCAACGAAGACCGGGATGAGCAGGAGCCGCGCCACCGTGAGGGCGTTGGGGATCTGCGCAATGGGGGCCGGAATCGCACGTGCGGCCATGCTGAAAGGATACGGCGGTGGCGGAGCGCCTAGTCCTGCCGGGGTTCGTGAACGCCCACAGCCACGCCTTTCAGCGGGCGCTGCGAGGCCAGACGGAGGGCTCGGACTTCTGGGCCTGGCGGGATTCGATGCTGGAGCTGGCCGGGAGACTGTCCCCAGAAGAGGTCCGATCCGGCTACGTCCAGGTCTACCGGGAGATGCTGGCGGCCGGCTACACCGTCGTCGGAGAGTTCCACTACCTCGGGTTGCCCGAGGCGCACGCAGCCGTCGAGGCGGCCGCTGAGGCCGGGATCGACCTGGTGCTGCTGCTCGCGGCCTACGGACGCGGCGGGCTCGAGCGCTTCCGGCAGGACTCGCCCGCGACATACCTCGCGCAGCTCGAGGCCGTGCGTGAGACGGGCGTTCGTGTCGGTCTTGCCCCCCACTCCGTGCGCGCCTGTCCCCGCGACTGGCTCGAGGAGCTCGGGCGTTACGCGGCCGTGGAAGGTCTTCCGTTGCACGTCCACGCTGACGAGCAGCCTCGTGAGATCGATGAGTGCTTGGCCGAGCACGGCCTGCGGCCGATCGAGCTGCTGGCCGAGACGGGCTGCCTGGGCCCGCACTCGACGGTCGTCCACGCGACCCACGCGAACGCGCGGGAGCTCGACCTTCTCGGCGAGACCGGCTCGCGGGTGTGCGTCTGTCCGACGACCGAGGCCAATCTCGGCGACGGGTTCTGCAAAGTCGAGGAGATCTGCGAGCGTGGCATCGGGATGTGCATCGGCTCGGATTCGAACGTGCGCATCGACCCGCTCGAGGAGCTTCGCGAGCTCGAGGGGGTCGCACGACGCCGCACGGGCCGGCGGAACGTCCTCTCCGTCTCCACACTGCTCAGCTGCGGCGCCGACGAGGGAGCGGCGGCGCTGGGTGTCGAGCGCTGGCCGGACGTCGAGGTCGACCTCGAGCACCCGTCGCTGGCGGGCGTAGCGGCCGGGGATGTGCACGCCGCGCTCGTCTTCGGGTGCGCCGCCGACGTCTTCGTCGCATGACGTCGGCCAGGGTTCCCGAGGCGCCGCTCCGGATGACGAAATACGGCCTCATGCCGGACGGCGAGGGCTGGTTCGTCGTCAGCGCGCGTGAGATCCGCTGGCGCGAGTGGGGCCCGCTCGGCGTGTACTGCGACTTCGAAGGGAAGCGACGTTTTCCGCAACTCGGCATCAACATCAGCGTCCTGGAGCCGGGTCAGAGTCTCGGGCGCTACCACGCCGAGAATGCGCAAGAGGCGTTCCTCGTCCTGGCCGGGAAATGCCTGCTGATTGTCGAAGACCAGGAGCGAGAGCTCGCAACCTGGGATTTCTTCCATTGCCCGCCCCGGACGGCTCACATGATCGTGGGCGCGGGCGACGGGCACTCGGTGGTTGTCGCCGTCGGTGCTCGAGGCCTCAGCCGTAAGGGCCTGGTCTATCCCGTCTCGGAGGTGGCCGCGACACACGGCGTCTCGGTGGGTGAGGAGACGACCAAGCCGGCGGAGGCCTATGCCGACCTGGCGAGACCTTCGCGCGTCGCGTATCAAGAAGGCTGGCTGCCGGAGCGCTAAAGAAGGTCTGGGGTAGAGTGAACGTCCGACGGGGCGTGGCGCAGCCTGGTTAGCGCGCTAGTCTGGGGGACTAGAGGTCCCGAGTTCAAATCTCGGCGCCCCGACTCGAACTCCGGCTTCGGCCGTGCGCAATGGGCGCCCAAACGATCCGCCTTTGCCGACGGCCGGTTCCTGTGTTCTCCGGGATTCCGCGCAAGACGAACTTGTCGCCTCTCAAGTCCATCGAATGAATCGGGGAGCCGCTCGCGAAGGTCCGTACCTGCCGATCTTCCGACTACCATGCGCGCGATGACCGCTCGGAAAAGGGCTCCGTGAGCGCCCCGGCCTCGCCTCCTGCGGCGCGGCGGGCCAATGGAGCGTCACAGAGAGATCTCCGCCGTCGGGCCGCGCAGCGGCGTAGGGTGGTTCGTCGCCGGCGCACGTGCGCGCTGTTGATTGGGGTGCTGTTGCTCGGCTTGGTCGGGCTTATCTTGTCCAAAGGGGCACCAAGTCCGTCCTCGAGGACTTCTGCGCTCCATTCCAACGGCGTCGTTGGCAAGCGGGCGGCACCGGTGCTGCTTCGGTTCTCGCAGGCCCCCTTTGCGCTCGCCGCGCCCGTGCAGCGCGAGGTGGGACTCCTGCAGGGCGGCGAGATCATCCTCGCAGGCGGGCTGGATGCTGCCGGCCGTTCGACGAATGGCGTCTTCTCCCTCGCTCCCGGTGATGGGCAGCTGACGAGGCTCGGAGATGTTCCGCAAGCCTTTCACGATGCGGCCGCGGCCATAGTCGGGCGACGACTGTTGGTGTTCGGCGGTGGGCCCGAAACCGGGACGAGCACGGTTCAGAGCTTCGATTTCGTCTCGCACACGGCTCGGATTGTCGGTCGGTTGCCGCAGGCACTCTCGGACCTCGCGGCCGCGACTCTGAATAGGACGGTCTATCTCGTTGGCGGCTTCGACGGCTCCACTCCGCAGCGGACGATCTATGCAACCAACGATGGCGTGCGCTTCCGCTCAGCCGGGCAGCTGCCCGTGGGACTGCGGTATCCCGCGGTGACGAGCACCGGAGGCGCACTTGTGATCGCCGGCGGAGTCGGGCCGGCGGGGACCGTTTCGAGCGTCTATCGCTTCGATCCCCGCAACCGACGTGTCATGTTGCTTGCGCATCTGCCCAGCCCGCTCGCACACGCCGCCGCGTTCACTATCGGACAGACTGTTTATGTGGCCGGCGGTCGCGACGCGACTGGCTCCGCCCTCGCAACGCTCTTTGCAATCGACCCGGCCTCGCACCGTGCCCGCGAGCTCCCGCGGCTTCCAGTAGCACTTGCCGACGCAGCTGCGATCAGCGATGGACGAAATGCTTGGCTCGTCGGTGGCAAGAGCGATCACACGCTTAGTACGGTCCTGCGAGCGGGGCCAACGAGCGGTAATGCGAACCAGCCTCTCGGTGCGACGCGCTCGAACGTCTACGCGGCGACTGCGTCGATGAACTTCAGTTCAGCCGTCGTCGGCATCCAGCAGCGTGTGTACGTCCCGAACAGCCGCTCGGGCACGGTCGACGTGATCGACCCGACAACCTTCAAGATCATCCGCCATTTCCGCGTCGGCGTTTACGCCCAACACATCACCCCGGCGTGGGATCTCCGCCATCTCTACGTCAACAACACCGCGAGCAACTCGCTGACGGTGATCGACCCAAGGCGTGGCCGTCCCGTCGGGACGATCCCGGTGCGCGATCCTTATAACCTCTACTTCACGCCTGACGGCTCGACCGCGATCGTCGTCGTCGAGAGTTTCGAGCGACTCGACTTACGCGACCCGCACACGTGGGCACTGCGGGCGAGCATCCCAATCCGGGCCGCCGGGCCTAACCATCTCGACTTCTCGGCCGATGGCAAGTTCCTGCTGATCAGCGCCGAGTTCAGCGGCGACGTGGTTCGGGTTGACATGAGCTCGCAAAAGGTCACCGGGCGAATGTTCGTGGGCGGGTCGCCGGTCGACGTCAAGCTCGCCCCCGACGGCTCGGTGTTCTACGTCGCCAACCAGCTCCTCGGCGGCGTCTCCGTGATCGACCCCGGCCGAATGCGTCAGATCGCCTTCATCCGCACCGGACGCGGGGCCCACGGCCTCGCGATCAGCCGCGACACTAGTCGCCTCTACGTCAGCAACCGCCTCGGCGGCTCGCTCTCCGTGATCGATCTCGCCAAACGACGCTTGATCGCAACTTGGAAGGTCGGAGGTAGCCCCGACATGCTGCAAGTCTCACCCGACGGAGGCAGGCTATGGGTCTCGAACCGTTACAGCCGCTCCGTGTCCGTCGTCGACACGCGGAACGGCCGACTGATCCACACGATCCGAGTCGGCAACAGCCCACATGGGCTCGCCTACTTCCCGCAACCGGGACGCTTCAGCCTCGGCCACAACGGCGTGTACCGCTGACCAGATCGCTACACCGGGCGTGTCGCCGACCTTCGGTACTCAGCCGCGATTGTTGAGAGCTTGAGTGAGGGCGGCGAGGGTTGCCGGTCCGAGGACTCCGTCGGCGGCGAGCTTCTGAGTCTGTTGGAAGTGCGCGAGGGCGCGCTGGGTAGCCGGGCCGTACTGCCCGTCGATGTGGCCGAGTGGGTAGCCGAGGCTCGCGAGCGCGCGTTGGAGAGCTCTCACCTGCGGGCCGTGGTCGCCGCCCTTGAGCGTGGTTGTCGGAGCAGGGGTCGGCACTGGCGTCGAAGTCGAGCGCGGCGGCGTTGTCGTCCGTGGAAGCGTTGGCGTGACTCGCGTCCGCGCCCGACTTCCGCCGGAGAAAACGCCGGCGGCTGCGAGCCCGACTAGGAGGAGGACGAGCGCAAGCACGCCGGCCGCCACAGCCTTCTGGCTAGTGGAGAGCTCCGCGGCGACGAATCGCGGCCTCCGGGCTCGTGCGGTCTCATCCCGCCTGATCCAATCGTCGGCACTCGGTACTTGCCTCTCGACTGCCGGCGCATCGAACACGTCGCGGCTTGGACTGGACGGAGCCGTTTTTCGAGACGTGGGCGGCTCCGGCTCGGCGAACCAGTCGTCGACGTCCTGATTGCGGCGGGGTCTGTCAGCGGCCATCGGAGAGCACGGTAGCGCCACTTCGAGGTCGATGGACCGAGATCGGCGGCAGGCAGGCGTGCGACCAGTCCTGCGTGAAGTCGTTCGCTACCCCCGCCCTGTGACCGTGAACCGCGTGTTCAGCGATTTCGTAGAGGTGTAAATGCGGGCCGTTGAGATGAAATGCCCGCTCATGTTCCTCTTGTGATGGCGCCGGCCTTCGGGGCAATAGACGATTCATCAGAGCGCCTCCCTCGACTCGACTTCGGCTGCGCCGGGATTCAGTCGGCGAGCGCCATTTGCCCACGCCGCGCAGGACTTGTCAAGCCAGCCGGCGATGGTCGAAGCCCGCTAGGCGCCGAGGCGCTTGTAGAGGCGGTCGATCAAGTCCGGCATAGCCTCCAGCTTGCGGGTGATCGCCCGGAGGCGGTACTCGCGGAAGTGCTCGGCTTCCACGCCTAGCGCCCGCGCGAGCTGGCGGACGACCTTGTCGGAGGGAACGGGCCTGTTCCCATGGACGAGGTGGTTGAGATAGCCGGCGGAGAGCTTCGTCTTGTCCGCTAGAGCGCGGTAGGTCACTCCGGTCTCCGTCATCAGCCGCTCGATCGTCGGGCCGAACGGGTCCTCGCTGAACTTGCGTCGTCGCGCCATCAGAGGACGCCTCCGAGCTCGGCGAGCGGCACTCGCCGCTCCTCCCCACTCTCGCGGCTGCGGACGTCGACCGCGCCGTCCTCGAGTGTCTTCTTGCCGACCGTCACGCGGATCGGACAGCCGATGAGGTCGGCGTCGGCAAACTTCTCGCCGGCGCGCTGATCCCGGTCGTCCAAGAGCACGTCGGCGCCTCCCGCTTCCAGGACGTGCGCCGCATCAGCGCCCTGTTCCTCGACTCCCGGGAGAGCCACTACCTGCGCATCGTAAGGGGCAATCGACCTCGGCCACGCAATACCGTGCTCGTCGTGGTGTTGCTCGACCGCTGCAGCCATGATCCGGGCGAGCCCGATTCCGTAGCTGCCCATGATCAGGGGCCGCTCCGTGTCGTCCTCGTCGAGGAAGGTCGCCTCCAGAGGCTCCGAGAACCGAGTCTCGAGCTTGAAGATGTGACCGACCTCGATTGCCACCTGCAGACGTAGATGCCCTCCGCAGCGAGGACATGCGTCTCCTTCGCGAACTTCTCGAAGGTCGGTGAAACGGGCTTCGAAATCGCGGCCCGCCTGCACCCCGCGGAGGTGCCGGTCGTCCCTGTTCGCGCCGACGACGTACTGCCCTTCGCGGAGCGTCTCGTCGGCGATCACTTCAACCGCGGCGCCGACAGGGCCGATCGAGCCGCCGTCCGCCCCGAAGGCCTCGCGGATCTCCTCGGGCTCTGCGGGCCGGAACGGCTCGCCGAGAACGGCCAGCAGCTTCATCTCGTTCAGCCGGTCGTCGCCGCGCACGAGCACGAGCACGACCCGGCCGTTCGCCACGACCGGCATCGCCTTCGCGGTCGCCCGCTCGTCGACGCCGAGCAGCGTGGAGACGTCCTCGATCGTCCGCGCGCCGGGGGTCTCGACTTCCTCGGGCGCGGATAGCTCGTCGGGGAACCGAGCTTCCGGCGGGATGCCCCCTGCGATCTCGAGATCTGCCGCGTAGTCGCCGTTCTCGCAGATGACGAGCGTGTTCTCCCCCGCTCCGGCCGGCGCGAGGAAGTCGTGGCTGCCGCTGCCGCCCATGATCCCCGACTCGGCGGCGACCTCGACCGTTTCGAGCCCGCAGCGCGCGAAGATCTTCTTGTACGCCTCCGAGTGCTTGCGGAAGCTCTCATCCAGGCCGGCCTCGTCGCGGTCGAACGAGTAGCCGTCCTTCATGATGAACTCGCGGACGCGGAGGAGACCGCCGCGCGGGCGCGGCTCGTCGCGGTCCTTCGTCTGGAAGTGGTACCAGATCTGCGGCAGCTGCCGGTACGAGTGGAGCTCCCGCGCGTGGAACGTGACGGTCTCCTCGTGCGTGAGCGGGAGGACGTAGTCGCGGCCGCTCCGGTCCTTGAGGCGGAAGAGCTCGGGAATCGTGATCCGCCCGGTCGCCTCCCACAGCTCCGCGGGCGTCAGGACGGGCGCGAGGAGCTCCTGGGCGCCGAACGCGTCGAGCTCCTCGCGGATGATCTGCTCGACCTTGCGGTGCACGCGCCAGCCGAGCGGGAGAAACGTCCAGATGCCCGCGCTGACCTGCCGGATGAACCCGCCGCGCACCAGCAGCTTGTGCGAGACGGCTTCCGCCTCGGCCGGGTCCTCGCGCAGCGTGGGAAGAAAGAGCTCTGACGCCCGAGCGATCACTGTTGCCTGCGCAGACTATTCCAGCGGAATCAGCGAGGCCTCCGCCATCGCCAGAGCAGCTGGTTTCGCCATCTTCAGGCGCTTCGGACGCTGCATCCCGTCGGCGATCCACCTATCGATCTCGTGGAAGAGCTCGTCGATCAGGATGTCCGAGGAAACCTTCTTCAGCACGCGGCCGTGCGCGTAGACGAAGCCGACGTCACGGCCGCCGGCGATCCCGAAGTCCGCGTCACCCGCCTCGCCGGGGCCGTTCACCGCACACCCGAGCACCGCGACCTCGAAATGCTGGGAGTAGTTGCGCAGACGCTCCTCGACCTTCTCGGCAAGCGTCTGAACGCCGACGTTGTCGCGGCCGCAGCTCGGGCAAGCGATCATGATCGGCCCGCGCTCGCGCAGGCCGAGAGCTTTCAGAATCTCGTACCCCGTTCGGACCTCTTCCACCGGATCGGCCGTCAGCGAGACGCGGATCGTGTCTCCGATCCCGTCCACGAGCAAGGCGCCCATCCCGACGGCGCTCTTGATCGAGCCCGAGTAGGGCGTGCCCGCCTCGGTCACTCCGAGGTGGAGCGGGTACGGGACCTTCGAGGCGAGCATCCGGTAGGCCCGGATCATCGTGGGCACGTGGCTGGACTTGACCGAGATCTTGAAGTCGTAGAAGCCGAGGCTCTCGAGCAGCCGCACCTCCTCGAGCGCCGCTTCGACGAGCGCTTCGGCCTGGTCCCGCTGAGCAACCTCGGCGAGGTGCTTCGGCAGCGACCCCGAGTTCGCGCCAATCCGCATCGGGATCCCGGCTTTCTGGGCCGCCCGCACGACGTCGGCGACCTTGTCCGGGCCGCCGATGTTGCCCGGATTGATCCGGACGGCGGCGACGCCGCCCTCGATCGCCCTCAGAGCGAGGCTCGCGTTGAAGTGGATGTCGGCGATCACAGGAAGCGGCGAAAGCCGGACGATCTTCGGCAGCGCGTCCGCGTCCTCGCCCTTGGGCACGGCGACCCGGACGATCTCGCAGCCAGCCGATGCGAGCGCCGCGATCTGCGCCGTCGTCGCCTCGACGTCGTGCGTCTTCGTCAGCGTCATCGACTGCACCACGACCGGCGCGCAGCCGCCGATGGCAACGTTGCCTACGCGGATCTGACGCTCGCTGGCCACGCGGAGGAGTCTAGCCCCCCGTTAAGCGACCTACGTCGTTGGAGATGCCGATCACGTAGATGAAGAGAATCAGCGCGATGCCGACGACCGAGACACGCTCGTAGACGCCCCGCCCAACCGCCTTCCCGCGGACACCTTCGACCAGCGAGAACGCCATGTGGCCGCCGTCCAGCGGCAGCAGAGGCAGGAGGTTCAGGAGCGCGAGCGAGAGGCTGATGAGCGCGAGGATCGCGAGGTAGTCTCGGTAGCCGCTCGCGACGGCCTCGCTGGATGTCCGCACAATCCCGACGGGCGTCGAGATCTGCCTCCGGTTCGAGGGCGAGGTGACGTGGACCAGCCAGTTGCCCATCGTCTTCGTGACGAGCCACGCGTCCTTGCAGGCCAGGCCGAGCGCGGTGACCGGCCCGTAGTGCTTGTACTGGATAACGGCAGGTCTGAAGCCCAGCAGGTAACCCCCGGAGCGCTTGAGGGGCTTCGCCGCCGGAAGCACGACGAACTTCCCGTTCCGGATCACCGAGATGGCCAGCGGTCGCCCTTCGCTACCCTGAATCGCGCTCCGCACCTGCGTGAACGAGGTCGTCGGCGCCTGGTTGACCGCCACGATTGTGTCTCCGGGACGCAGGCCGATCTGGGCAGCCGGCGTGTTCGGCTCGACCGCGGCCACCCGCCGTGATGCCGCTGACGGAATTCCGACCATGTAGACGACCGCCAGCAGCACGATCGCGAAGACCAGGTTCGTCCCGGGGCCGGCCGCGATCACCGCGAGCTTCTTCCAGGTGCGCTGGCGCCAGTACGAATCGGGCCCGAGGCCGTCGGAGAGCTCGTTCACCCCGCGCGTGGCCGCCCGCTGCGCGCGCGGCGTGAGCTCCGTTTCCGAGACAGCCTTCTCGAGCTCCCTGAGCGCTCCCCGGGCGGCCTCGAAGTCGCCTTCGGCGAGGAGCCGCTTGACGCGGTCGACCGCCGGCAAAAGGCGCGGCGACTCGTAGAGAACGGGGCCGAAGTGCGCGTCCAGGTCCGAGGGCGCCGGACGGTGCATGCCCGGAATCTTCACGTAGCCGCCGAGTGGGATCGCGCCCAGCCCGTACTCGACCCCGTTCCTCGTCGTCTTCAGGATCGCCGGCGGGAAACCGACGTAGAACCGCCGCGGGCGCATCCCGACGGCGAGCGCCGTGAAGAAGTGCCCGGCCTCGTGGATCAGGATCAGAAACGCGAGCCCCGCGATCGCGACGAACACATTCACGCGACCGGTATGCCCCTTTCGGCGAGCCTCCGCGCCGCCGCGTCCGCCTCGAGCAGGTCGTCCAGGTCACGCGCCGGCGCGCCGTCGGTCTCGGCGAGCGTCTCCTCCACGGCGGCGGCGATTCCGAGGAACGGCAGCCGGCCCGCCAGGAAGGCGGCGACCCCCACCTCGTTTGCTGCATTGAAGGCGCAGGGGTACGTCCCGCCGAGCTCTCCCGCGCGACGGGCCAGCCCGAGCAGGGGGAACGTCTCGAGATCCGGCGGCTCGAACTCGAGCACGAGCCCCTGGGTCAGATCGAGCGTCGGCACCGGTGTTTCACTCCGTTCCGGATGCGTGAGCGCGAAGGAGATGGGGACGCGCATGTCCGGATAGCCGAGGTGCGCGAGCGCCGCTCCGTCCCGGAAGCGGACCAGCGCATGGACGATCGACGTCGGCTGGATCACGACCTCGATCCGAGGGTACGGCAGGTCGAAGAGGAAATGAGCCTCGATCAGCTCGAGGCCCTTGTTCGCGAGCGTGGCAGAGTCGACGGTGATCTTCGGCCCCATCCTCCACGTCGGGTGGGCGAGCGCTTCCTCGGGCGTCACGTCTTCGAGCTCGTCGCGTCGGCGCCCGCGGAAGGGGCCGCCGGACCCGGTCAGGACGAGCGAGTCGATCTGTTCAAGCGGGCGCCCCTCGAGGCACTGGAAGGCGGCAGAGTGCTCGCTGTCCACGGGGAGCAAGAGGCCTCCTCCCCGCTCCTGCGCCTGAAGCGCCAGTTCTCCCGCAGCAACGAGGCTCTCCTTGTTGGCGAGCGCGAGCGTAACGCCGTGCTCGAGCGCCCAGAGGGTGGCGGGCAAGCCCGCGAACCCGACGACCGCGTTCAGCACGACGTCGGGCTTCGCCTTCTCGAGCAGCTCCGTCAGGTCCCCGCCCACTTGCGTCAGCGGCGCCAGCCCGTCCACCGGCTGAGAGCCGGAGGCCGCCGCCACGAGGTCCAGCTCGGGATGGCTCTCCACGATCTCGACCGCCTGCCGGCCGATCGAGCCGGTGGCCCCGAGCAGGGCGACGCGCTTCATCTGGTCCAAGTGTACGGCCGTCCCCGCCCCCCGGATCGCCTGGTCAGGTGAGAGCCAGGATCGCGTAGTACGAAGCGACGACGGCGAAAAGCTGGGCGTCCAGCCTGTCGAGCACTCCTCCGTGCCCCGCCAGCACCCGGCCGCTGTCCTTGACGCCCAGGTCACGCTTGACTGCGGACTCGAAGAGGTCCCCGATGGGCGCCGCGACGGCGATCACGACTCCCACCACAAGCGACTGTCCGACGGTCAGGAAGTTCTGGTGATAGAGGGCGAAGAACGCAACGAGGATCGCCGTGACCGCGGAAGCCACAAGACCCTCCCAGGTCTTGCCGGGCGACAGCACGGGCGCCAGCTTGTGCCGGCCGACCAGAATTCCCGTGAAGTACGCGAGTGTGTCAGCCGCGAACACGGCGAGTAGCACCGTGAAGGTGGCCAGCCGCCCATGTTCGGGGATCCCCCGCAGCAGCAGGACGTAGGCGAGCCCGACGCCGATCCAGCCGACACCGAGGATCGTCGTCGCCACCGCCACCGTCAGCGACTGCCTGGTCTCGGAGACTCCCTTCAGTAGAAAGGCAAAGGCGATCGTCGTCACGAAGCCGCCGAGCATCCAGACCGTTCCTCCGAGCTCGGCACCGAGGAGCACCAGCAGCATTCCGGCGTAACCGGCCGGGACGAGCGGGCGCAGCGGTCGCGCCATGACGTAGAACTCGTGAAGGGCCACGAGTCCCCCGGCTGCGGCCAGGACCCAAAACCACCACCCGCCTAGCCAGACGAGGCCGAGCACCGCCGGCAGCCCGAGCGCCGCAACGAGGACCCGCGACCAGAATGGGCTCATCGGTCGCCCTTTGGCCGATGAGGTGGAGGGGGCGTGGGGGAACCGGGAGGTTCCACCACTCTGGGTTCTAAGAAGGAGGCACGCGGGGGAAACATGGTTTCCCCCGCGAGAGCGAGCCGGAGGTGAGCGATCATCGGCCGCCGAAGCGGCGGCGTCGGTGGGCGTAGGCAGCGAGGGCCTGCTCGAGCTCGCGGCGCCCGAAGTCCGGCCACAGCGTGTCGCTGAAGACGAGCTCCGAATACGCGAGCTGCCAGAGAAGGAAATTCGAGATGCGCAGCTCGCCCGAGGTGCGGATCAGCAGATCCGGGTCGGGCAGCTCCGGCGCGTACAGGTTTGCCCGCAGGACGTTCTCGTCGATCTCGGCGGGGTCGATTCCGGCCTCTACCAGCCGCCGCGCGGCTTCGACGAGCTCGGCGCGGCCGCCGTAGTCGAGGGCCACCCAGAGGTTGAGCCGTTCGTTCTCCGCAGTCTCCTCCTCGAGCCGCGCCATCTGCTCCTGGAGCTCCACGGATGCTCGGTCCCGCCGGCCGATGAAGCGGGTGCGGACACCCTGGCGCACGAGGTCCGGCAGCTCGCGCTCGATCGTCTCGCCGAAGATGTCCATCAACGAGTCGACCTCGCCCGCCGGGCGCGACCAGTTTTCGGTCGAGAAGGCGTAGACGACGAGCGTGTCGACGCCGAGGTCGATCGCCGCCTCGACCGTGCGCCGCAACGCCCGCGTGCCCGCCCGGTGCCCCGCCGCGACCGGGAGGCCCCGCTTCCGTGCCCAGCGCCCGTTGCCGTCCATGATGATCGCCACGGCCCGCGCTCGGTCGGGCAGCTCCGGCTCGGCGCCGGGCCGCATGCCGCGCAGGCTTCGAATGCGTGTGAGCAGCTTCATGCCGAGCAGGGCTGAGGCATCGCTTGCGATGGCGCCCTCAGGACGTGTGGGCCCTGCCCGCACGTCCGTCTGAAATGGCCGGTCGAGACAACTGAGCGCATCGCAAACGCACCTAGACTTCCAGGATCTCGGCTTCCTTCCGCTTCAGAAGCTCGTCGATCTTGTGCGTGTGCTCGTCCGTCAGCTTCTGGACGCGCTCCTCGGCACGGTGCTCTTCGTCGCTCCCGACCTCGCCCTTGTCGACGAGCACTTTGAGGTCGTGCATGACATCGCGCCGCACGTTGCGGACGGCGACGCGCCCCTCTTCCGCCATGTGACGCACGACCTTGACGAGCTCCTTTCGGCGTTCCTCTGTCAGCTGTGGGATGGGCAACCGGATCAGCTTGCCGTCGTTGGACGGCGTCAGCCCGAGGTCGGACTCCTGGATCGCCCGCTCGATCGAGGCGACCGAGTTCGGGTCGAATGGCTGGACCGTCAGCAGCCGCGGTTCCGGCGCGTTGATCGTGGCAAGCTGCTTGAGCGGCGTCTTCTGGCCGTAGTAGTCGATTTGTATGCGGTCGAGGAGGGCCGGCGAGGCCCGGCCTGTCCTGAGCGTGCTGAACTCTCCTTGCGCCGCCTCGACCGACTTGTCCATTCGCCGGGTCGCATCCTGGATCACGTCATCGATCGCCATCGTGCCTCCGCGGTCAGGGGGTGGAGACGAGAGTGCCGACGCGCTCGCCGGTTACCACCTTACGGATGTTCCCGTCCTCGAGCGCGAACACGTAGATCGGCAGTCGATTGTCCATGCAGAGGGACAGCGCCGTGGTGTCCATCACCTTGAGGCCGCGCTCGATCGCCTGTAGATGCGTGATCTCCGGCAGGAGTCTCGCGTTTGGGTCGAGCCTCGGATCGCCGTCGAGCACTCCGGGAACGGCGTGCTTCGCCATCAGGATGGCCTCGGCGCCGATCTCGAGCGCCCGCAGCGCTGCTGCCGTGTCCGTGGTGAAGAACGGGTTGCCGGTGCCGGCCGCGAAGATCACGATCCGGCCTTTCTCGAGATGCCTGATCGCCCGGCGGCGAATGTACGGCTCGGCCACCTCGGCTGCGGCCAGAGCCGACAGAACGCGCGTATGCGCCCCGCGGCGCTCGAGCGCGTCCTGGAGAGGGAGCGCGTTCAGAAGGGTGGCGAGCATGCCGGCATAGTCCGCTGTCGCGCGATCCATCCCCTCGGCCGCGGCTTCGAGCCCGCGGTAGATGTTTCCCGCGCCGACCACGATGGCCAGCTCGACGCCGCTGCTCTGGACGCCCACGATCTCATCGGCCAGCCCGGCAATCCGCTCGGGATCCAGGCCGTACTCCCTACTCCCCATCAACGCCTCACCCGACAGCTTGAGCAGAACGCGGTGGAAGACGGGCGAGGCCTCGTCCGACGCCTCGCGCGCGCGCTCCTCGGGCTTCACATTCATTCCGCGAGGCCGTAGCGGACGAACTCGAGCACCTCCATGCCCTCCTCCGAGAGCGCCTGCCCCACGGTCTTCGACGTGCCGTGGATCCAGGCCTGCTCGGCAAGCGCGGCGCCGGCCAGGAACTCCTTGCGCAGCCGTCCCTCGACGATCTTGGCACGCACTTCCTCGGGCTTGTCCCGCACGTCCGGCTGCTGTTCGTAGATCGCGCGCTCGGAGGCCAGCTCCTCCTCCGGAATCTCCTCGACCGTCACGTACCGCGGCGCCGCGAACGAGATGTGCATCGCGAGCCGCCGAGCCGCTGCCGGTTCGCCGCCGCGCACCTTCACCAGCACGCCGATCTTGTTGGCAGGTGGGTGCACGTACTCGGCAAGCACCTCGCCTTCCGCTGCCTCCATCCGGGTCGCACCGCGAATCTCGACGTTCTCGCCGAGCCGGGCGATCAGCTCGAGCCGCTGCTCTTCGAGGCCGGCCGCGGCCTCCGGGCCTTCCGCCTCGACCGCCTCGAGCACCGCTTCGGCGAAGCGGAGAAACTCGTCGTTCTTCGAGACCGGCTCGCTCTCGCAGCCGATGGCCACGAGCGCGCCGACGTTGCCCGACACGGTGGACAGGACCTCGCCCTCGGTCGTCTCGCGCCCGGCTTTCTTCCCGGCTGCCGCGACGCCTTGCTCCCGCAAGAGGCGCTGAGCGGCCTCGACGTCGCCGCCGGTCTCCTCGAGCGCCCGCTTTGCCGCCATCATCCCGGCGCCGGTGCGGTCGCGCAGCTCCTTGACGAGGCTCGCAGAAATCTGCGCCTGGGTCATTCTGCGGCCTCCGTGACCGCCTCCGGGACCTGAACCGGCTCTTGCTCCGGCACCTCTACAGCCTCGCCCGGAGCGGGCACCTCGTTCTGGGGCGCCTCGGCGGCCTCCTCCGCGCTCGGGCCCTCTTCCAAGATGGGGACAAAGTCAGCCGGTGTCGCCCGCGCCTTGCCTGCGGCGATCCCTTCCGCGATCACGCGCACGACGAGGCTGCAAGAGCGGATCGCGTCGTCGTTGCCGGGGATCACGAAATCGGCCTCGTCGGGATCGCAGTTCGTGTCGACGAGAGCGATGATCGGGAGGCCGAGCCTCCGCGCCTCGCGCACCGCCAGCTGCTCTTTGCGGAGGTCGATGACGAAGACCGCGTCGGGCTGCTTGCGCATGTCTGCGACGCCGCCGAGGTTCATCTCGAGCTTCTCGAGCTCGCTCTGCATCGCGATCCTCTCCTTCGGAGGGAGCAGAGCCAGCTGTCCCTCGTCGCGCAGCCTCCGGAGCTCGTGCAGGTGCTCGATCCGCTCGGAGATCGTGCGCCAGTTCGTGAGTAGCCCACCCAACCAGCGGTGGTTCACGTACGGCATGCCGACGCGTTTCGCGTGCTCTTCGACGGCGTCCTGCGCCTGCTTCTTGGTCCCGACGAAGAGCACCGTCCCGTTGCGCTCGCCGAGGTTGCGGACGAAATCGTGCGCCTCCTCGAGCAGCTGCAGCGTCTGTTGGAGATCGATGATGTAGATGCCGCCGCGCTCGGTGAAGATGAAGCGCTTCATCTTCGGGTTCCAGCGGCGGGTCTGGTGGCCGAAGTGGACCCCGGCCTCCAGGAGCTCTCGCATGCTGACGACGGACACGTTCCAATCCTTTCTGTCGGTTGCTGGTCGTGCTCCGGCGGAGAGTCGTGTGGACCGGCGTTCCGTCTCGCCGGCACCCCCACCCGCCCGTCCCGCCGGGTCGGGTTCTGAAGCCCGGGGATTCTAGCTCAGAACTCAGGTTTTCCCGTCCGCACGCCGATTCAAAATGGAGTTGTGACCACTTACAAGCCCGCATCCGCCCTCGACGAGCTGGCCTCGGCGATCCAGGCCGACGCATGGAAGCTCGCGCTGGCGGCGATCGACGAAGGCCTCCGCGACGACCAGGTTCCCTCGCTCCAGCGGCTCGGACGACTGGGTCAGCTCGGGGACATGCCGACCTTTATCACCGAGCTGGCGCGCGAGCTCGTCAGCCCCGAGCCTGCGCGGCTCAGAATTGGCGGATCTCTCGCCGTCCAGGCGCGTGACCACGCGCGGGAGCGCGAGGCGCTCGGCTTTGCACCACGCGAGATCGTCACCGAGTTCCTGCTGCTGAGGCGCGTGCTCTGGCGCTTCGTCTCCGAGCGGGCTACAGCCTTCGACGCAGAGGACGTGCTTCTGGCGGAGCGGCGCCTGAACGACACGATTGACCGGCTCGTCACCGAGTGCGTCGTCGCGTACTTCGACCGCGCCACATCGGAGCTCGCCCACGAGGCGCGCCACGACCAGCTGACCGGTCTCCTGCACCATCAGGTGTTCGTGCGGGAGCTGGAGCTCGAGCTCGAGCGTGCACGGCGCTACGAGCACAGCGTGGCGCTTGTCTTCATCGATCTCGACCGCTTCAAGGAGATCAACGACACCCTCGGACACCAAGAGGGAGACCGCGTGCTGCAGACGTTCGCGGCGACCTTCCGCGCGCTGCTGAGAGGATCCGACCTCGCCGGCCGGATGGGCGGCGACGAGTTCGCGGCCTGCCTCGTCGAAGCCGCCAGCGAGACCGCGCCGCGGTTGCTGGAGCGCGTACACGACCGCATCGACGAATCGATCGAGACAGGCGATCTGCCTTCTGCCTGCACATTCAGTGCCGGCTGCGCGATCTTCCCGGACGAGGCCGCGGACGCGGACACGCTCATCCGTCTTGCCGACGAGCGCCTCTACGAGGCAAAGCGGGCAAGAGCTGCCTGAAGCTCCGGCGGGAGCGGCGACTCCGCCTCGACGGGCCCCCCTGTGAGCGGGTGCGGGAACACCAGGCGCCACGCGTGCAGAAACTGCCGCCCGAGCTCCGGATCAGCCACGCCGTAGACCGGGTCCCCGACGACCGGCAGGCCGATCGCGGCCAGGTGCACACGGATCTGGTGTGTGCGGCCCGTCTCCAGCCGGACGTCGAGGAGCGCGTGACGGTCGAGTAGGCGCTCGACCTCGAAGTGCGTGACCGCGTCGCGCGGACTGTCGGTGTCGAGCGACATCCGTGTCGCGTCGTGACGGTCGCGGCCGAGGGGGGCCTCGATCCGGCCCCGCCACGACTGCGGGCGGCCGCGGACAAGCGCCTTGTAGCGGCGTTCGAGCGCCCTGCGGCGCACGAGGTTCCGGAGCCCGCGGTATGCGTCTTCTGTGCGCGCGACGACGAGCAGGCCCGACGTGTCACGGTCGAGCCGGTGGACGATTCCCGGCCGCTCCGGTGCTTCCCCGCCTGCTACGCGGCCGAGGAGGCCGTGGACGAGCGTTCCCGTCGCGTGGCCCGGCGCTGGATGGACGACGATCCCGGCGGGCTTGTCGACTACGAGCAGGTGCTCATCTTCGAAGACGATCCGCAGCGGCACGTCTTCTGCCTCGAGCTCGCTCGATTCTTGCTCGCGAGCCTCGAAGCGAAGCTCCTCCCCGCCCGCAAGCTTGTGGCTCTTGGGTCTTGCCTCGCCGTCCACGAGAGCTGCGCCCTGCTCGAGCAGCCGTTCCGCGGCGGCGCGGGAGCCGACCTCCGGGAGCGAGGCGAGAAACCGGTCGAGGCGGTCGCCGGCGGCCTCCGGGGGGACGACGATCGTCCGGGTTGTCAGGGGTGGTGGCGCGTCTCGCCGAGGAGGAGCGCGGCGAACAGAATCGCGACGCCGATCACGATGAACGAGTCGGCCAGGTTGAACGCCGGCCAGTAGCGGAGGTCGAGGAAGTCCGTCACGTGCCCGAGCCGGATGCGATCGACCAGGTTCGACGTCGAGCCGCCGATCAGCAGGCCAAGGGCCACAGGGAGCACCGGATGCCGGGCCCCCGAGCGGGCGAAGAAGAACAGCATCCAGCCGACCGCCAGTGCGGTCAGGCCGGTGACGACGGGGGTCGCGCTCGCAAAGAGGCCGAAGGCGATCCCGGAGTTCTGAACGTGGTGGATCGAGAACGGACCTATTACGTGCAGCGCGTCGTCGAGCCCGAGCTGGCTTGCCACGATCAGCTTCGTGAGCTGGTCGGCAGCGATCGCGGCGAGGACGACCGCGGCGAGGCCGGCCCACTGCGAGGCGCGCGCCGCGAGCGAGCGCTCCGCCACGGAGACCGGCGTCAGTGCGTCGGTGCTCGAGCCGACGCGGACGTCGACCACCCGGGAAGCCGGCTCCGTCACCCGCGCTCCTCCCTGCGCTTGCAGTCGATGCACTGCGTCGTGTAGGGCAGCGCCTCGAGCCGCTCGGCGCCGATCGCCTTTGCGCACGTCAGGCACGTGCCGTAACTCCCCTTGTCTATGCGATCGAGCGCGCCGTCGATCGCCGCCAGCACTCGCCCCTCGTTCTCTTCCAGCGTGTAGTCGATTTCCCGGTCGAAGGTGACCGTGGCGACGTCGCCGGGATGGTTGTTACTCGGAATCTCCTGGGTTTCGTCCTCGATCGAGCCTGGGTTCTCCACGTGCAGATAGTCGATTGCCTCCTGCACGCGCGTCCGCTCGTCGATCAACCGCTTCCGGAAGTGCTCTGTGTCGATCGCGGTGCTCAACGGCCTTTGGCTTGGAGGAGAGATTCGGTCTCGGCCTGCTCGATGCCCGACATCTCGACGACTTTCTCCCGAGCTGTCTGACCGGAGACGATCGACACCGCGCGGCGAGGAATCCCGAGCCTGTCGGCGATGAGCCTTCGCACCGCCTCGTTCGCGCGCCCGTCCTCGGGCGGCGCCGCGACGCGGACCTTCCAGCCGTCACCGTGGCGCCCGACGATCTCGTCTCGGCGCGAGCTCGGAGAAACCAGCAGTCGCAGCCGGCTAGATGCCTCCGCCATGCGCCAAGTATAGGTTCGGCCGCTGGTCAGGCAGCCTGTGCGCCGGAGGCGTCCTCGACTGCGTCCAGCGCCGCCTCGAGCAGTGCCCGGATCTTGCGAGTCTCCGCGTAGAGCCGCTCGCGCTCCGCCGCGGCCGCCATCGTGGTGGCGCGAGCTTCGGCGTGCGCCTCGTCGATGACGAGCTGGGCTTCCTTCTTCGCCTGGGCCTTCAGCTCGTGCGCGGACTTCTCCGCCGAGACAAGCGTGGTCCGCAGCAGCGCCTCCAGGTCCTGGTGCCGAGCAAGCTCCGACTGGAGCTGCTCGATCCGGTCGGCGAACTCGGCCCTCTCGCGCCAGACCTCCTCAAAAGACTGCTCAATCTCCTCGACCAACCGGTCCACCGGGTGGCGCCGGTAACCGAGCAGCCCCCGCTTGAGTCGTATGTGGTGGAGCTCGACGGGTGTGATTGTCATGGCGGCCTCCTTTCGTCCCTAGGCAAAGTGGTTGAACAGCGTGTCGATCACGCGCATGAGCACGAACAGGAAGAAGATGCCCACCACCGGCGAGAGGTCGAGCGGCCCAAGAGGCGGCAGGATCCGCCGGAAGATGCGGAGGTAGGGCTCGCAGACGTCGCGCAAGAAGTCGGAGACCCGGCGCACCCAGACCGAGTAGGGCAGCCGAACCCACGAGGTCAGCACGTACACGAAGATCAGCAGGACGTAGACGTAGATGAAGACGTCGATGAAGTGGTTCGCCGCGGAAGCAGCGTCGGCTACGACGGCAAGCATGGCCATCACGGGCGCATTCGGCTCGGAGCGCCGAAATCCTCGGCGCCCACGCTGAACGCTTCTTCGATCAGGCCTGGTTGAAGAAGCCGCGCTCGATCAGCCGTGCCCGCTCCTCGGCCGAGACCTCGACGTTGCGAGGCGTGAGTAGGAAGACCTTGTCGGCGACGCGCTGCATCCCGCCGTCGAGCGCGTACGTGAGCCCGCTCGTGAAGTCGATGAGGCGCTTCGACAGCTCCTGGTCGGCGCCCTGCAGGTTGAGGATGACAGGCATCGAGTCCTTGAACTTGTCGGCGATCTGCTGAGCGTCGTTGAAGCTGCGCGGAATGATGAGGTGCACCTGCACCGACGGAACTGCCCGCACAACTGCGTCCCCTCGGCGGCCACGCTGACGGAGAACGGTCGTCGGCGGCGCTTCGTCGGGCTCGGGATCCGTCCAGTCGTCGAAATCGTGCTGGCGGCGCCGAGGGCTGAGCCGGCGGACGTTCGGACGCTCGCTGTAGGTGCGTTCGAGGTCCTCCTCTGTGAGGTAGCCGTCCTCGTCCCACTCGTCCTCCTCTTCGGCGATCCCGAAGTAGACGAGCGTTCGGCTCCAGACGTCTGCGAATCCCATCGCGGCGAATGTTAGTCGCCTCGTCGGCAAGAGGACATGTCGCTGTGCATCCGAGACAGCGCGTTGAACGGCCGCACCGGCCAAGCCGGCGCGGCCTCCGGGCCGGCGTCGCAAGCGACGCCTCAGCCGTGGTACAGAACGGATCCCAAGCGCACCATCGTCGCGCCCTCATCCGCGGCCACGCGGTAGTCCTGGCTCGTTCCCATCGAGAGCTCGCTGAGACCGTAGCCTTCGGCAAGCTCCCGCAGGCGCCGGAAGTACGGCCTCGACTCCTCGGGGTCTTCGGTCTCCGGCGGCATCGTCATCAGGCCTCGGACATCGGGGTAGAGACCGAGGAAGTCCTCGAGATCGCGCTCGGGCACGCCCGATTTGGACTCCTCGCCGGAGAGGTTGACCTCGACAAGAGCCGGAATCTCGAGGCGGCGCGCCGCAGACTCGCTGGCGAGGGAGTGGCAGAGCTCGCAAAGGCGGTTGACGCTCTTCGTCTTGCGGCTTTGCAGATGGCCGATGAAGTGCCAGCGAAACGCATCCGCGAAGCGAGCGTGCTTGGCCTCTAGGTCCTGGGCTCGGTTCTCGCCGACGATCTCGATTCCGGCCTCTACGAGCGTGCCGAGGTCGTCCAGAGAGACGTACTTGGTCGCGGCGACGATCGTCACCCCTGGCCCGAGCTCGGTGCCGATCCGCTCGTAGTTCGAGCGGACTGCCTCAGCCGATATAGGCAACGACGCCCTGCCGGCCGGTCCGGCCTTTGTCGCGACGGTGGGAGAAGAAGAGCTCGGGGTGGCAATACGTGCAGAGGTCGGTGCGCTCCACGCTCTCGCAGCCGGCCTCGCGCAGCGCGCGCTCGGTCGCTGCCCAGAGGTCGAGGCGGCCGCCGCCCACGACGTCGCCGTACGCGGCGCGGAAGGGCTCGGCCACCTCTTCGCCGACCTCGTAGCAACAGGGGCCGATGCCCGGGCCGATCGCCGAGGCCAGTCGCCCGCCGCCGAGAGCGCGCGCACCCGACGCTACGATCCCGCCGAGGAGCCCGCGCCAGCCGACGTGCAGGATCGCCAGCGCCGGCTTCGACCCGTTCGTGCGCCCGATCGCGACGGGCAGGCAGTCGGCCGTGAGCAGCATCATCGCTTGCCCCGGCGCCTCGCTCCAGAGACCGTCGCATCGGTCGAACTGCGTTCCGGGCGTGACGATCCCACGCGGCTCGGCCCGCCGAACCTCGGAGCCGTGGTGCTGCCAGGCCATGGTCGCCCGCTCGGCATCCGCGCCCGTGGCCGCGCAGGCCCGGCGGCGATTCTCGACGACGTTCTCCGGATCGTCGTCCGTGAGCGCCCCGAGATTGAGCGACTCGTACGCGCCCGAGCTCACTCCTCCCGTTCGCGTGGTGAAGCCGACGGCGTACGGGCCGGGCGCTCCCCACCGGATCACGGTGCGATCAGCTCTTTCGCGGCGGCGAGCTCGGAGTCTCGGCCGTCGAGCTCCCCGTTCAGCTTGCGGCGGCGGAGCTCTGCGAGGACCTCGCCGACCCTCGGCGACTCCGTCAGCCCGAGCTCGGCGAGGTCGGCACCGCTCACCTCGAGCCGCACGTCGCGGAGCCGCTCGAAGTACGCATGGAGCGGAGCGAGGTCTGCCAGGCCCAGGGCGAACAGTGGCGCATCGGGAGCGTAGGGCTCCGCCAGCGCTACGACCTCGGCCGGCTCGGCGCCCTTCCGAAGCCGCTCGGCGAGCTTCGGGCCCACGGTGACTGCCGCCGCGATTTGCTCGGCGTCACGCCGCCGGACTTTCAGCCGCTGGAGCCACTGGTAGACCTCGTCCGGCGGCAGCTTGCGGGCCAGCACAGCGAGGCCGAGACGCCACGACGGGATCTCCAGGCGATAGCGGTCGCGCAGCCCGGTCAGGCGACCCAGCAGCTCGACAGCCTCTTCGTCGGCCGCGAGGTGCGGGTGGATCGCGCGGTCGGCGCCGAGCTCGGCCAGGCGCAGAATCGAGTGCTCGATGTCGCCCTCTTCGAGCAGTGCCTCGAGCTCGTCCCGGAGCCGCGCGGAGGAGAGGTCGCCGACGAGCCCCATCTCGATCGTGCCGCGCGCCAGACGCAGCGTGTGCTCGTCCATTCGGAAGCCGTAACGGTTCTCGTAGCGGATCGCTCGGAAGATGCGGGTCGGGTCGTCGATGAACGAGAGGTTGTGCAGAACGCGGATCGTCCTTGCCTCGAGGTCGCGGCGGCCGCCAAACGGGTCGACTAGCCGCCCCATGTCGGCCCCCTTCAAAGAGACCGCCATGGCGTTGATGGTGAAGTCGCGGCGGAAGAGATCCTCCCGGATCGAGGCATGCTCGACCGTCGGCAGCGCTGCGGGCGCGTCGTAGAACTCAGTACGTGTGGTGACGACGTCGATCCGCTTGTCCTCGCCGTAGATGACGACCGCCGTGCCGAACTTCTCGTGCGCCCGAACGCGCCCGCCGAGCGCGTCGGCCAGGGCCTGCGCAAGCGCGATCGCGTCGCCCTCCACGGCGATGTCGACGTCGAAGCTCGGCTCGCCGAGCAGGATGTCACGGACGGTGCCGCCGACGAGGTAGACGCCGTCGAACGGCTCCGAGACCGCCGCTACCGCCTCGAAGACCGGCTGGAGGCGCTCGAGCCGTGCGAGCTCGTCGGTCAGCATCGGCCCCGGCCGCTCCGCCGGAACAGCCCGCTCGCCGAGCGCCCGCAGGAGGTCGCTTCGCGTGACCACGCCGACGATCCGATCGTCCCGCAACACCGCGATGCGGTCGTCGCCGCCGGCCAGCAGTCGCTGGAGCTCGGGCAGCGGTGCGTCCTCGGCGCACGTCGCCACTCGCGTGCTCATGATCCCTTTGACCGGCGCATGCGAGAGGCCGTGCGCGACGGCGCGGTCGAGATCCTCGCGACCCACGACTCCTGCGAGGCGATCGCCGTCGGCGACGAGGATGCCGCTCTGGTTGTACCGCTGGCAGGCGACGAGAGCCCGTGCGACGGTCTCGTCGGGCGAGACGGTCCGAGCCGGACGCGACATGAGCTGGCCCGCTTGCAGAGGCTCCCGAACAGCCTGCGTCAGCTTCTCGGCAACGAGCTCACGCGCCTCGTCGAGGCGGCCCTTGAAGATGGCCGAGGCTGCCTGGACGTGACCTCCGCCGCCGAGGATCTGAGCGATCGCGGCGGCGTCGATCTCGGGCGTGCGGCTCCGGGCGACGCAGAAGACGCGCTCATCCATCTCGATCAGCAAGACGAGCGCCTTGCAGTCGGTCAGGTCGACGACTTTGTGCGCGAGGTTCGAGACTCCGTCGATGTATCGCGGCCAGGCGACGGCGCCGACGAGCACCTCGACGCCTGCCAGCTCGCGAGCTTCGAGCACGCCGAGGACCGCTCCCAGGAGCTCTCGTTCCTCGTCGGTCAGCGGGGTGTGCAGGAACTCGGCGAGCAATTCCTGCCGAGCGCCGTGACGCAGGCACCAGCCGAGCGCCTCGGCGTCCCGTTGGGTTGCCGTCGGATACGTCAGCGAGCCCGTGTCCTCGTGGATGCCGAGCGCGAACGCGGTCGCCTCGAGCGGCGTGACGGCAATCTCCCGCTCGGCGAGGATGCCGACGAGGGTTGTCGTCAGCGCGCCGTCCTCCGAGACGACGGTGTGCTCGGCGGCCGCCCAGTCCGGGGGCTCGCCGGCGTGGTGATCGAACACGACCTTCTCGACGTTCGCATCGAGCGCGACCGGCTCGAGCTCACCCAGCCGGCCCGCGTGTGTCGTCTCGACGACGATCAGCTGCCGAATCGAGTCGAGCTCGATTCTCGACACGTCGACGAGGCCGAGCTCGTCGGCGTGCAGGCGGTAGAACTCACGCACGTTGCGGTTGAGCGAGCCGGCCAGGCAGGCGACCGCGCCCGGATAGAGGCGCCGGGCAGCCAGCATCGCCGCGAAGGCGTCGAAGTCGGTATTGCCGTGAGTCGCGATGACAGTCTCGGCGCGCACCGGCTAATTGTGCCTCCGGCCTCTGCGGGACCGTTCAACGGCAGGCTCCAAGCCGACACCGATGCGTCACGTTTCCGTCGCAGACACGTATGCCTTTTCGGATTACGATCGCCTCGGGGAGGAGGCCGGGCGAACCGTTCTTAGAGAAGTTGGCTGCGATGAGGCCCAAATGCCCGCCGCCGAAGCCGGGCTTTGCTCGGCGTGAGGCTCACTGCGGCAAAGAGCGTTTGAAGCTAGGCCGTCGAGACGGTCGCGATTGCCTCGATCTCGATTCGCGCACCCGAGGGCAACCTCGAGACCTCGATTGTCGCTCGAGCCGGGGGCTCCTCGCCGACGTGCTGCGCGTACACCTCGTTCATGCCGGCGAAGTCCCCGAGGTCGGCCAGGTAAACGGTCGTCTTCACGAGCAGGTCGACCCCACTGCCCGCCTCCTCGAGAATCGCGCGGAGGTTCGCGAACACCTGCTCGGCCTGCTCCTGGATCGTCTCGCCGACGATCTCGGCCTCGCCCGGCCGCACCGCCAGCTGCCCGGACACGAACACGAGCCCGCCCGACCGGATTGCCTGTGAGTACGGTGCGCCCTCGAACGGAGCCGGCGCACCCTCGGTTCGCACGACGGTCTTCTCCGCCATTACTTCTCCTTTCGCCGACGCGGCCGGCAACTCTGCGCAAGAGCAACCCCGAGCGCCTTGAAGATCGCCTCCAGCACGTGCTCGGGCTCGGAGCCATCGATCAGCCGCACGTGCAGGGTGAGCCCTGCCCCCTCCGCAAGCTCCCGCAGGAACGTGGCGACCACGTCGCTGGCCAGCCCGGCGACCCGGGCGTCGCGCAGGTCGACGTTCGAGATCACGAGCGGCCGGCCGGAAGCCTCGATCACGACGTGTGCGAGAGCCTCGTCGGCCGGCACGACTGCCGAGCCGTGGCCCCGGCTTCCCTCGGATCGCACAGCGTCTTCGAGCGCCCGCCCCAGAGCGCGACCCGCGGCGGCGATCTCCGCCTCGGCTTCGCCCGGAGCGATCTCGAGGGCAAGGTCGAAGGACGCGTACTCCGCGAGCAGCCCGAGCAGGTGATCCAGCACCGGCACGCCGGTGACGACGCTCGCCTGGCCGCTTCCGGCGACGTTCACACGCGCGTGGAGCCTTCCTGCCTCGTCAGCCTGACCCGTTCTAGCCATCCTTCTGCGGGAGCCTAGCGCAGGCCCTGACCGCCGAGCGCCGGGGCCACCGCGGCCTCGACGTCGCGGCGCACAGACCGGCCGAACCGCCGCTCGGCGCACCTACGCGCGGCCCGATACGACGCGACGGCGTCGGCGATCGAGCCCGGGCGCTCCGAAACTCCGAGCGGGGCGAGCAGGTGGGCGAAGAGCTTGGTCAACTCCGCATCGACGAGCTCACGCTCGTCGGCCGCCTCCTTGCTCCTCAGCCAGAGCATCCAGTCCCAGAAGTGATCGTCGATCGCCTCGAGGTTCGAGGCTTGCGGTTTCCACGGCGGCTCCTTCTCATGAGGCTTATCCGAGAAGATCAGATCTACCTTCACTGGGCCGCGGAGGATCACCATCCAGCAGTACTCGGGGCTGAGTCGATCCCACTGCTGAGCCAGCGGCTGGAACTGTGCGAGCAGCTCCGGCATCGTCTCCACGAGTGCGGCCAAGTCGTCGGCCTCGACCCGGAAATCCCAGTCGGACCGGTCGGTCGCCCGACCCTCGGCCCGAGAGCCGACGAGCTGAATGCTTCGCACACCCGAGTGAGGTGCGACCGCGGCGACGATCGCCTCGCCGAGATCCGTCACAGGGCCGAGGGTTAAGCCTCGACGCGCTCGATGCGGGCGCCGAGCGAGCGGAGTCGCTCGTCGATGCGCTCGTAGCCGCGGTCGATCTCGCCGACGTTGCCGATCGTCGAGGTTCCTTCAGCGCACAGTGCCGCGAGCAGCATCGCCATCCCTGCGCGGATGTCCGGGCTCGACATCTGCTGGGCGTAGAGCTTCGTCGGGCCGGTCACGACAGCTCGATGCGGGTCACAGAGGATGATCCGAGCGCCCATGGAGACGAGCTTGTCGACGAAGAACAGCCTGCTCTCGAACATCTTCTCGAAGATCAACGCGGTACCTCGCGCCTGGGTCGCCACGATCACGGCGATCGAGGTGAGATCCGCGGGAAATGCCGGCCAGGGGCCGTCCTCGATCTTCGGGATCTGCCCCCCGAGGTCATCCTGGATCACGAGGTCCTGGCCCGGCGGGACGCGGAGAGTGCGCCCGTCGATCTCGACTTGAACACCGAGCCTCTCGAAGGTCGGCAGGATTCCCACGAGATCCTTCGGCTCGACATCCTCGATCGTGATGTCTCCGCCGGTGACCGCGGCCAGGCCGATGAAGCTGCCGACCTCGATGTGCTCCGGGCCGATCCGCCATTCACCCCCCGACAGGGCCCCGACGCCGCGAACCAGAAGCACATTCGACTCGATCCCCTCGATCTCGGCGCCGAGCGAGGCGAGGAAGCGGCAGAGATCCTGGATATGGGGCTCGCAGGCGGCATTCCCGATCACGGTCTCGCCGGGAGCCAGCGACGCGGCCATGACCGCGTTCTCAGTGGCCATCACGCTCGCCTCGTCGAGGAAGATGTGCTTGCCGCGCAGCCCGCTCGTCCGAAGCTCGAACCGGGCACCGATGTCGACGTCCGCTCCCAGCTCTGCAAACGCGTGGATGTGCGGATCGAGCCGGCGCCGTCCGATCACGTCCCCGCCGGGTGGCGGCACGCTCGCGCGTCCCAGCCGAGCCAGCAGGGGCCCCGCGAGGAGGAACGACGCCCTGATCCGCCTCGAAAGCTCGGCGTCGAGCTCATGAGAGGCCAGCTCTGCAGCGTGAACGCGAACCTCGTTCTTGCCCGTCCACTCGACGTCCGCGCCGAGGTCGGCGATCAGGGCGATCATCGTTTCCACGTCGCGGATCCGAGGAACGTTCTGTAGCAGGACCGGCTCGCTTGTCAGGAGGCAGGCCGCCAGAATCGGGAGCGCGCCGTTCTTGTTTCCAGCCGCTGTGATGCGTCCGCCAAGCGGCTGCCCGCCCTCGATCACGAACGACTCGGCAAGCGCTTCTGTGACGGCCGTTTGCGCCATGGGAGACGGCTATCCTAGGTGCGTGGGTGGCTACCGGCAAACGCATCGACGAGTCGGTTCCGACGGATGCGCGGCGAAGCCGCACATCCTGACACCAGGCATCGCCAGCGACGCCTAGGGCCGCCGTGGACGCCGTGGAGCCGACCCGTGAGCGCGCCTGGGAGACCCTCACGCAGCACACGAAGAGCGAGGCGTTGCTTCGTCACGCGCTCGCCGTCGAGGCCGCGGTCGGCGCCTACGCGGTCCGATTCGGTGAGGACGAGCAACTCTGGCGCGCGACCGCGCTACTCCACGACTTCGACTACGAGATCCACCCCACCCTCGAGCGCCACCCCCAGGAAGGCGCGCCGATTCTGCGCGACGAGGGCTGGCCCGAAGAGGTCGTCGAGGGCGTCCTCTCGCACGCGTCCCACCTCGGCATGCCGCGCGACACACCTTTGAAGCGGACGCTGTTCGCATGCGACGAGCTCTGCGGGTTCATCCACGCGTGTGGGCTTGTTCGGCCAGACGGAATCGAGACGCTGGAGCCGAAGTCTGTGAAGAAGAAGCTGAAGCAGCCGTCGTTCGCGGCCGGCGTGAACCGAGACGACGTCTATCAAGGTGCCGAGGCAATCGGCGTGGACCTGGACGAGCACATCGCCTTCGTAATCGAGGCCATGCGCCCGATCGCAGGCGAGCTCGGCCTTCGCACGGTGGCTTCGGCCTAGAGCGCATCGAGGAGGCTCTCGAGGTCCTCCTCGCTGGTCCACCAGCCGCAGGAGACCCGGATCCAGCCGAGCCCGGGAACGTCTCGCACGACCACGCGGTGGTCGTAGAGCCGCTTCACGACCTCGGCCGAGTCGCCGTCGACGCGGAACGAGACGAGCGTGGCCTGGCACGGCGAGGTCACAACCTCGAAGCGCTCGGCGAGAAGCTCGCGGCAGCGCTCGGCGGTTGCCATTGCGCGCTCGAAGCGCCACTCCGGCTCGACGTCGAGGGCGGCGCTCAGGCCTGCAAGCGACGGAGGCGGCGTCCAGCCGGGATCGAATCGCGCGGCACCAGGTCGCGGCGTGAACTCACCTTCTGGCTCGTAGCGCTCCTGGGAGAGCGAGCTCGGCGCGGCGATCCCGAGCGAGTCCGGGTCGCGGACGACCAGCCCGCCCGTGGCATCCGGTCCGCATAGCCACTTCTGGCAGGAGAACGCATAGAAGTCGAATTGGGACGCGTCGACGGGGATCGCGCCGGCCGACTGCGCGCCGTCGACCAGCACAGGCAGGCCGGTCGCCTCTCTCAGCTCCGCGACAGGGAAGCGATTCCCGCTCAACCAGCACACGTGCGAGAGCGCGAGCAGCCTCGTCTGCCCGGTCACTTCCCGAAGCAACACGCCCAGGGCCTCCTCCGGCGGGCGCTCTCGCACCTTCGCCACACGCACGCGCGCAGGCGAGGCGGCAAGTGCCCCGAGGAGCCCGAAGTGCTCGCCGTCGGTCGTGACGATCTCGTCGTCGGGCCTGAGCCCGAGCCCGGCCAGGACGATGTTGCAGCCGTTCGTCGTCGACGTCGCGAGCGCGAGCCTGTCCTCGTTCACACCGACCAGCCCCGCCAGCTTGCGTCGCACCTGCTGCCGCAGCTCGAGGGCGCGCTCGAAGTAGGCCGGCCCGCCCCGACCGTTGTCGAGGTCGGCGCGCTCTTGCTCGGCCATCGCCTCGACCGTCGCACGGGCTAGGGGCCCGTTCGTGCCCGCATTCAGATAGGCGAGCCGCTCGAAGACCGGAAACTGGCTGCGCGCCTCCTCGAAGGTCACTCCAGCGTCGCCTCCACGGGTGCGTGATCCGAGAGCAGGCGGCCGTCCACCCGGCGACGTCCCTCGGGCCATCGCTCGGCGTGTGCCCGGGCGCCCCGCACGAGCACCTGGTCGAGACCCGGGATCGGGGCTGAGAAGCCCCAGTCGGGAGCGGTGAGTCTCTCCAGCGTCTCCGACTCCCCGCCGACGACGTTGAAGTCGCCGGCGAGAACGACCACGTCGTTCGGCTCGGCGAACGAGTCGGCGAACACGGCCGCCCTCAAGAGCTCGGCATCCGCACACCGGCGGTCGGAGACACTGGAGGCATGCAGATTCGCGAACGTGAGGAGGCGCCCGGCGGCTTCCACACGGACTGCGTGGCAAACGCGCCGCTCCTTCGCCCACGCGAGCAGCACCCGCCTGTCGAGACCGAGCGCTCTCGCCTGCGCGCGCCGAAAGGCGCGCGGGTTGAGCACGATCGACCCGCTGCCGAGCGGCCGCAGATCCGTGGACAACAGGATCGCGTTCGCCTGTCCAGTGAACGCCGAGCGCAACACGCCGTGATGGAGCTCGGTGACGGCCCTGCCCAGCTCGGCGTTGATGAGCAGCGGCCGGGACGCAACCGCGCCGAAGGACGTCATGCCGCTCCAGCGCTCGAGCCGGGACAGCGCCCAAACCGGGAGTTCCTGGAGGCACACGACCTGGGGGCCGTCCTGCGTGACCAACCGCAGCATCTCCTCGAGGAAGCCGCGCCGCTCGGGCGGTTGAGCGTTCCCGTGGAAGACGTTCCAGGTACGGACGAGGAGCGCCAACGGGCGGACTAGTCTAGGGCCCGTGTTCCGCCGGCGGCGTTTCGGCGATGCGATCTCGCGCCAGCTCGACCTCTTCGAGCGGGACCACGCCGGGCTGATCCGCGAGTGCCACGAGGCCAAGGCCGCCTACAACCGCGCCGAGCGGGACGAGGCCGAGGAGCGCTTCGGTGACTACCAGGACCTCGTCGAGACGGCGACTGAGACCCTCGCCGACCTGCGCGACAGCTTCGCCTCGACTCTCGACGACGGCGCGGGGGACGAGTACGAACGGGCGTTCAACCGCGCCGTGGCCAAGCGCCTGCCCCAGTTCGCGCTCGAGATCGAGAACCGTTGAGGCGGCGCTCGCGACGCCGACCTCGGGACGCACGGGCTCCGCGTGCGTCCGTCTGAAATGGCGGTCGGCCCGCTTGGGCTCAGTACGAAACCGTTCCTACGCGAGCCGGGCCGCGAAGCCTCCGACGATCGCGCCGTATGCGACGTGCACCGCGATGGTCCAGATCGACGTCCCCCGGCCATAGTTCCTCAGCAAGAAGCCGGGCGGCTCCAGGAGCGGCGTCTCCTCCGCATCAGACCACGGCATTCCCATCCTCGGATTGAGGGCCGGCAGCAGGATCTGAAGGAACGGGCCTCCGAAGAACGCCGCGTGGGCAACTCCGAGTGCGGCGCCGAAACCCCAGCCTGCGTGACCGACGGCGCGGAACACCCAGTAGTAACCAAGCGCGAACAGGAGCCCGTTCCCGAAGAGGAGCGCGTAGCCGATCACGCTGGCCCGGCTGCGTTTCTCCGTGAAGACCGTTCCGAGCAGGAGCGGTACGTCCATCCGCGTCCAAGTCAGCTCCTGAGCGATGCGCAGTCCGCTCGTCAGCACGATCGTCCCCACGAAGCCGCCCGCCAGGGCGCCCGAGAGGGTCACTCGTCTTCCCGACCCGTCTCTGCGTCCACGATCGAATGGGCCGCGTTGATGAGCGCCAGATGGGTCAGGCCCTGCGGGAAGTTGCCGAGGAAGTCGCCGGTTGCCGGATCGATCTCCTCCGAGTAGAGACCGACATCGTTCGCCAGTCCGACGAGCTCGTCCATCAGGGCGCGCGCTTCGTCCAGCCTGCCCAGGCGCGCGAGAGCGTCAGCGAGCCAGAAAGAGCACGTGAGGAACGCGCCCTCTTTTCCGTCGACGCCGTCATCGCCTCGGTAGCGGTATACGAACGGTCCCTCCCGCAGCTCTTTCTCGATCGTGGCAATGGTGCCGCGCAGGCGCCGGGCCGCAGAGGCTTCGTAGGAGAGGATCGCCAAAGTCAGGAGGCTCGCGTCGGGCTCGCGCATGTCGGGAGCACGCACGTAGCTTCCACGGTCCTCGTCCCAGCCCTCGGCGTCGATGAAGATGCGGATCTCTTTCGCCGCGGCACGCCAGCGGTCGCTGCGGTCGGGAATGAACCCACGCTCGGCGAGCGCCGAGGCCCGCTCGAGCGCGACACAGCAGAGCGCCTTGGACTGGATGAAGTGCGTCGCCTCACTCCGAACCTCCCAGATTCCGCTGTCCTGGTCCCGCCAGTGCGCCGTGACGTAGTCGGCGATCTTTGCGACCTCCTTGCCTGTCTCCCCGTCGAGGCGGCCGACGGCTTGGACGTAGAGCCAGATCGACTCGAACACGGCCCCGTAGACGTCGAGCTGAACCTGATTGGCGGCGCCGTTCCCGATTCGCACGGGCCTCGAATTCCGGTAGCCGCCGAGCTCCTGTAGGTCGCGCTCCTTGGAGTGTGTCGAGCCGTCGACCCTGTAGAGGATCTGCAGCCGCGGCTGGGTGATTCGCGACGCATGCATCAGCCACCAGAAGAAGGCGTGGGCCTCGTCGTCCAAGCCGAGGCGGATCAGGGCGTCGAGCGTCCAGCTTGCATCGCGCAACCAGGTGAAGCGGTAGTCCCAGTTTCGACCTCCGCCGATCCACTCGGGCAACGACGCGGTCGGCGCCGCGACGATCGCTCCCGAAGGCGCGAAGACGAGCAGCTTCAGCACGAGGGCGCTGCGGACGACGGCGTCACGCCACGGACCGTCGTACTCGATCCGGCTCGCCCACTCGGGCCAGAAGCGGCAGGTGCGCTCGAGGCGGCGCTCGATGTCGCCACGGCCGGCCAGGATCGCCGGCTGCTGATGCGCGGCGGACAGCTCGAGCAAAGCGCCACGGCCCTGTTCGAGCTCGAGCTCGCCGGCGACCGCGTGCTCCGTCGCCGTCACGGAGCCGGCGTCCCACAGCCCGAGCGCGAGCGCGTCGGTGCCGGCGCGGGCGAACCAACGTCCGGCGCGCCGTTCGATCGACGTATGCAGGCGCGTGTAGCCGAACCGCGGCTCGAACGACCAGCGCAGCGGAACCCTGCCGCCCAGGCACTCGACCTTTCGGCAGAGCTCCCGCGTCGGCGAGAGGTGGCCGTCGTCGGAGAGGGTCATCGCATCGGTCACGCGAACCGTTCCGTCCGCCGTCGTGAAAGTCGTCTCGAGGACATTTGAGCCCGGCTGATAGCGGCGCTCGACCTCGAAGGGGCCGGTCGGCTCCAGCCGGAAGGAGCCGCCGCGCTCCGCGTCGAGCACCCGGGCGAACACGGACGGAGAGTCGACATTGGGCAGGCAGAGCCAGTCGACCGATCCGTCCCGCGCGATCAGCGCTGTGGTGCGGCCGTCGCCGACGACGGCGTAGTCGCGGATCGGGGCGTAGCCGTCAGTCCGTTCCATGGACGCGATTGTGCCGCGCCTACCTCAACGGTGGCCGAAGTGGTGCGCGGGCGGGAGCGAGCCGAAGACGTCGGCGTCGTCCGCGCAGCGGCGGGCGAGCGGACCGAGGGAGACGAGCTCGCGAACGACGACGTTGCGGTTCCGGCCCAGCCGCTCGAATTTCCCGCGCGCGAGGAGCAGCGGCTCTGCTCGCACGAGCGCGCGGTAGCGCTCGTACACCGGCGGCGGGACGATCAGGTTCATCTGTCCAAACTCGTCCTCGAGCAGCATGAAAACCACGCCGTTCGCGGTCGCAGGGCGCTGCCGGGCGACCGCCATCCCCGCAACCGCGACGGGGCCGCCCGACGGCCGCTGCCCGAGCTCCCGGCTCGACAGTGTCCCTTCCGGCAGGTGCGGACGCAGGAGGGCCAGAGGGTGTACGTCCACCGACAGGCTCGTCGTCCGGTAGTCGGCGAGCATTCGGTCCCAGGGCGTCTGCTCGCGCAGCGGAGGCGCGGGAGCAGTCGGGTCGAGCGGCAGGGCGAGCTGCCGCTCCTCGCCCGCGCTTCCCGGAACGCTCTGCGTGCGCGGCACGAGCCCCAGCTCCCAGAGGAGCGCCCGCCTGGCTCGTCCGAACGAGTCGCATGCTCCCGAGGCGACGAGCATCTCCAGCCGGGCCCGGTCGAGCGCCGTCCGCTGCGCGAGCTCCCGCACGCCCGAGAACGGCCCGTCCTGTTCCCGCTCGGCCACGATTGCCTTCGCCTCCTCCTCCCCGAGCGATCGGACGTACTCGAGTCCGACGCGCACCGCGTCCTCCTCGAGCGAGCATTCGGCCTCGCTTCGGTTCACGTCCGGCGGGCGCACCTCGACTCCCCGCCGCTGCGCGTCGCGCACCAGCGACGCAGGCGGGTAGAAGCCCATCGGCTGGGCGTTCAGAAGTGCGCAGAGGAACTCCCGCGGGTAGTGGTGCCGCAGCCACGCCGACTGGTACGCGAGCAGTCCGAATGCGGCCGCGTGGGACTTTGGGAAGCCGAACGCCGCGAACCCGTTCAGCTTCCGGAAGACGCTCTCCGCCGACTCCCGGTCCACCCCGCGCTCGAGCGCTCCCTCGACGAAGCGTCCATGAAACGCCTCGACCGCTTCTTCGCTGCGCTTGCGGCTCATTGCGCGGCGCAGCCCTTCCGCCTCGCCGACCGAGAACCCGGCGAGAGCAATCGCCACCGCGAGCACCTGCTCCTGGAAGACCACGACGCCGAGCGTCTCCTGCAACGGCTCTTCCAGCAGCGGATGGTCATACGGGGGCACGAACTGCGGGTTCTCGCGTAGACGCTGGCGGTTCTCGATGTACGGATGGACCGCGCCGCCCTGAATCGGCCCAGGCCGGACAAGCGCGACCTGCACCGTCAGGTCGTCCAGGTTCTCGGGCCGCGTCCGCAGGAGCGACTGCATCTGGGCACGGCTCTCGATCTGGAAGACGCCGACCGTGTCGGCGCATTGGATCTCGGCGTAGACCGACGGATCGTCGAGCGGGATGCGCGAGAGGTCGATGGTCTCGCGGTGCGCCAGGGCGATCTGCTCGACGCAGTCCTCGACCGCCGAGAGCATCCCGAGACCGAGAAGGTCGATCTTGAGGAAGCCCGCGTCGGCACACGAGTCCTTGTCCCACTGGCAGAGCTGCCGCCCCGCCATCGCCGCGGGCTGCACGGGAACGAGCTCGACGAGTGGCCGCGTCGAGATGACCATCCCGCCGGGGTGTTGCGAGATATGCCGCGGTAGCCCGCCGAGCTCGCCGCACAGCTGGGCGAACGCACGCCAACGGGGCGAAGCCAGCTTCGTCTTCCCGTCCGGCAGCTTGGACAGCTCCTCCGCGACGCGGTACGGGCTGCCGTCGGTGAGCCGCGCGAGCCGCTCGAGCTCCGCGAAAGGCAACCCCAGAGCCTTGCCGACGTCGCGAATCGCGCCGCGCGCGTGGTAGGTCGAGAAGCTGGCTACGAGCGCCGAGTGCTCGCGGCCGTAGCGCTCGCAGACCTCGACGATCAGCTTCTCGCGAATGTCGCGCGGGAAGTCGAGGTCGATGTCAGGCACCGATACGAGCTCCCGGTTCAGGAAGCGCCCAAGCGGCAACCCCGCCTGCACCGGGTCGACGTGCGAGAGCCCGGTCAGGTAGCACACGATCGAGCCGACGGAGCTGCCGCGCCCGCGTCCGGGCGGGAGCACGTTGCGCGCGACCGAGTTGCCGCGGACCTCGTTTGCGCACTCCCGCGCGAGCTCCAGCACCTCCCAGTGCAGCAGGAAGAACCCTGCCAGGCCGAGCTCGTCGATCAACTTCAACTCCTCGTCGAGCCGCTTGCGGGCCTTCCGCCTGTGTCCGTTCGCACCGCCGTAGCGCTCGGTGAATGCCCGGTCGCAGACACGCCGGAGCTGCCGGATCGCAGGCTCGCCGTTGTCCGAGAAGTCCGGGTAGCGGTAGCCGAGATCCTCAGTCAGGTCGAACTCGAGGCGCGCCGCGAGCTCGCCCGACCGCTCGACGGCGCTTCGGTCGAGCGGGAAGCGTTCCACCGCCTCCTGCGCACCGAGCAGAACGCTCTCGCGATTTCCGCGCCGCTCAGCCTCGCAGCCCTCGAGCGAGGTGCGGCAGCGGATCGCGACCAGGACGTCCTGAAGTGCCCCGCGCAGCGGGTGGTGTGCATGCACGTCCCCGGTCGCAACCGTGCAGGTACCGAGAGTCTCCGCGAGGTCACGCAGTGCTGCATTCCGGCGCTCGTCTCCTCGTTCGAAGGGACGCTGGAGCTCGACGAAGAAGCGCTCCGGTCCGAAGAAGCGAGCGAGCGCGGCCGCGCCGTTCGGGTTGCGGACAGCAAGGCCATGGCGCGCACAGCCGGAGAGGCAGACAAGACCTTCGTTGAGCTCGGCCAGCCGCCTCGCGTCGAGGGACGGCGGCAATGGCTCGGCCCCCTCCTTCGGACGAGTCCCAGCGTGAGCCGCCGTCAGCAGCCGGCAGAGGTTTGCGTACCCCGCGGCGGTCTCCACGAGCAGCGTCACGTGCGAGCCGTCTGACAGCGTGACCTCCGCGCCGGTGATCGGCCGCACGCCGAGCGCCTTGGCCGCATGGGCGAACTCGAGCGAGCCGTAGAGCCCGTCGTGATCGGTGAGTGCCAGCGCCTCGTAGCCGAGCTCAGCCGCCCGCGCCGCGAGCTCCTCGGGCAGCGACGCCCCATCCAGGAACGAATAGGCTGAGTGCGCGTGGAGCTCGACGTACACCAGCCGGTCCTCCTACGGGCAGGCGAGGCGATCACCGACCGGCCGGAGCGGACGATCCGAATTCTCACCGACGTCGACGAGCTGACGCTCTCGTGGTTCCGCTACGAGCCCGGCGAGGAAGGCCCGGATCCGCATGTGCACCGACGGCACACAGACGCGTTCTACGTGTTCGGAGGCGAGCTCGAACTCGGCCTCGGCCCGGAAGTGCAGCGGATGACAGGCCGGCCGGGAACGCTGGCCGCCGCTCCGCCGAACGTCGTCCACACGTTCCGCAACACCGGGGACTCGACAGCGGTCTTTCTGAACATCCACGCGCCGAGCATGGGTTTCGGCGACATGCTTCGGGCGCGCCGTGACGGACGAGAAGAGGACGTCCAGCGCTTCGACCAGTTCGATCCGCCGGAGGACGGTGGCCGTCCGCTCTCCGACGCCATCCTCTGCGGTCCCGGCGAAGGAGGCAACATCGAGAGCCGGTCCTCGATTCTCGTCAAGAACGGGGCGCGGGACGGTGACGGCCATTTCGCTCTGCTCGAGGCCAATCTGCCGCCGGCCTATCCCGGCCCGCCGCTCCACTTGCATCGACAGACCGTCGAGACGTTCTTCGTGCTCTCTGGAGCCATGCACCTCCACGCAGGCGAGGGCGACGCGGAGCTGGAAGCGGGTGACTTCGCCCTGATTCCGCCCGGTTTGCCCCACACATTCTCCAACCCGACGCGCCAAGCGTGCCGCTGCGTCGTCGTCGCCGCACCCGCCGGCGTCGAGGAGTTCCTGCGCGAAGCAGCCCGCGCGGATCCCGCCGAGCACCCCGCGCTCGCCGCGCGACACGACACCTTCTTCGACGAAGGCTGAGCTCACGTCCCTCTCTGGCTGAACCAGCGGCCCACCTCCTCGTCGTGGAAGACGACAGCGTGCTCGCCGCAGGCAAGCACGACGTCGAAATAGCGGCGGCTGACCGGCTCCTCGGTCCACCAGCGATCGACGACCCGCCATTCCTCGCGAACGACGGCAACCGGGGAGCGGTTCACCCGGCGCGGCGAGCCGTCCACGTGCGCCTCGACCAGCGCCCGCTGCGGCTGATTCAGTCGTCGCGCGGAACCAGCAGCGCTCGTTGCTCTGGCAGACGAGACCACGGGGCAACCTCTACGACGGTGCAGACGGAACCCGACCCGGTGCCGGCGCGAACCTGGCGGAGCCCCTCGCTCAGATTCGCCCGCAGCTCAGCCCCCTCCGGCTGGACGAGCTCGAGCTGGCTGCCGACAGACTCCGCGAGGACCAGGACTTCCAGCGTCAGCGCCACCACGGGCGCAGGCAGGTCCAGAAGCTTCGGCCCGAGGGCGGCGCGCAGGCGGGCGGGCTCGGCAGTCGCGTCCCGCAGCGTTACCGTGCGCCGCCACGAGCCGCCGCCGACGAGCCGCGCCGCGAGCGCGAGCTTGCGCAATGCCCGCCCACCGCGCTCCGGCCGAGCCAGCAGCCGATCGAGCAGGACGCTGAGCGAGCGTCTCAACGTCAGCTCGTTTCCGACTGCCTCGGGAAACTCGAGCGTCTCGAAGAGCTCCGCGGCGGGCTTCCTTCCGCGGACTCGCCTGCTCGAGCCCCCTCTCGCCAGGCTCCAGGCGCGCCGGCCGTCCGGCCCCAGACGTTCGGCCACGGCACCGCCCGGTAGCCCGGCAAGCTCGCCGAGCTTTCTGATTCCCAGCTCCTCCAGCTCCTCGCGACGCCCGGCGGCCAGAGGAAGCAGCGTCAGCGGCAGCGGCGCGAGGAAGTCGCGCGCGTGCTCGTCGGAAACGACCAGCACCTGGCCCGAGCGGGCCACGTTCGCCGCGGCCAACGCCGCAAAGCGGCGGTCCGCCGCCCCCACGCGCGCATCCCAGCCCGCCCCAACCGCCTTCAGCGACCGCTTGAGCGCAGGCTCGAGCCCGCCGTAGAGCCGCTCGATCCCGCGCGTCTCGAAGTAGGCGCAGCCCAGCTCCGCCGCGTCGACCGCGAACCCCGCGTCCTCGAGCCGCCGCACGATCTGCTCCCAGGCCTCCTCCGCCGCAGCCGGGTCAGGATCGACGAGCTGGAGCGATGGACAGGTGGCAAGCGCTTCGCCCAACCGCATTCCCGGCCCGACCCCTGCCGCTACGGCAGCCGCGGTGACCGGCCCGAGAAGCGGCTCAGAGCCGGGCTCCGGCGCGAGCGCGGCCGGCTCGAGCTGAAGGCGCGGCCGCTCCCGCAGCGCGGCCCGCAGCTCGAAACCCGGAATAACAAGACACGCGATCACCGAACATGTGTTCTACACGAACACATGTTCCCCTGTCAAGTAGGGAAGCACGGATCGCGGTGCGACGGCCTTTTGCGCCTCATACAATTCAGGCGTGAGACCTGTCTTCGTCGTCGGCCGCTTGGCAAAGCGAGGAGGACGCTTGGCCAAGCGAGTGGGGCGCTTGGCGAAGCGAGCCGCGCGTTTCGTCAGACCCTCCTACCGCTAGGAGAGCTTGGCTAAACGATTGGCGAAAGAAGGAACTCAGCAGGCAGGAGTCGAACCTGCACCTCGTCCGTGACAGGGACGCGCTCTACCATTGAACCACTGCTGAGTAAGCCCCTAGAGGCATGAACCAAAAGGTACGAGCGAGGCCGGACGGCGTCGTTTGACGAAGGTCCTATACTCCGAGTGTCCGTGACAGGGTGATCGGGGGAGCCCGCTTCGGCGGGCTTCACCGTCTAAGCCGCGAGCGGAACGACTCGCGCCCGGGCAAGCGCCAACGACAGCCTCGCGAGCATCACAAGGTCAGCGTGCAGCGCGACTCGCTCAAGCCCACGAACGCGGAGGGGCGTAAGCCCGTACTCGTTCTTGAGCCTGCCGAACTCCCGCTCAACTGAGGCGCGGCCCTTGTAGAGCGAGCGCCACCGCTTCGTCTCGCGCGGGATAAGCGGGTGCAGACGTGACGCCTTCCGCCAAGTGGACTTCGGCTCACACTCACCTGTGGGGCAGCGCCATTTGGTCGCCTTGCGCTTGAAGTCGGCCCCGGCGAATGCCCAGGAGCCGTGCGCGCAGGTCGGGGCGAGATGTTCGCCGCGCTTCACGGCATAGGTCTGCTTGACCGGGATGATCGGGGCAATGCCGCGCGACTCGCAGGCGTCGTACACAAAGCCTGCGTCGTAGCCCTTGTCGAGCGCGGCGGTGGCTGGAACGATGCCGTGAGAGGCAAGAGCGGCAAGCAGAGGCTCGACGGAGAGCGACTCGTGCTGGCGAGCCGTTTGCACTTCCCAGGCAAGCGGCAGGCCCGTGATCGAGCAGACGGCAGTGTGAAGTCGGTAGCCATAGAAGCCGCCTCCCTTTCGGGTCGAGACGGCGGAGCGGTGACCCCAGGAGGCGTCGGGATCGCTGAACCGCTCGCGCTCACGGCCGCCCTTACTCAAGAACCGCTGACCGTTCCCGTAGGCGGGCATGTCCGACGCGTCAATCGCCACGTCCCGGCCCATCTCCGGCAGTGCCTCAGCGAGTGAAGCCGTGATGCGGTCGAGACAGGCGGCGAGCTTGTCGGAGTGCTGCCGAAGCTTGACGGTGAACCTGTAGCAGGCCCACTCGGAAGGAGTCCCGCCGATGCTCTCTGCAAGCGCATGATGCTCAGCGATCAGGCGCGCTGTCCGCGTCCAAGTCGGGATCGCGTACAGCGCCTTCACGAGACACGCGCCTACGAGCGCGCGCGAGCCGTAGCCCTTGCGCCCCGTCCACCGAAGCTCGTCAAGATCAGCGATGAGCGAGGCGACCTCGGGAGAGTCGAGAACGTCGCCTACGAGTGGTACGGTGGGACCTGCCAAGCGAACTTACCCTTCGTTTGGTCACGCCCCCGGAAGCGAGAACTTCGCGGGGGCTCTTTTATTGACTTTTGCAGGACAAAGTATGACGATGGCATCGGACGGACACGGCTTGGGGAGACGCGACCTGGGGAGGGGCGTTGAGTCCTGTCAGCCACCACACGGCAGCCGGACTCGACCCGGCAAAGAACTACCTATGTTGGGGCGACAACCTGAACGTGCTGCGCAAACACGTCGCGGACGAGAGCGTCGATCTGATCTATCTCGACCCGCCGTTCAACAGCAAGGCGTCATACAACGTGCTCTATGCGGAGAAAGACGGCACCGCCGCAGCCGCGCAGATCAAAGCGTTCGGAGACACCTGGCACTGGGATCGCGCGTCTGCCGCGGCCTACAGAGAGGTTGTCGAACGCGGCGGGACTCTCTCCTTAGCGATGCAGGCGTTTCGCACTTTTCTCGGAGACAACGACGTACTGGCCTACTTGTCGATGATGGCTCTGCGGCTGGTCGAGTTACACCGGGTATTGAGGCCTACCGGCTCCATCTATTTACACTGCGACCCTACGGCCGGTCACTACCTCAAGGTTCTCATGGACTCTGTGTTCGGGCCGCGACGGTTTCTGAACGAGATCACGTGGAAGCGGACAACGGCGCACAATGACCCGAAGCGATACGGGCGAATTCAGGATCGGCTTCTCTACTACTCCAAGACATCAAAGAAGACGTTCAACCCCGTTCCGGGGAGTCACTCGGAAGCACAACTCTCCCGATACAAGTACGAGGATGAGCGCGGTGCCTATCGCGCCGAAAATCTGACCGCACCGGACTATTCGCCGAATCGGAGCTTTGAGTGGCGCGGGGTTCACCCAGGGCGCGATCGGCACTGGGCAATGCCCTTAGAGGACCTGGAACGGCTTTATGGCGAGGGCCGAATCCTCCTACGCCGCGACGGGAAACCGAGGAAAGACGGGCTCAAGATTTACCTCTCGGAAGCGGACGCGCCTGCGCTGCAAGACATTTGGACAGACATCATCCTCGCTCCGACAACGGGAGAGCGGCTCGGCTATCCCACGCAGAAGCCGGAGGGGCTGTTGGAGCGAATCATTTCCGTCAGCAGCAATCCCGGCGACGTTGTACTCGATCCATTCTGCGGGTGTGGCACTGCGGTAGCGGTCGCAGAACGGTTAAACCGCAGGTGGACGGGCATCGACATCACGAACCTCGCGCTCGGAGTCATCAAATACCGCTTCAAGCGAGACTTCGACAGGCCAGTTGGGTTCGAGCCGATAGGCGAGCCGGAGACCGTCCCCGACGCCGAGGCACTCGCGAAGCAAGACCGTGACCAGTTCGAGTGGTGGGCACTCGGCTTGCTGCGCATAGATCTGCTTGACAAGAAGAAAGGTTCAGACCGTGGCGTGGACGGGAGACTGTTCTTCCACGACGGCGATGAGGCTCGCCAAATCATCATTTCCGTAAAGAGTGGATCGACGAACCCGGGCCATGTCCGTGACCTCCGCGGCGTCGTTGAGCGCGACGAAGCGGCGATTGGGTACTTCATAACCCTCCGCCAACCGACCCAGGCGATGCTGGCAGAAGCCGCATCAGGCGGCTTTTACGAGTCCACGGATGGCCGTTTCTACCGACGCATCCAGATCCTGACGATTGCGGACATGCTTGAAGGGAAGCTCGGGGAGCGCCCGGGGACGAGCGCCGGTCTTGCGCACGCCCCGAAGCCCGAACTTCAACTTGTTCTCACTCCGGAGTCGCAGACCGAAGCAGTACCGGATCCGCTAACGCTGCCACGTCGTATCCCTGCTCCTGATCTTGCAGCAGAGCTTCTACGGCTTTCGCGTATAGAGCGACCTCCCGTTCGACTGGAACCGATTCTCGAAGGATTGAACATGGAGCTCTCGGCGGACCCGAACATGAAAGAGGACGCAACAGTTGTTCCAATGACAGATCCGAAGCTGGGACCGCCCCAGGCCTGGATGGTCTACTACAACCCAGGACGCCCGGAGGCGCGTCGGAGGTTCACGCTCGCCCACGAGATCGGCCACGTTGCTCTGCATGGCTCCCCTCACGGAGCGGCAGCGGCGCGAGGAGGCGGACCGAGGTCTCAACGTGAACGGGAAGCCGATTCGTTCGCGACAAATCTCCTGATGCCAGCATCGTTTGTCCATGAGGCCGTTCGCCAGTACGGAAGCGACTTAGACCAGCTCCGGTCATTGTTCCAGGTAAGCGCACAGGCGATGTCGCGCCGTCTGAGAGAGCTAGGACTGGGGTAAGAATGGCCCGCAAGCGGGGTAACCGACAACCGCGACACGGTCCAACCCGGATGGTTAGCGGGCTAGAGCGTTTCGCCAATCTCTCCTAGGAGGGCTTGGCCATTCGCTTGGCGAAACGCCCCGCGCCGAGACCGAGAGCACCCACGGCGGCTGTTGCCAGCCCGATTAGGTTCGTCGTGAGGCAGGTTCGGCAGGCGTTGCAGCAGACAGCGGCGGTCGGGGCATGCTCGCTGTACCTTCCCGCAGCCTGAGCAACCCGGCCTGTCCATATCTGCTTCATGCTTGAAGTGTAGGGCGGACTACGCCGCGAGTGGAAGGCCCGTGCCCGCTCGACGGCCGCGTCAGCCGAACGGGACCGAGATCCAGCCATGGTTCGGCATCCGGTCGCGCGCGGCGCCGTCGATGCTCGTGATCGCGAGGCGCAGCGTCTTCGTCCCCTTGCCCGAGAAGAGCACGTCCACGGGATGCGTGAGGAAGGCGCTCGAGCGGGTCGGGCGCGAGACGGGTACCGGCTCGAACGCCTGATTCTTCCCGGTGATCCACATCGCGAGTCTGCCGCGGTAGACGATCCGTCCGGAGAAGTCGGCCTTACCGTCGCCGTTCACGTCGTAGAGGACCGTGAGCCGGTTCTTACCCGCCAGTGGGCCGGAGGGACCGTTGCCTCCGCTCCGCAGCAGCGTTGAGCTCCACTCGCCGTAGGTCGAGATCGTCAGGATGAGCAACGCGCCGCGTCGGAGGGCCGTGGCGCTGCGCAGGTCCAGCTTGCCGCCGGCGTCGCGGGGGTCGTGCACGGTCGTGGTAGCTGCGAGCAGCGCGGAGACGAGAAACGGCATCGCGCGCAAGATCAGAGCGTAACCTCGGCCGCAGCGCCGACCATGCGCGAGAACCGCGGCACGACGTCCAGCAGGTTCTCTTGCGCGCACCACGCGATGTCGTCTTCGAGCCCCGGCGGGCCGTAGGTGCGCGCGTTGATGCCGTCGATCGCATTCGGGTAGTGCGCCGAGATCACCTCGGACGCGACCGCCGCGTCGCTCCGCTCCCCCGCGAGCAGCGCCACGATCCGGCCGGCGCAGAAGGCGTCGTCGATCGCGAAGGCATCCTTGAAGCCAGCGCACAGGACGACCGTGTTCTCACCTCGCTCTCCGGCGTGCGCAGCGACGGCCCGCAGGTTCAGCAACGAGCCGAGGACGACCTGGCCGCAGGACTCCGCGGCGGTGATGATCGCGCGCGTGCCGTTCGTCGTCGAGAGGATCAGCGTCTCGGCCTGCGGCTCGAGGAACTCGCGTGGAGAGCCGCCCGCGTCGAAGCCCTCGATCCGCTGGGCGTCGCGCTCACCGCCGGTGATCGCGGTCTCCCCAAGCTTGGCGCGCAGTGCCTTCGCCTCGTCGATCTCCGCGCAGCAGAGGACGCGGCGGTAGCCAGAGGCGAGCGCCTGGGCGATCGTCGAGGTTGCGCGCATCACGTCGACGACAATCCCAAGCGGCGCCGAGATAGGCTCGGCGGGCGTGAAGGCGACGTGGACGCGCATGCGTCAACGCTATCGGCTGGTCTGGCTTAGCCCCCACGGCGGGCGGGTACCCGCCTAGAACCGCGTCCCACGGCCGTGGGCGGGGCTACCCTAAGCCGACATGTCCACGCCGATGCGCTGCTACCGCCATCCGAACCGGGAGACCTACGTCTCCTGCTCCGAGTGCGGTCGCCCGATCTGCGCCGAGTGCACGACGCCGGCGCCGGTCGGGCAGCGGTGTCCGGAGCATTCCGGCCGCCCGCAGGGCATTCGGCGCGTCTCGAGCGGAGCCAGACGGGGCGTCTTCGAGGGCACCGGGGCCCTCGTCACGAAGGCGCTGATCGCGGCCAACATCCTCGTCTACGTGATCACCGCGACACAAGGCGCCGGCTTGAACAGCCCGGGTGGCTCGCTCTTCGTGAAGTGGATCCTCTTCGGCCCAGCCGTCGCGAACGGCGACTGGTGGAGGCTGATCACGTCCACGTTCCTGCACGCGAGCGTGCTGCACATCGCGTTCAACATGTACTTCCTGTGGTTCGTCGGAGGCCCCGTCGAGCAAGCGCTTGGCCGCGGCCGCTTCCTGCTCGTCTACTTCATCTCCGGCCTGGCCGGCTCCGCGGGGGCGCTCCTCGTGAGCCCGACCACCCCCACGGTCGGCGCCTCCGGGGCGATCTTCGGAATCCTCGGGGCCGCGCTGATCCTCGAGCGCCAGAGCAACTACGTCCTCGGCGGTTCAGCGGTCGGTCTGATCGTCATCAACCTCATCCTCAGCTTCGTCCTCTCGAACGTCTCCTGGGGAGGCCACATCGGCGGGCTGGTCGGCGGAATGCTCTGCACGCTCGTGCTCTCGCGGTTCGGGCGGGGCCATGCGGCCTACAGCCGGGTCGGCCTCTGGGGAATCGCCGGCGTGCTCGGAGTGGGCCTGCTCAGCATCGCGGTCGCCTACTTACGCGTCCGCGGCTACGCGACCTAGCCGACTACCCGAAGCGTTCGACCCGCGTCACGCGGTCGAGTGTCTTGTCCACCCAGGCGTGGTCGACGCCGGGGCCTCCGTCGATGCGGTCGGCGAACCCGTCCCACGCGAAGATCGTGTCGTTGCCCGGGCCGCCGTAGATGACGTCTCTGCCGTGGTCCCCTTGAAGCCTGTCGTTCCCCGTACCACCGTAGATGACGTCGTTGCCGTTGCCGCCGTTGATGGTGTCGTCACCAGGTCCACCGTAGATCACATCGTTGCCGCCGAGGCCGTCGATGAGGTCGTTGCCACCGAGACCGCAGATTACGTCTCGGCCGGGCGTACCGAAGAGCAAATCGGGACCAGGCGTGCCGGTGATAGTGCACCCCGGCGCGTTGTGCGGAGTCGCGTGCGCTCCGCGAACGAGGAAGAGCGAGACCATTGCGAACAGCGCTGCCAGCGTTCTCACTCGGCTTTGTCGATCAGGCGTCACGGCTGTCGAACCTCCGGTCTCGCCGGCGTGGCCGCCACGCCGTGTCTTCACCCTCATGATCGGGCCGGACGAGCGCCGCGGCCATCCCCCGCAGCGGTGATTCGACGTGGCTCGGCTAGCCGCCCGCCGGGACGGCCTCGACCCCAGAGGCCTGGAGCGCGGCCTGGGCCGCGGCGAGCCGTGCGAGCGGCACGCGGTACGGCGAGCAGCTCACGTAGTCGAGACCGAGCCCGTCGCAGAAGGCGACCGACTCCGGCTCTCCGCCGTGCTCGCCGCAGATGCCGAGCTTGAGATCGACCTTCACGCCACGGCCCCGCTCGACTGCGATCCGCATCAGCTCGCCGACTCCGCTCTGATCGAGCGTCTCGAACGGATTTCGCTCGAGCACGCCGTCCTCGAGGTAGCGGGTGAGGAACTTGCCCTCCGCATCGTCGCGCGAGAATCCGAGAGTCGTCTGCGTGAGATCGTTCGTGCCGAATGAGAAGAAGTCGGCGTATTCGGCGATCTCGTCCGCGCGGATGCACGCGCGCGGCAGCTCGATCATCGTGCCGACCAGGTACTCCACCGACTCGCTCTCCTCGCTCGCGGTCGCGACCGTGAGCGCGCGGAGCCGGCGCAGCTCCTCTGCGAAGCCGACGAGCGGGTGCATGATCTCCACGAGCGGTGCCTCGCCGGTGCGTTTCTCCACCGCAGCCGCTGCGCGGATGATCGCCCGGACCTGCATCTCGTAGATCTCGGGCCAGAGCAGCCCGAGCCGGCAGCCGCGCGTGCCGAGCATCGGGTTCGCCTCCTGGAGGGCGCGGATCCGCTCGCGCATCCGCTCGTCCTTCGCCTCCTCGAGCGGCGGCAAGAACTCGTGCAGCGGCGGGTCGAGGAGGCGAATCGTGACCGGCAGGCCCGCCATGGCCTCGAAGATCCCTTCGAAGTCGGCCTGCTGGTGGGGAAGCAGCCTTTCCAGCGCAGCCCGGCGCTCGTCCTCGCCCGAGGCCATGATCATCTCGCGCACGACGGGAAGCCGGTCCTCCGCCATGAACATGTGCTCGGTTCGGCAGAGGCCGATACCCTCGGCCCCGAACTCGCGGGCCTTGGCCGCGTCCTCGGGCGTGTCGGCGTTTGCCCGAACCTTCAGCCGCCGAACCTGGTCGGCCCAGCCGAGAATCGTCTCGAAGTCCTCGTTGATCTGGGGCGGAACGAGGTCGACCGGGCCGAGGATCACCTTCCCCGAGCCGCCGTCGATGGTGATCACGTCTCCCTCGGCCAGCTGCTCGCCGCCGATCGTCACGGTACGCGTGTCGAGGTCGATCGTGAGGCTTTCGCAGCCCGCGACGCACGGCTTGCCCATCCCGCGCGCGACCACGGCGGCGTGCGACGTCATCCCTCCGTGCGCGGTCAGTATTCCCTTCGCCTGGATCAGGCCATGGATGTCGTCCGGAGTCGTCTCCCAGCGGACGAGGATCACGTCCTCACCGGCAAGCCCTCGCTTCTCGGCCGAGTCCGCGTCGAGGACGATCGCGCCGGAGGCGGCCCCGGGCGAGGCGTTGAGGCCCCGGGCAGCGACCTCGACCTCGGCCCGAGGGTCGATCATCGGGTGCAGGAGCTGATCGAGCTGGCCCGGGTCGATGCGCGCGACCGCCTCTTCGCGGCCGATCAGCCCCTCGTCGACCATCGAGACCGCCGCCTTCAGGGCGGCCGCGGCAGTTCGCTTGGCCGACCGAGTCTGGAGCAGGTAGAGCCGCCCGTCCTCGACGGTGAACTCGATGTCCTGCACGTCTCGGTAGTGCTCCTCGAGGCGGCGCATCGTGTCGAGCAGCTGCTCGAAGGCGTCCGGGAGCAGGCGTTGCATCGCCTCGAGCGGCTCGGGAGTGCGGATGCCTGCGACGACATCCTCACCCTGGGCGTCTGCCAGGAACTCTCCGTAGAGCCCGGCCTCGCCGGTCGAGGGGTCACGCGTGAAGGCGACGCCGGTCCCCGAGTCCCCGCCCTTGTTGCCGAAGACCATCTGGACCACGTTCACGGCGGTGCCGAGATCGTCGGGGATGCGGTTGGCACGCCGGTAGACCTGCGCGCGTGGGGTGTCCCAGGAGTCGAAGACGGCCCGCACCGCGCGGGACAGCTGCGCCTGCGCGTCCTGAGGGAACGCCTGCCCCGTCTCGTCCTCGTAGATCTGCTTGAAGCTCGCAACGAGGGCTTCGAGGTCGTCGGCGGAAAGCTCGATGTCCTGCTGCACCTTGCGGTCCTTCTTGAGCTCGCTGAGAGCGTGCTCGAAGCGCTCGGCGTCGATTCCCTCCACGACTTCGCCGTACATCTGGATCAGGCGGCGGTATGAGTCGTAGGCAAAGCGCGCGTTGTCGGTCGCACGAGCGAGGCCCTGCACCGACTCGTCGTTGAGCCCGAGATTGAGGATCGTGTCCATCATCCCCGGCATCGAGACTGCGGCTCCGGACCGGACCGAGACGAGCAAGGGGTTACTCGGATCGCCGAACCGCTTCCCCGTCTTCTGCTCGAGCGCCCGGAGATGCTCCGCGATCTCGGGCTCGAGGCCGTCCGGCAGCGACTTTCCGTTGCGCATGTACGCGCGGCAGGCGTCGGTGGTCACAGTGAAACCGGCCGGGACGGGAACTCCGAGCTTGGTCATCTCCGCGAGGCCGGCACCTTTGCCGCCCAGTAGCTCGCGCCCGCCCTCGGACGGTTCGTCGAAGTCGTAGACGAAGCGCCCGTTCCTTCGCATTGCGAGGATGTTCCCACGGCGGCGGCTCCTAAGCGCCCGGGAACCCGCCTGTTCCGCTTGGCGTGCTCGTCCTTCCCGAGCGCAGGCCCAGAAGCTAGCCTGCCGCTGTGAGGCTCGAGGGGATCCATCACGTCACGGCCATCACCGGAGACGCCCCCGGAAACGTCGACTTCTACGCGCGAGTCCTGGGCTTGCGACTCGTGAAGAAGAGTGTCAACCAGGACGACCCGACCGTCTACCACCTCTTCTACGGAGACGAGCGCGGCGACCCAGGCGCAGACATCACCTTCTTCGAGTATCCGAACGCCCGGCGCGGACGTGCGGGCGCAGGCATGGTGCACCGCGTCGTCTGGCGAGTGGGCTCCGAGGACGCGCTCGCGTTCTGGGAGAAGAGGCTGGCAGGGGAGAACGTGCCGACCGAGCGCAGCGACGGCTCGCTGCTCTTCGCGGACACGGAGGGTCTCGCTCACGAGCTCGCCGTCGTGGAGACGAGCGACGAGCCGCTGACCGCCGATCATCCCGAGGTGCCGCGGGAGCTTGCACTCCAAGGCTTCGAGTCAGTCCGTGCCTACACATCCGGCGCCGACCGGAGCCGGCGGTTCCTCGAAGAGACGCTCGCGTTCGAGCCCAAGGGCGAAACGGCCTGGGAGGCCCGGGGCGAGCAGCGTGGGTCCTTCTACGTCTACGACCAGACCGATGAGC
>JBARRQ010000151.1:0-1569 GCA_049644305.1 Gaiellaceae bacterium
GGCTCTTCAACGTCTACGGGCCGCATCAGGCCCTCTCCAATCCCTACACGGGCGTGCTCGCAATCTTCGCGGCCCGGCTCCTGAACCACCGTCCTCCGGTCGTCTACGAGGACGGAGAGCAGCGGCGAGAGTTCGTCCACGTCGGCGACGTCGTCCGCGCATTCCGTCTCGCGCTCGAGCAGGGCGGCGCCGACGGCCGCGCCGTCAACGTCGGCAGCGGCCAGGGGACATCGGTACGGGAGGTCTCGGCCACGCTCGGGCGTCTGCTCGGGAAGGATCTGGAGCCGGACGTGCCGGGAACGTTCCGCGCGGGCGACATCCGCCATTGTTTTGCGGACGTCTCACTCGCGCGTGAGCTGCTCGGGCTCGAGGCCGAGGTTGCCTTCGAGGACGGCCTGGCCGAGCTTGCCGCCTGGCTCGAGACCCAGTCCGCCACCGACCGCTTCGACCGGGCAGCCGCCGAGCTTGCCGAGAGAGGATTGACCCGATGACCAATGCGACCCTGCACACGAATCACGGCGCGATTGCGCTCGAGCTCTTCGACGAGGACGCGCCCAAGACCGTTGCCAACTTCGTCAAGCTCGCCGGCGAAGGCTTCTACGACGGTGTGATCTTCCACCGCGTCATCCCGGATTTCATGATCCAGGGCGGCGACCCGACCGGCACCGGCACCGGCGGCCCCGGCTATACGTTCGAGGACGAGATCAACGACCACAAGGTCGAGCGCGGCGCGCTCGCGATGGCGAACGCGGGCCCGAACACGAACGGCAGCCAGTTCTTCATCGTCACGGCGGAGTCCACGCCCTGGCTCGACGGCAAGCACACGGTCTTCGGCCGGGTCACCACCGGAATGGACGTGGTCGACACGATCTCCGGCCTGGAGACCGACTCGAACGACAAGCCAAGCGAGCCTGTCACGATCGAGCGCGTCGAGCTGGGCTAGCGCGCGGCTTCGAGGACAGCTACGTCGCCCCGCCGGCACACGAGCCGGTAGCGAATCCCGGCGGGCCGGACTGGCCGGCCTGCCAGAGCCTGCCCTAGCAGCTGCGCTTCGCCCGGTGGGCCGTCGAGGGCGATCGCGAGGTACCGCTCGCCGGCCTGCCTCGAGAGGCGCCTGATGTGCCCGCGGTGGGTCAGGTGCGGGACCAGGCGGTTCGACGCGGCGACCGGTGCCTCTGGCGGGATCAGGTCGAGGCACGAATCGGTCAGCGCTGCGCGCTTGGCGGGCATGAGCTCCGCGAGCCCCTCGAGCGGCCGCACGACAGCGACGCTCAGAACGATTCCGACAGTCACGGCGGCGACTACAAGAGGCTTCGCGCGCGAGCCGAAGCGGGTCGCCCCGTCGATTGCCGCGAACGCGAGCACCGGCGCGACCGGCAACGTGTACTGGAATTGCGTCGACCAGAAGGCCGGGTTCTGCGACCAGAACCGCTCGGCCAGCGAGGGGAGCGCGACGAGCAGCAGCGGCGACGGCAGCGGCAAGAACAGCCAGGCTCCAAATGTCTCGGTCAGGGTGACCACCTTCGCCGAGCGGTCGAGCGCCAGGGTCACGGCGCGATACGGGCGCTT
>JBARRQ010000152.1:0-4176 GCA_049644305.1 Gaiellaceae bacterium
TGAGCGAGGCCAATCCGGTGCAGGCTCATGTACTTCGTGTAGCCCCCGATGTCCGCGATCAGGAGCAGGGCTCGGGACTCGTTCATTCGGAGGAATCTTGGACTTCAACAAGCTGACGCTCAAATCCCAAGAGGCGGTTGCAGCCGCCCAGGAGCTCGCCCGCCGGATGGGCAACCCGGAGCTCTATCCGGAGCATCTCCTGCTGGCGCTTCTCGACCAGGAGTTGCCGCAGCAGCTGGTTCCGGACGCACCGGGCCTGCGCGCGCACGCCGAGGCGACGCTGCGCACGAAGCCGTCGATCGAGGGCGGCGCGCAGCAGCCCCAGGTCTCGCGCGCAGTCAGCGAGGTGCTCGACAAGGCATTCGACGAAGCGCGGCGCCTGGAAGACGAGTACGTCTCGACCGAGCATCTGCTGCTCGCGCTCGACGTCGTCCCGCGTGATCAGCTCGAGGCGAAGATCAAAGCTGTCCGCGGCGGCCAGCGCGTCACCTCGCAGGACCCCGAGGGCACCTACCAGGCACTCGAGAAGTTCGGGCGTGACCTGACCGAGCTCGCCGAGCAGGGCAAGCTGGACCCGGTGATCGGCCGCGACGAGGAAATTCGCCGCGTCATCCAGGTGCTCAGCCGGCGGACGAAGAACAACCCGGTGCTGATCGGCGACCCCGGAGTCGGCAAGACCGCGATTGTCGAGGGCCTCGCCCAGCGGATCGTCGCCGGCGACGTGCCGGAAGGACTGAAGGGCAAGCGAGTCTGGGCGCTCGACATCGGCGCAATGCTCGCCGGCTCCAAGTACCGCGGCGAATTCGAGGAGCGGCTCAAGGCTGTCCTGACCGAGGTTCGCAATGCGGAGGGCGAGCTGATCCTCTTCATCGACGAGCTTCACACGATCGTCGGCGCGGGCGCCGCAGAAGGCGCCGTCGACGCCGGCAACATGATGAAGCCGATGCTGGCGCGCGGCGAGCTGCGCGCGATCGGGGCGACCACCCTCGACGAGTACCGCAAGCACATCGAGAAGGACGCCGCGCTCGAGCGGCGCTTCCAGCCGATCTTCGTCGGGGAGCCGTCCGTCGCGGACACGATCGCGATCCTGCGCGGGCTGAAGGAGCGCTACGAAGCCCACCACGGAGTGCGCATCCGCGACGCCGCGCTCGTGGCTGCCGCCGTGCTTTCCGACCGCTACATCGCCGACCGCTTCCTGCCCGACAAGGCGATCGACCTGGTCGACGAAGCCGCCTCCCGCCTGCGGATGGAGATCGACTCCTCACCGCTCGAGCTCGACGAGGCCGAGCGGCGCGTGCGCCAGCTCGAGATCGAGCTCGCCGCGATGGCGAAGGAGTCGAAGGACGTTCGCGAGCCTCCCGAGCGTGAGCTGGCCGAGGCGCAGGAGCGGCGCAACGAGCTGGCCGCCCGCTGGAACAAGGAGAAGGAGCAGCTCGAGCGCGTCAAGGAGATCACCCGCCGGATCGACGAGCTGCGCATGGAGGCCGAGCGGGCGGAGCGAAACGGCGACCTCCAGCGCGTCGCAGAGATCCGCTACGGCGAGCTGCCCGAGCTCGAGCGCGAGCTCGAGGCCAGACAAGTGCCCGAGGATCCGATGGTCAAGGAGGAGGTCGACGAGGACGACGTCGCCGCGGTCGTTGCTCGCTGGACAGGCATCCCGGTCGAGCGCCTGCTCGAAGGTGAGACCGAGAAGCTGATCCACATGGATGAGCGTCTCCACGAGCGGGTCGTCGGCCAGGACGAGGCGGTCGAAGCGGTCGCGAACGCCCTGCGCCGCGCGCGTTCAGGCCTGCAGGACCCGAACCGGCCCATCGGCTCGTTCGTCTTCCTCGGGCCGACGGGCGTCGGCAAGACCGAGCTGGCGCGTGCTCTGGCCGAGTTCATGTTCGACGACGAGCGGGCGATCGTGCGGCTCGACATGTCCGAGTACATGGAAAAGCACACCGTTTCGAGACTCGTGGGCGCGCCGCCCGGTTACGTCGGCTACGAGGAGGGCGGCCAGCTGACGGAAGCGGTGCGGCGGCGCCCGTACTCGGTGGTGCTGCTCGACGAGATCGAGAAAGCACACCCCGACGTGTTCAACATCCTGCTCCAGATCCTCGACGACGGTCGCCTGACCGACGGCCAGGGCCGCACGGTCGACTTCCGCAACACCGTCCTGATCATGACGTCGAATGTGCGCTCGGCTGAGGCGTTGACCGAGATCTTCCGGCCGGAGTTCCTGAACCGGATCGACGAGATCGTCGAGTTCGAGCTGCTTTCGAAGGAGCAGATCGCGGAGATCGTCGAGCTGCAGCTGCGGCGGCTCCGCGAGCGCCTGGCCGAGCGCGGCCTACGGCTCGAGCTGACGGACGCCGCCGAGGAGGTCCTCGCCGAGGCCGGGTGGGACCCGAACTACGGCGCCCGCCCGCTGAAACGCGCGATCCAACGCCTGATCGAGAACCCGCTCGCACTGCGGCTGCTCGAGGGCGACTTCGCCGAGGGCGACACCGTCCGCGTGGACGCAAAGAACGGCGAGCTCGTCTTCGAGAAGGCCGCAGCCGCCGAGCCCGCGGCCGCCTGATCTCGGTCGGCACGAGCGCGACTCTGTGCTCTGCGGCGGGGGCGGGTTACCGTTGCGGGCATGGCCGGAAGGCGCATACGCCCGTCCACGCCACTACCGCCGCCGCTGCCGCCGGAGACGCGGACCGTCGGGCAGCTCGTCGCCGAGACGGTGAACCTGTACCGGCGACGTTTCTGGCCTTCGTTGGCGCTGGGGCTCGGCCCTGCGGCCGTCGCAGTAGGCCTGACCTTGATCCGCGGCTGGTGGGCACTGGCCTTCGCCTTGAGCGCCGGCGCGCTGCTGATGACTGCGTCGTATCTGGGCGCGGTGGCGATCGCGACCGGCCGCCGGGCAGACCGGCGCTCGTTGTTGGTCGGAGCCGCGGTCGGCTACCTCGTCTTCGTCCCGGCGCCGTTTCTCTACAGCCTCTTCATCCTGCCCGCCGTCGCCTGGCTGGCGCTCTTCGGGCTTGCCGTTCCTGCGGCGGTGATCGAGAGAAGCGGGTTCCGAGCCTCGCTGAGGCGCGGCTTCCGGCTCGGGCGAGCCGACTACGTCCACGCCGCCGGATCGCTCGCGACTCTCGTGATCGTCGCGTTCCTGACCTCCACCGTGCTCTTCTTCCTACTGCGCGGCGCCAGCCAGGTTGAACGTTCGGCCGCGGCCTTCCTGTCGCTGCTCGTGATCTCGCCCATACTGTTCCTCGGCGCCGCCCTGCTCTACTTCGACCAGGCGGCCCGGTCCCGAACGAGGAGGAGCAATGCCGACGTACATCATGCTGTCGACGCTGACCGCCCAGGGCGTGCAGACGCTGAAGGCGAACCCCGACCGGCTGCGGGAGGTCAATCGTGACGTCGAGGAGCTCGGCGCCAGGGTCCTCCACCAGTGGGCGACGCTCGGGCCGTTCGACTTCGTCAACGTGGTCGAGGCGCCGGATGCGGAGACAATCGCGCGCGTGTCGGTGGCGCTCGGCGCCCGCGGGAGCGCGAAGCTGCAGACGCTGACGGCGCTCTCCGTTGACGACTTCCTCAACTCGTTGAGCTGAACGCGACGGCGACCTCGGCCGCCAGGCCGGCGTTCGCGATCACGAGCCCGCGGTTGACCTCCAGCGTGCGCCCCCCGCTGCCCTCGTGCAGGTACGAGAGCACGAAGGGCGTGACCGCTTGGCCGGTGATGTTCTCGGCCGCGGCCGTGGAAAGCGCTTGCTCGAGAAGCTCCTCGACGTCCACGCCGTTCTCCGGAGCCTTCCCGAGGAGCAAACCCGCGCCGCCGAGCTCCCAATGGGCTGCGGCGACGCGCGCCGCTTCCTCCGGCGACTCGACGCGCGCCGAGACGGGTGGGCCACCTGAGGCCGCGTAAAAAAGGGGCAGCTCGTCCGTGCGAAAGCCAAGCACGGGCACCCCGAGAGTCTCGAGAGCCTCGGCCGTAGCGGGCACGTCGAGCAGCGACTTCGCGCCGGAACCGACGACGAGCGCCTGCGTGCGGGCGAGCTCAATCAGGTCGGCGGAGACGTCGGGCCGCTGGCTGAAGCCGCGGTGGACGCCCCCGATTCCGCCCGTGCCGAGGAAGCGGATACCCGCGAGGCGGCAGACCGCGAGCGTGCCGCCGGCCGTCGTCGCGCCGAGCGAGCCCTGCGC
>JBARRQ010000153.1:0-3356 GCA_049644305.1 Gaiellaceae bacterium
CCGGACGGATCCGTCGTGGCGACGAAAGGCGGCTATGGGCGTGGGGAAGGCCGCCCGGAGGTGCTACGGGCTCAGATCGAGGAGAGCTTTCGCCGCTTGCGGACGGACAGCATCGCGCTCTACTACCTGCACCGGGTCGATCCGGAGACGCCGCTCGAAGAGAGCCTCGCCACCATCAAGGAGTACCGGGACAGCGGCAAGATCCGGCACGTGGGCCTCTCCCAGGTCGGCATCGATCAGATCGAGCGAGCCCGCGAGATCGTTCCGATCGCAGCCGTCCAAAACCACTACAACCTCTCCGAGCGTCGCTACGACGACGTCGTCGACTACTGCGCCGCCGAAGCCATCGTCTTCGTGCCGTTCTTCCCACTCGGCGGCGACGGTGGTCGGCCACTTGCCGAGATCGCCGAGCGCCACGGCGCGACGCGCACGCAGATCGCGCTCGCGTGGCTGCTCCGGCGCTCGCCGGCGATGCTGCCGATCCCAGGAACGCTCTCGATCGAGCACTTGAAGGAGAACCTGGCCGCGCTGGAGATCGATCTGGGCGACGCCGAGTTCGAGGCTCTGAGCTAGGAGCGCCATGCAGACGACCCCGCCGAGCCTCGATCGATGGGCGACCGCTCGGGCGACGCTGCGGGCGGCCGACCCGCGAATGGCCGAGCTGGTCGATGCAGATCCAACACTCGATCCCGACGCAGTGCTCGACGGCCGGCCGACCGAGCTCTGGGACGCCCTCGTGTTTCAGGTCGCGGGCCAACAGTTGTCTGTGGCCGCTACGAGGGCCATCTTGGCAAGGCTCGAGGCGTCACACGAAGGGCGGCTGCCGACGCCGGCGGAGCTGCTCGCAACGGAAACCGAGACGCTGCGCGGAATCGGTCTTTCCCGAGCGAAGTCGGGCTATCTCCACGACCTCGCAGAGCGGCTCTTGGACGGGCGGCTCGATCTGGAACGGCTGCGGAAATCTTGACGACGAAGCTGCCCGCGCCGAGCTGATGCAAGTGAAAGGTGTTGGGAGGTTCACTGCTGACGGTGTGCTGATGCTTGCGCTTCGCCGCCCGGACACCTGGCCGGCCGCCGACCTTGCGCTTCGGCGGGCGGTCGAGCGAGTCTGGAAGCTCGACCCGCATGCATCAGTCGCCGAGGTGGACGCGATCGGCGAGCACTTTCGTCCCTGGCGCACGCTTGCTGCCGTCTATCTCTATCGATCCGGCAGACGAGACGCGCAGGCCGCGACCCGCTGAGCCTCGACAGCATGCCGCGCCGGTGGACCGTTCTGTGTCTCAACCGGGGGGGTGACCGCCGGTCGGGCCACCTCGGGCGCCGTGCTGTGGACTCGCTCGAGGCGGTCGTCGTTTCGATTGCTCACGGTCGGGAAACGCGAAGAATCGTCGATGCGGGTCTTTGTCGCCGGGGCGAGTGGCGTGATCGGGGTGCGACTGGTGCCGCTGCTGGTTGCGGCCGGGCACGAGGTGGCGGGGATGACCCGCTCAGTCGGGAAGGTGGAGCGGCTGCGCGCCTTAGGGGCTGAGCCTGTCGTCTGCGACGCGTTCGATGCAGCCGCGCTGCGCGATGCGGTGGTGACCTTTCAGCCCGAGGCGGTCGTGAACGAGCTGACCGATCTGCCCGACGAGCAGGCGGCGAGCAACGAGGCGAACGCGCGCATGCGGCGTGAGGGCACGCGGAACCTGCTCGCCGCTGCCGACGCGGCGGGAGCGTCGCGCTTCGTCGCTCAGAGCATCGCCTGGCAGCTACCAGGCGACGCCGGTGCGGCCGTTACCGAGCTCGAACGGCTCGTGCTCGCGGCGAACGGAGTCGTTCTCCGCTACGGACGGCTATACGGCCCCGGCACCTATTTCGAAGACGAAAAGCCGGAGCCACCGCGCGTTCATGTCGACGAGGCCGCCCGCCGCACCGTGCCGGCGCTGTACGCCGCTTCCGGGATCGTAGAAGTCACAGACGACTCTCCTGTACAGCCGCGCGGCGCGTCCAGTGGCGAGCGATCATTTCCGGGGCGCCGTTCCGATTGAACACCCGCAACGACTGAGCGACCGAAAGGCCATGCGCAAGCCTCGTCACCGAACAACTGGAGGTGAGCGCTGGTCACCAGCCGGAGGTCAACGGTCTTCTGAAGCGGTGGTCATAAGGCGGCCTCCTCAACTGGGCTCGGGGCTGGGCTGCTGGTCCGATTGCGACGGCCGCGGACGTGCTCGAACTCCGGTCCGCGGCCACTGCCGCACCGCCGAAACCCCGCAGAACGGCCATGCGCGAGCGGGATCTGCACGGGATGACCGAAGAACGGTGGCCCTTCTAGCGCCTAAGCCCGCGACAGAACATGCTGGTTTGCAGCGGTTTCACGTCTCGCCCGCTGACGGTTGCGCGTGCGGGATCAGCGCGGGAGGCCGTTCGGAAACCGGCGGTCGTCCGCGCCAAGGCTGACAACACAGAAGCCGATTTGCAGGGAGTTCTCTACGGGAGCGACGGGACTCGAACCCGCGACCTCCGGCGTGACAGGCCGGTCTAGCCGCTTCCGGTCTAAGCAGGAATAGGCGGGGATTCCCGGCGCGCGCAGGGCGTTTCGCAGGTTGTCTTGCGGGGATTGCCGTGTGCCTGCGGGCGCCCGCGGAGACCTCGTGCGGGATCAATGCGGGATGCTTCGTTGTCCGAATTGTAACCAGAGGGCGTGTGCGGGACGCTGCGAGTGTAGTCGCCGGCTCGGGCGGTTGATGTCAGATGAGAGGACGCTCTCCCAAGCCATCGTTGCCGCTAGTTCGGCAGGACTGGCGCGGGCTCGGTCCGGTCGACGGGAAGTGTGACGCTGAAGGTCCTGCCACGGCCGACCTCGCTCTCGACTCACAGCCGGCCGCCCGGCCATAGAGCTAGAGAGGACACGAGAATCGGCGGCGCCTCGGGAGTCAGGGCCTACGAGACAGCGCGAAAGCCGCAGCACACACGAATACCCAAGGCGTGGGCGGCTGGTGCGCGGCCGGGAGGCCCTAGCTCTAGACTCGCGCGGGCGCCGCCGCGCTGACGGCGAACGCCTCGACCGGCTTGGGAAAACCCCTGAGCGCAAGCTTGCCCAGCGGCTCGGCCTCGACGAGCTCCTCAAGCTCGGCGAGGACGCGCTGGCTGACGACGATCTGTCCAGGCTGCGCGGCGTCGCAGAGGCGCGAGGCGAGGTTGAGGACGCTGCCGACGGCTCCGTAGTCGTAACGGCCCTCGAAGCCGATCCGGCCGATCGTCGCGTAGCCGAGGGCGACGCCGATCGAGAAGTCGAGCTCGTGCCCGCGCTTCCGCCACGCGGTCGTGAGGGCAGCCATCGCGTCTCGCATCTCCGCCGCCATCCGCACCGCGCGCGC
>JBARRQ010000154.1:0-10404 GCA_049644305.1 Gaiellaceae bacterium
GCCGGGGCCGTGGGCGGCGAGTTGGCCGGCGGGGCGGCCGCGGGAGCCTGAGCGATCGGGGCGGCAGCCGCAGTCGCCGTGGGAACGGTCGAGGTCGCCGCGCTGGTCACCGATGTCGCCGGCGTCGCGGATACTGAAGTCGCGACCGCGGGTGGCCCGAGGGCGTGCGCAAGGCCCGGCGCAGCAAGCGCGGCCGTAGCCGTCAGTGCCGCAGTCGCCAGGAGCTTCGCCGCAGAACCTCCCATCCCAAGCTGAATCTCCCTCAGCAAATAACAATCGAAACAGGTAGAAGTACCGATTGATCGCAAATAGCGTACTTTTTGTGAGTCGTACGGCGCCCTTATATGGAGACGCGCGCGCGAGAGACTCACAGGGGCTCGTCGTCACTACACTCGATCGCGATGGACGCGATCGTCGCCGAGGTGTTGGAGAAGCGCTATGGAGAGGTGCAGGCACTCGACGGCGTCTCCTTCCGCGTACGCGCCGGCGAGGTCTTCGGACTGCTCGGGCCGAACGGCGCGGGCAAGTCGACGACCGTCAAGGTGCTGACTACGCTGACAACCCCCAACAGTGGCCGGGCCGAGGTCGCAGGGCACGACGTCGTTCGCGAGCCCGACGCAGTCCGCCGCTCGATCGGCTACGTGCCGCAGAGCTCAGGCGTCGACCGCGACGCAACCGGGCGCGAGAACCTCATGCTGCAAGGGCGCGTCCAGGGAATGTCGGGACGGCGGCTACATGCACGCGTCCAGCACCTGCTCGAGTTGATCGGCATCGCGGACGCGGCCGACCGCGTAGTGCGCGGCTACTCGGGCGGGATGAAGCGTCGGCTGGACGTGGCCCTCGGGCTCGTCCACGGACCGCAGGTGCTCTTCCTCGACGAGCCGACGACGGGGCTCGATCCGGAGGCCCGAGCCGCGATGTGGGAGGAGCTCGACGTGCTCGCCCGCGAGGAGTTGTTGACCATCTTGCTGACGACTCACTACCTCGAGGAGGCCGATGCGCTGACCGACCGGCTCGCGATCGTGAGCCGGGGGCGCATCGTAGTCGAGGGCACGGCCGAGGAGCTCAAGGGGAGCCTGCAGGGCGAAGCGGTGGTGGTCGAGCTCTCCGACGGCGCGGTCGCCGACGCCGCCGAGGTCGTCCGAGCCCTCGCCGAGGTGCGCGAGGTGAGCTCCGACGGGCGGCTGCTCCGCAGCCGCGTCGGAGACGGCGCGCGGGCGGTGCCGACGATCCTCTCCGCGCTCGACTCGCGGGGCATCGGTGTCGACTCGGTGACGATGCACCGGCCGTCCCTCGACGACGTCTACCTCCACTACACGGGACGCGACTTCCGCGCGGAGGACGAGGCCGGCGGCGCCGGGGAGGGCGAATGAGGGCCGCGGTAGTTCACACGTGGTTCATGGTCGGGCGCCAGGCCCGCAACCTCATGCGCGAGCCGATCTGGATCGCGCTGCTGCTCGTCCAGCCGATGATCTGGCTGCTTCTCTACGGCCAGCTCTTCAAGCGCGTCACGCACCTGCCGGGCGGGGGCTTCGGGACGACCTCCTACATCGAGTTTCTCGCGCCCGCGATCGTGATCATGAACGCGTTCTTCGGTGCGACCTGGAGCGGGATGGCGATGGTCAGCGACCTCGACCGCGACGTGATCCCGCGCTTCCTCGCCACGCCGGTGAGCCGGGTCTCGCTCGTCGTCTCACAGATCGTCCGCTCGGCGCTGACAGCCCTCATTCAGGGAATCGTGATTCTTCTCGTCTCGCTGACTCTCGGTGTACGCGTTCACGCGGGCCTGCTGGGCTGGGTCGTCGTGCTGCTTGCGGCGATGCTGATGAACAGCGCCTTCGCCGGGATCTCCCAAGGGCTCGCGCTGCTGACGAGGAAGGAGGCGACGATGATCGCGATCGCCAACTTCATCGGGCTGCCGCTCTTCTTTCTCTCCTCGACCCTCATCTCGTTCCGGCAGATGCCCCACTGGATGCAGGAGCTCGGCAGGTTCAACCCGGTCAACTGGGGAGTTGTCGCAGCGCGGGAGGTCGTTCTCCCTGGAGCTGACTGGGGGTCCGTCGGCGTCCACCTCGCCCTGCTCGCCGGGTTGACCGTTGCGACGGCCGCCTTCGCGACCTGGACGTTCCGGGTCTACCAGCGCCAGCTCTAGCCTGCGCAGGCCGCCGGTTGGTGCTGTCAGCCACCGTCCTGCGCGACGACGCAGATGACCTGACCGGTCGTCACCGGCTGGCCCGGTGCGACGGAGAGCTCCGTCACCCTTCCGTCGCGATGCGCCGTGATCTCGTTCTCCATCTTCATCGCCTCGACGACGCAGATCACCTGGCCCGCCCGTACCTGGTCTCCCTCGCTGACCTCGACCGCGAGGACTGTGCCTTGCATCGGCGTGATCACAGCGTCTCTGGCCACCGCGTGGGAGGTTCCTGATGCGCGCTCACGGCGTCGCCGAGCCAGCTCGGCGAAGGGCGGCTCGGGCACCATCGTCGTGATCTCGAAACGGCGACCGTCGAGCTCGATCGTCGAGATCCGGGCCCGGGCGGCGCCGTCCGCGGCAGAAGGTACGCTCGTTGTCTGATGAGACAACCACTCGCTCGCCTCTTTCGCAAGCTCCTGGGACTCAACCACGCCGTGACACGTTTTCGCACCGGCGAAGCACGGGTGCCGGAGCAACGCCCGGTGGAATCCGAGGAGGGTCGTGATCCCTCCGATCTCGTATTCGTCGAGCGCGCGCAGCATGCGCTGCCGCGCATGCTCACGGTCGACGCCGTTGACGATCAATTTCGCAATGAGCGGGTCGTAGAGCGCGGGAACCTCCGAGCCCGCGGCGACCCCAGAGTCGACTCTCACGCCCGGCCCCGCCGGCTCCCGGTAGGTCGTGATCCGCCCCGGGCTGGGCAGAAAGCCGTTGGACGGATCCTCGGCATTGATCCGGCACTCGATCGCGTGGCCGGTGAGCCGGACGTCCTCCTGGCGCAGCGATAGCGGCTCTCCGGCCGCGATGAGAACCTGCTCGCGCACGAGGTCGAGCCCGGTGGCCTGCTCCGTGACCGTGTGCTCGACCTGGATGCGGGTGTTCATCTCGAGGAAGAAGTACTCGCCCTCGCGCGAGAGCAGGCCCTCGACCGTTCCGGCGCTCCGGTAGCGGACGGCGCGGGCTGCGTCGACGGCGATTGACCCGATCCGCTCCCGAAGGTCCTGGTCGACCGCCGGGGACGGTGTCTCCTCGACCAGCTTCTGATGGCGGCGTTGGATCGTGCAATCACGCTCGCCGAGGTGAATCACGTTCCCGTGCGCGTCCGCCAAGACCTGGACCTCGACGTGGCGCGGATCCTCGAGGTACCGCTCGACGTAGACGGACGGTTCCGAGAAGTAGGCCTCGCCTTCTCGGCGGGCGGATTCGAACGCGCGCTCGGCTTCGTCCGGGTGGGAAACGACCTTGAGCCCCTTGCCGCCGCCGCCGGCCGCCGCCTTGATCGCGAGCGGCCAGCCGAGCTCGTCGCCGAGCCGGAGCACCTCGACGGACGACGTCACCGGCTCGGTCGTCCCCGGGACGATCGGAACGCCGGCCGCACGCATCTGCTCCCGCGCTGCCGTCTTCGAGCCCATTGTCTCGATCGCGTCCGCGGGAGGGCCGATCCAGACAAGGCCCGCGCGGGCGACTGCACGGGCAAACACCGCGTTCTCCGCGAGGAAGCCGTAACCGGGGTGAACCGCTTCGGCCTCCGCGCGCGCGGCGACCGCGAGGATGCGCTCCTGGTTCAGGTAGCTCTCGTGCGGCGGCCCCGGCCCGATCAGGTAGGCCTCGTCGGCGAAGGCGACGTGCAGCGAGTCGCGGTCAGCTTCGGAATAGACCGCGATCGTTCCGACCCCGAGCTCGCGGAGAGTTCGGAAGATGCGAACGGCGATCTCGCCGCGGTTCGCCACAAGGACCTTCGAGAAGAGCGCCACCGGCCCGTATTCTCCCTGCGCATGAGCCCGGCTGACCAGCTCACGCTCGCTCGCGTGGCCGCCGTCCCCCTCGTGGTCGCCCTTTACGTCTGGCACTTCGACGGTCACGACTGGTGGGCGACAGGAACCTTCATCGCGGCGATGACGACGGACTGGTTCGACGGCCGAGTGGCACGCAGCCGGGGCCGCTCCTCACCGCTCGGATCGCTCCTCGATCCTGTCGCCGACAAGCTGCTCGTGCTCACCGTCCTGATCGTGCTGATCGACCAGAGCGTGTTCCCGGGCTGGATGGTCGCGGCGATCGTCGCGCGCGAGTTCCTCGTCTCGGGCCTTCGCCTGGCTGCGCTCGAGCGAGGCGTCGTCATGCACGCGCGTGACCTCGGCAAGCTGAAGACCTGGTCACAGGCAACCGCGGCGGCGATCGGCGGCTTCGCGGCCGCCGGCGCGTGGGACGAGTCGGTCGCCTGGTGGGCCTTGCTCGTTGCACTGGTGCTCACGTGGCTCTCGGGCCTGGACTACGCCCGAGTCGCACCGGGACTCCTGCGCGGCCGGCCGGTCTCTCCCTGAAACGGGGCTCCATCTCCTAGCCCAGCTGATCCTCCTCGAGGTCCGCAACGTTCTCTCGGATGCCCTCTTCCTGCCAGGCGCTGTGGTGAGCTTCGCGATGGCCCCCCGGTTCAGCTCGCTCGAGCGCTGCAAGGATGGCCGCTCGTTCGTCCGGGGTCGGTTCCGGTCTGATCTCGTGCTCCACCCGCGGAAGCCTACGACGGTTAAAGCCGGCGGCGGCGGCGGACGATACGAGATCCGGCATGAGCCGCCTTCTCGCCCTAGCCGTCTGCTCCGCCTTGCTCTTGGTCCCATGCGCTCAAGCCTCCAATATCGGCGGTGGCACGCAGCCGCGCGCGCAAGGGACCGTCGTCTCGTCGAAGTCTTGGGCTCAGACCGAGATCCACCTGGTCGTGCGCCACGGGCTGATGGCGAAGAGCGTTGCCTCGTTCCGCGCGAGCGATACCCTGACCCAGGGTGAGCTCGCCGCGCTCGTGGCCGGCCTGACCAAACAGCCGGCGAGGGCGGCCGCCGATCCCTCGGCGCCGGTAACGGTCACTCAACTCGACGCGCGACTCGTCCGAGTGCTTCAGCTCTCCGACGCCGCGGACACGTTGCTGGCCGGCGCGCGAGACGCAGGCCTCAACGCTCCTTCTCGATTCGGCACCGAGACGGTCGCGAGGATGCTGGGCCTCCGGACGAACCACCCGGCGAAGGACGACGACCTCGAGCTTTTGCCGAACGATCCGGTCACCCGCGCCGAGACGGCCTATTCGGTGGCGAAGATTCTGCGCTTCGGCGGATGGGAGCGGCAGTACGTCGTGGATGCCGCCGCTACCTTCACGCTCCCCGAGCTCGGAGTCTGGCAAAAGCGCCTGCTCGATACGGCGGTCCGCTTCATCGGCTACCCGTACGTCTGGGGTGGCACCAGCGAGAACGTCGAGGCTCCTGCCGGAGTCCAGGCTCGTGGCGGCTTCGATTGCTCGGGTTTCGTCTGGCGGATCTATAAAATCCAGTTGTATCCCGGCGGCTCAGCGCTGAGCGTAACGATCCAAGGACGGACGACCTATCAGATGAGCGGCGAGGTGCCCCGCGCGAAACGAATTCCGTTCTCCAAGCTCGCGCCGGGCGACGTCCTCTTCTTCGGAGCCGGACCGCGCTCGCAACCCAACGCCATCGGCCACGCCGGCATCTACCTCGGTTCAGGCTGGATGATCCACTCATCCGGTCAAGGCGTGGCGGTCGTCCCGCTGACCGGCTGGTACAAGCAGTCGTTCGCCTGGGGACGCCGGCCGCTCGCTGAAGCCGGCCTCGTCGGGACCCCTTAGTCGCCGAAGTAGACAACTCCCCCTTCCGGGGGATTGTAGGCCCTTTGCAGGCAGTTGAGAATCGGCGGCGTCGTGTTCAGTGATATGGGGAGGTTGACGATGCTGCACTGGCGTCCTCGCCTCGTCGCCCTTGCCGCCGCCCTCGTGTTGATCCTGATCGCGGTCGCCGGCGGAGGCGTCGAGGAAGTCTTGCTAAATCTCTACTGGTAGCGGCGCTGTGAAGCAGAGCGCCCTTCCGCCTCTGCGGCTTTACGGGGTCATCGTTCCCGTGTGCATCGCCGGGCTCGGCGTCACGTGCGCCGCGATCGTGTCCTTCGCGGTCACGCCGCACCGCGCAACCACTCTGCTCGGGGTCGCGGCGCTGCTCAGCGCGTCCACGCTTGCCGACCGATTCCCCGTGCCCGTCGAGGGCGTCGAGACAGGGGGCGTCTCGCTCTCGTTCGTCTTCGGCGTCGCCTCGATCGTCCTCTTCGGCTGGGCGGCCGGCCTGCTCGTCGTCTTTCTTGCTCCTGCCGTGACGCAGCTCATGGAGCACCGACCTCGGATCCGCGTCGTCTACAACGTCTCGGTCCTCGCATTGGCGGCCACAGCGGCCGGGGCGCTCTCGGCGCCGATCGGCGGTGAAGGCGGCGCCAGCTCGGTGCTGGCACGGGTTGGAACCGCAGCCTCAGCCCAGTACCTGGTCAACCTGGTCCTGATCACGGCCGTCGTCGCCGTCGTCTCGCATCGCTCGCTCTGGGACCTGGCCCGCTCGAACCTCCGCTGGACGGTTGTTCCCTTCTCGTTGATGGGCTCGGCTGCGCTGATGCTCGTCGTCCTCTGGCAGCGCTCGCCCTTCCTATCGGTCGCCCTGGTCGGGCCGTTGCTGGCGATCCAGCTCTACCAGCGCGCGATCGTGCGCGCCCTTCGGGCGATGCGACTTGCGCTGACAGACCCGCTGACCGGCCTCGGGAACCACCGTCACTTCCACGAGCGCCTCGAGCGGGAGCTCGAGTCGGCGCACCAGCGTCGGCAACAGCTGACTCTCTGCCTGGTCGACGTCGATGACTTCAAGCGGGTCAACGACCGCTTCGGCCATCCGGCCGGCGACCGGGTTCTCTCGCAGCTCGCCGGCCGCCTTCGCCAGACCGGCGAGGCCTTCCGGCTCGGAGGCGACGAGTTCGCCCTCTTGCTGCCGGGCTATGACGAGGCCGCGGCCATGAGTGCAGCTTCGTCCGTCGTCAAGAGGATCGCGGCCCTCAAGCTGGACCAGTTCGGCTCCGTGACGGTCAGCGCGGGCGTCGCGATTTCGCCCCATCACGCGACCGAGCGAGACGAGCTGATCCGCCTCGCCGATAGCGCACTGTACTGGGCCAAGGAGCACGGCAAGAACCGCGCCCGTGCCTACCGGCCGGATGTGATCGAGCTCGCGGAGCTGAAGCGTCTCGCGGTCGGGCCGGACCGGGCCGCACGTTTCCGCGCGGCTGCGAGCCTCGCCCGGGCAGTCGACGCACGCGACGTCTACACGGGCAGCCACTCTCAGCGCGTCGCAGACCTGGCGGCCCGGATGGCGCGCCGGCTCGAGCTGGCGGACGAGGACGTGGAGCTCACTCGGCTCGCCGCGAGCCTGCACGACCTCGGGAAGCTCGCCATCCCGGAGGAGATTCTGCGCAAGCCGGGGCCGCTGACGGATCCCGAGAGGCTGGTGCTCGAGCGCCACCCGCAGATCGGCTTCAGGATGCTCGAGAGCCTCGGCATCGACCCGGTTGCGGACTGGGTCCTGCATCATCACGAGCGCTGGGATGGGAGCGGGTACCCGGACGGGCTTCCGGGCGAGCAGATACCGCTCGGCGCTCGAATCATCTTCGTGGCCGACGCTTACGACGCTATGACATCCGAACGCATCTACCAGCGACGGGTGGCACCAGAGGATGCGATCGCCGAGCTCGACCGGTGCGCGGGGACGCAGTTCGATCCGGGCATCGTGACCGCCCTCGCCGAGGAGCTCACCCTGGACATCAGGCCGGCCAAGCTCGCTGCGGCCGTGGCATCCTGACCATCTGCGGGGCGGGTTTTTGCGGCAAGCCCGCCCCCGCGATCTCGTGCACGCCGCGACAGTTTCGGCACATTCGGGTCACCCACGTGTCCGACCTTCCTGGATACGATCGCGTCGGGGAGGAGGCTGGGCGCGCCTTAACTAGGAGGGTTTGGCGGAACTTCGCCCGAGGACGCCGCCTCGGGGCGGACAGCGCGGCCCGACGGCACACACGAGACTTCGTCAAGCCCTCCTAGGGCAGTCACGCGCTAGAGCGGGATGTTGCCGTGCTTGCGCGGTGGGCGGCGCTCGCGCTTGGTCAATGCCGTCTCGAGCGCATCCGCCAGCACCGGGCGGGTGCGCCTCGGCTCGATCACGTCGTCGACGTAGCCGCGCTCGGCTGCGACGTACGGGTTGGCGAACCGCTCGCGATAGTCCTGGATCAGCTCCTCGCGCCGGGCCGCGGGGTCGGAGGCTCGCTCCAGCTCCTTTCGGAAGACGATGTTGACCGCGCTCTCCGGGCCCATCACGGCGACCTCGGCCGTCGGCCAGGCGAAGTTGAAATCGGACCGGATGTGCTTCGAGCTCATGACGTCGTAGGCGCCGCCGTAGGCCTTGCGCGTGATCACGGCGAGCTTTGGAACCGTCGCCTCGCTGTACGCGTAGAGCAGCTTCGCTCCATGACGGATGATGCCGCCCCACTCCTGCGCGGTGCCCGGCAGAAACCCAGGTACGTCGACAAAGGTCACGAGCGGAATGTTGAAGGCGTCGCAGGTGCGCACGAAGCGGGCGCCCTTCACCGAGGAGTCGATGTCGAGCACCCCGGCCAACGAGCGCGGCTGGTTGCCGACGACGCCGACCGGATGGCCGTTCAGGCGGGCAAACCCACAGACGAGATTGTCGGCCCACCGCTCGTGCACCTCGAGGAAATCTCCGTCGTCGACGACGCGCCGCACCACGTCCTTCATGTCATACGGCTTCGCCGGATCGTCGGGGATCAGGGTGTCGAGCTGGGCGTCCTCACGCGCTGCCGAATCGGCCGGCTCGAAGCACGGAGGTGGATCGACGTTGTTCTGCGGCAGGAATGAGAGGAGGTACCGGGCATCCTCGAGGCATGCTTCCTCACTCGGCGAGATGAAGTGTGCGACCCCTGACTTCGAGGCGTGCGTCGCGGCGCCGCCAAGCTCCTCGAAGGTCACCTCCTCGCCCGTCACGGTCTTCACCACGTCGGGCCCCGTGATGAACATGTACGAGCTCCCCTCGACCATCAGCACGAAGTCGGTCATCACGGGTGAGTAGACGGCTCCCCCCGCGCACGGCCCCATGATCAGGCTCAGCTGCGGGATCACTCCCGAGCACTGCACGTTCCGCCAGAAGATCTCTGCGTAGCCGGCGAGAGAGACGACGCCTTCCTGGATCCGCGCGCCGCCGGAATCGTTGATCCCGACCACCGGGCAGCCGTACTTCGCCGCGAGATCCATGACCTTGCAGATCTTCTCGGCGAACACCTCCGAGAGGCTGCCGCCGAAAACCGTGAAGTCCTGGGAGAACACGAACACCCTGCGGCCGAAGATCGTGCCGTAGCCTGTGACGACCGCGTCGCCGTAAGGCCGTCTTTCGCGCATGCCGAACTCGGCTTCTCTGTGGCGTACGTAGCGGTCAAGCTCGACGAACGAGCCTTCGTCGAGCAGCCTCTCGACCCGCTCCCGGGCAAGCAGCTTTCCTTGTTGGCGCTGGCGCTCGACAGCACCGCCGCTGCCGGAATGGAGTGCCTCACTGCGCAGCTCCTCTAGGCGCTTGAGCTTCCCCTCAGTGGACTCGGTCTCGGACACCACGCGAGCGTACCGCCGACCGGCCCGCGCTTGCCCGAAGTCACCCGTCCGGGGGAGTCGCGGCCCGCTGGAGCGCCCTACGGTCAATGGGACGGCCTTCACGGCCCTGCGGACGGAGACACATGCGGCATTACGTCGAGCTACCCCGGCGTCTACCCTCGGCACGCAGCCTTGCGCGCTCGCGTTCGCGTGCGCTTCCGATCCTGCTCGCGCTCCCTCTCGTGGCAGTCCTCTGGGTCACGATCGGGCTTCCAATTCTCTCGGACGTCACCACCGGCGTCGCCAGCGACCGGCTGGCCCGGCGTGTCGTCTTCGCACCTGAATATCCGCGCCAGAGCGCCGGCAAGGGCGCCGGCGCCACCTCGGCAACCGTGGCAGTCACGAGCTTCACACCGGCTGCCCTGCACTCGGTCGGGATCTGGAGCTCATCCGCCAGCGGGCCGAGCACCGGGACCACTTCGCCCACCCGGCGGGGTGGCTCCTCAAATGCGAAATCCCCATCGCCCAACCCCTCGTTGATCTCCAGAAGCGGCTCGCGGAAGGGCCCGCTTGCGCCTGCAAGCGCACCTCCTCCTCCACCCGCACCCACGCCTCCGCCTCCACCTCCGCCACCCCCGCCGCCTCCGCCTCCGCCTCCGCCACCTCCGCCGCCTCCGCCGCCTCCGCCGCCTCCGCCTCCTCCTCCGGCGGTCTTGCCGCCGCCCCCGCCACCTCCGCCTGCTCCGCCGCCTCCGCC